>JAFRJA010000133.1 GCA_017432545.1 Erysipelotrichaceae bacterium
AACTTACCCATCACCTAAAGGTAATGGGCTTGCGACTCCCCTGTAGTTCGTTGGCTAACTCCTACATTTTGTCGGTGTAACTTCCGTGGGGTCGCATCATGGGACGGTTGACACCGCCCCTTACGACAAAGATTTACTCTGTCGTAACTGTATCAGGTACTTGACTATCTTCAAGATAGTTGATTCCCATGCGGTACAGGTTCATAGCTCCAATGCGGTCATCGTTTGATTTATAGCCACAGTTTTTGCAAGTAAACAGATGTATCTTCTTGTCACGGTTAGACTTTTCAATGTGTCCACAGACAGGACAACACTGACTCGTATAACGAGGGTCGACCTTAATAACAGTAGACTGATTCTGTTTAGCCTTGTAGATGAGTTTCTGTTCAAGGTCATAGAAAGACCATGATACGGAAACATAACGGTCTTTGGTTCTGACACGTTCCGTGGCATTGCGAATGCCTGACAAATCTTCAAGGACAAAGAGTGTATGCTTTGGATTGGATTCAACGAGTGCCTTTGATACTTGGTGGTTTACATCCTGCATCCAACGGTTTTCTCGCTGACCGATAGCCAACAGCCTACGTCTTGCAGATGGAGTCTGACGCATTTGGAGTTCTTTGCGAAGTTTTGAATAGTGAGCACGTTTCTGCTTGATAGCTTTTCCGCTTACAAAGTTAGACTTATGCTTACTGTCATAAGTAGCAACGACAAAGTTGATCCCTCTGTCAATGCCGACTACATTGCAGATATCGGAGATATTGCTTTCCTCGATATCATAAGTTACAGGGATATGCAAAAAGTATTTACCATGCTTCTTTACAAGTTTAGCAGTGCCAAATTTGTAGATATCATGGTCAAAATACTTAGACATACCTTCAGCAAAATACGAGAGTTTAACACGACCATTCAGTGTATTTACTGAAAAACAGTTTTGTGTAAGGGAATAATCCCTGTTCCATACAAGGTCATACTGAGGCTTTTTGAAAGATGGCTTAATCCATTCTTTCTGATTTTCAAGAATGGTCTTATATCTTGCGATAACGGTCTTAAATACAGACTGTGCCATCTGAGATTTTAAGCCGAACTTTTCTCGAAGCGTAGAGTATAAAACTTTGTTAAGAGAAAACTGTTTAAGGTCGTGAGTCTGGAATACATAGTCAGATACATAATTACAGGCATCAGAATAAACAGACATGGTTTCATCAAGTAAAACCTTATCGTCCGTCGTTGCTGAAATCTGAATTTTAGCTGTAACTGCCATCTGTTCCATTAACTTACCTCATAGATATTTCACTAAATATATTATATTATAATAATTAGTGAAATTCAATATTTTGAGGTGAATTATGGATAACAGATATAATCGTCACAACAGGCGTAAGTATAGCCTAAAAGTGCATATAGTCCTGGTCACTAAGTATCGTAAACAAATACTTAAAGGTTCTATTGCTGACGATGTGAAGCAAAAGATATACGATATCTGCAATTCCAAAGGATATGGCATTATTGCTATGGAAACCGACAAAGACCATATACATTTTCTGATAAGCTACGACACTGCAGACAGAGTATGTGACATAGTTAAACTGATTAAGCAACAGACAACTCATTATCTGTGGCAGAAATACCCAAACTTTCTGTCTAAGTGCTATTGGAAACACAAGATATTTTGGTCAGATGGATATTTTGCCTGTAGTATTGGCGAAGTATCATCAGCTACCATACAGAAGTACATCGAAAGCCAAGGTTAATGGCTACGAATTTACAAGGCTCCTCCCACCGCCCAAGGGCAGTGGGTTTCCGCCTACGAAACCGAAAGAATTTTATTTATGAAGAGGATGATGAGATAAAAGGTATGATAAATATGCGTCTTGAACATCAGCTGCATCATGGTGGGATAGTTGCGGAGATCATGGAACTGTTTGTAAAAGAAAAATACCGTCTTAACGGTATCGGCAAGAAGCTGCTTGCTGAAGCGATAAAGATCGCCAGGGATGAAGGATGTCTCAGGATCGAACTATCCTCTTCCAACTGGCGTACCGATTCACATCGCTTCTATGAAGATAACGGTTTTAGCGCTTCTCACGTAAATCTGACGCTGGATCTTCAAGTTCGCCAAGCATAAGAGAAACGATAACCAGGACTACACCGATCACAGCATAAAAATCGATGCGTTCATTAAAAAGAAATAAACCAAACAATATTGCTGCTACCGGCTCAAAGGTCGACAGCATGGACACCCTTGTCACATCCAGATAATTGAGTGAGGCATTGAAAAAGAAGAAAGAACAGATCGAACAGCAGAAAGCCCATATAATACCGATCAGGATATATTTAGGTTCGCTCGTAACAGCATTCAATACAGCTGTTCCTCTACCCGTTACAGTAAGATAAATCAGAGAACAGATACAGGCAAATAGACCGGGATAATAAACTCTGGTCAGTACACTGTATTTTTTTAATCTTGAAGCGGTGATAATGTTGTTTAAAGCATAGAAGAAAGCCGTGATGAAACCATAGAAGATGCCAAGCAGATCGAAGTTTCCTCCGGATACGATCCCGCTGACCAGAGCACAGCCCAGCAGATTGAGCAGAAGCATCATTCCCTTCATCAGTGTAAACTTTTCCCCTTGGAACACCACACTGTATAACATGACCATGATCGGCATCAGGTAGATCAGTACTCCGGCAATGCCCATACCTACTCTGTTGATACACATGTTATAGAAGGTGCCAAACAGAAAAACACCAAAGATGCCGGCCAAGGCAAACCAGATAAGATCTTCCTTGGCTACTTTGAACTGTTTGCGATCATAGATAAAAATTATGATTGTCTCTAATATAACAGCGATAAGACATCTTAATGAAGTTCTCTCAATGGAACTTAAACCGCTGCTTTCAAACAGTTTGACGAATATGCCGTTACTGCCCCAGAAAGTTGCGGCCAATAGGACCATCAGTGAAGCAAATCTCTTCATCAGATGATTTCGATCTGGCACATTTTCATCGTCGTAAGTGCCGCATCATGCGACTCCGGTGTAACACCAGCACAGCAGTCAGCGATCACTCTCATCTCAACTTCCGGGAAGGAAGGCTTAAGTAACAGGGCATTATTAACGACACAGATATCGGTACATAAGCCGATCAAGGTGATGCTTTCAAGCGGATTCTCATCGGCATACTTTTTCATGATTTCCACAAGTTCCGAAGAACCAAATGTTCCTTTATTGAGATATAACTTGTTGGCTTTTTTCTCAACGGCCTCGGCGACTTCTTTTCTGATCTGCCAGCCTTCAGTATTCTCCTGGCAATGAACTACCGGTAAGTGTCTGCCTTCTGATGTATTCAGATAATCTTCGTGATGAGTATCACGGGTACAGATTACCAGATCATAATCCTTGTTGATCTCCGCTACCACATTATCAACGATCTCTACGGCTTCTTTAGTTCCTAATGATCCATCGATAAAATCATTCTGCATGTCTACAACGATCAGTACTTTACTCACTTTTTCTACTCCTTATCCTTAACATTTTCCACCAGATTCCATTTCTTCATCAGATTCATGGTATAGAGGTGTCCAATAATAATATAACCGAAGACCAGCAATATCGTCAGCATATATTCTTTAAATCCATTAGCGTATACATAATCACGCGTGTCCGTCCCCAGCTTTTTTAAGGCGATCCTTGCGATGATTCCTCCCAAAGGAAGACCGATCATACAGGAAGTGAAAAGATGGATGAGTGACTGGAAAAACCAGCTTAAAGACACTTCACGGTGCTGAAAACCAAGTGTTCTTAATACACTGAGCTCCCTTTTCTTTTCTAAGAGATTGGTTTGGGCTATATTGACGATTATCACCAGACCGATTATGATCGAGAAACCGATAATGATATATGCTGCAGCATTGAATGTATCGAACAGCTTCAAAGTCGAACGATAAGCTGTAGTTGTAAACACGCTGTATAGATAGTTGTCTTCTTCAATGAGCTTTTTCATCAGCGTCTGATCAAAGCCATCTTTCATTTTAACGATCAAAGAGACCAGATCGATATCGCCCAGTCTTTCAGCTTCTTTCATCGATATGTACTGATAACGATTGGAGCTCTGATAAGAGATTGCCTTAACTTCAAAACTGTTCCCCTCAATAATGACTCTATCACCGATCTTTACCCCTAATTTCTCAGCCAGATATTTCTCCAGGATTATTCCCTCCTCGGGAAGAAACAGCCGATCATCCTTTTCATCATGAAAACTGAACAACTCATTATTATCCATCGCATAGATCGAAGCCTTAAAAGTCTTATCATCAAAACTGATCTCTTTGGAATACATGTTCAGTTTTTCTGCTTCTTCAATATAATCCAGAGCCTTCAGCTCTTTCAGATATTCATCGCTTACTTTTTCGTTGTAGAAGATCTGACAGTCATAATGGATGCGATCTTCAAACAGCTGTTTCACGATCTTGTTTTTGGAACTGATGAAACTAAGTGATGAGAAGATCATGATGACACTGGCAGCGACACAGATGATCGAGAAGATCAGTCTTGATCTGTTGCGCAGTAAAGAAGTGATTGAGAACTTGAGTAAAGGATGAAGTTTTGAAAGAAGTCCATCAAGCTTTTCCGGAACAACGACTTCGTCATTGACTGTCCTTGACATGGCCTCAGAAGGTTCCACCGAAGAGATGGTCCGGGCACAGATCAGCGTCGCCAGCTGTCCGACAAAGATCGTTATGATGATCGACAGGATATAGGTCCTGATATCAAGGGTATAGCTGAATATCGGCAAAGGGAAGAAATCTTTGAAATAATTACTGAGATAGTAAAAGACAAAAAGGCCGACAAATAAGCCAAGCAGGGATCCTAATAAAGATGTCATAAACATCATCCCGCAGAAAAGCCCTGTTACTTCACCTTTAGAGAAACCAAGCGCTCTCAAGATACCGATCTCTCTTCTGCTCTGTTTGATGATCAAAGACATGAACAGGAAGACGACGATCATCGTTATTCCAAAGAAGATGACCGGAATAAAGTTCACCATTTCTCTGATCGGTTCTACATTGATATCGATCCTGTGTTTTACACCGGAATCTTCAAACAGATAAGAACTCTTGATCCTGGTATCTTCACTGATGATGTTTCTGATCTTCTCCAGAGCTTTTTCTTCGTCGACGCCTTTATTGAAATAGATCATAAACTGATTGCACAGATAATCATAGCCTTTACCTTCTTCAAGTGAAACGATCGCTTTAGCCAGTTCATTTTCCAGATCGGCGAATTCTTTCATGGCTTCGGCCCTGGCTTGGGCGATCTGGGTTTCTGCTTCATTGATCGTGTTTTTAGCCTCCTGAAGTTTACTGTCCGCCTCGCTAAGCTGACTGTCAGCTTTCTCCAGTGCCTCATTCAGCATCTTCAGATACTCTCCCAACTGCGGTATGACCTCATCGACCTGTCTTATCCCGTCAGCTATCTGTTCACGATAGGAAGCAGCTTCATCTATTCCTGCTTTTGCCTGCTCGACCAAAGAAGGAAGTTCATTTTCATCTATGCCCTGAGAATGAAGCTGATCAACGATATCCTGTCTTTGGCTGTACAGTCTATCTGTCGCATCATCGATATTGTTTACCGTAGCGCGATATGCCTTCGCCAGATCATGAGTCGTATGAATTTCCATGCCACTTGCTTGCGCCAATGTTGAGACCATGCTTTCCATATTGGCAGCAAATTCAAAGAGCTCATACAGATTAGAGGAGGAGGCAAAATTTCTTAGTAGGACAAGCAGCGAAGAAATACGATTATTGATTATATAGTTATGAAGATATTCTTCATTATTCAAAGCCAAATTATAGGAAGAAACGATATCTGAAGTATTCAGTTCGGCATAACGGGAAATGACCTGACATAATCTTCGATATTCTTCTTCATCCACTTCTTCACCGTCAGCGATCTTTATGACCAGGTTTTTAGTATTATCGCTGCTCAGATATTCATGATCGCCTTCAACCCGATCGATAAAAGCCTTGGCTCTTTGCGCAAAGCTGTCATACTGTTCACTGACATCATAGTTAAAACCATAATCCATGGCCAAAGAGACGAAATCGCGGATCTCTCTGATGTTTTCAAAAAGCGAAGCCAGTTCACGATCTGACCTTGTTTCCAGATAATCAATGATCTCTTCGGTCTGCTTTGAGATCAGAGTATCTCTTTGACTGTTGAGTTCATTTATACTTTCATCGATCCTGTTCAAGCCATCGATCGCCTGATTGAGCAGACTTATCTGATCCTCAAGCTGACTGACCGTCATATCAATAGTATTTTCCAGGTCATTGAGCTGTTTTTTCTGGGCAAGAGCCAGATCATAATTATCTTTCAGCTCCTTGGCCATCTTCCTTAACTGTTCAACATTTCTCGCATTAGCGTCATATGTTGCCTGATAGCTGCTGAGCTGATCCTTGGCCTGTTCCAGTAAAGAAGAATTTGAAAGTAAGGCCTCCTGTGACATCGTCTTGGCTTCATTGAGCAGATCCTGCTTATCTTTGATCGCCAGTTCATTTTCACTTTGAACCTTTTCATATTCTTTTCTAAGCAGATCAGCTGAAGCATAGACATAACCGAAATCACTGCTGCTGCCCTGACCGTTATCGGAAACTCTGACCGATAGACCTTCCGGCATCGATACAATTGCTTCTACAAAATACTTCCTGTATTCATCACCGATCTTGACCGACAGCAGCTGACCGACTTCGATATTGTTGTCGTGGGCGAAATTGTAGTCGACATAGATTGAATCCTGACTCTGAGGATCTGTTTTTTCCCAGAAATAGAATTTCTGGGCATCATTGAAGTTGTATGAGAAAACCCGAGCGGAAAGATATCGCCCCTCATTATTAATGATTATCGTATCGCCACACAACCGGGCATTGACGAGTTTTATCTCATCAAGGTCGTTCAGTCTTTTAAGTATACTGCGATCTCTTACTTCACTCGTGATGATAGCCTGAGGATAATGGTAGTCTTCTACATAGTCATAGAGTGAATCTTCTATCGACAGACAACCGCTCTGTAAGCCGGTCATGACACCACAGCTCAAAGCTGATACCAAAGCCGTCGACAGCAGCAGTTTCCAGTATTTCTTACTAAAACCGCGAATCAGTTCTTTCATATCACCACTCGATCTTTTCAGCCTTTGTGATCTTCCTGTTGACTTCTTCCTTGATGATCTGACCATCACGCATCCTGATGAGCCGATCAGCCATTCTTGCTATCTCCTGGGTATGGGTTACAAGAACAACAGTTTTTTTCTGTTCACGGACCAGTTTCTCCAGCTGGATCAGGATCTGTTTTCCGCTTTCATGATCCAAAGCGCCGGTCGGTTCATCACAAAGCAGGATCTGAGGATCTTTAGCCAGCGCCCGGGCAATAGAAACACGCTGCTGTTCACCACCGGATAGCTGCGAAGGATATTTATTCATTTTTTCTTTCAGGCCGACTTGCGCAAATACTTCTTCAACGATAGAAGGATGATTATTAACAGCGGCCGTCAGGGTCACGTTTTCTTTTGCGGTCAGTTCACCGATCAGATTGAAAGACTGAAAGACGAAACCGACATTGTTTTTACGAAAAGCGGTCAGCTGTACATCGTTATAATCACAGATATCAGTTCCTTCAAAAATAATTGAACCCCCATCAGGTTTATCCATACAGCCAAGCATATTGAGAAGAGTGCTCTTGCCGCTTCCGGAGCTGCCAAGGATCACCAAAAGTTCTGCTTCATAAATGTCCAGTGACACATCCTGTAAAGCTCTTACGGCATTATCGCCTTCGCCATAGGTCTTATACAGATGTTTCGCTTCAAGCAGTTTTTTCTTAATCGGTTCACTCTTCTTATTAACAGCCATTATGATCTCTTGTTGCTGAGCTTTTTATAAATAAAGAACTCCAGATTAAATAACACAAAGGTTATAAGTGCCATGAGAGAAACTCTTACGGCCAGATTTGCCGGCAGATATTTGGTTATGTTGTCACCCATATGAGTCGGATCAAACGGAGCCAGATACATATAATTGGCACCCGGAATAAGCGCATTGATGCGGATACAGATAATGGCAAACACAAACAGGATCGCAAATACGACCAGCATACCTTTAAAGCTCGGTTTCAATTCATGAACAAACATCATATATAAAGTCGCAAATACCGGTAAGGCATGTTCAAGCCAGAACTGATAATAACGATAATATGTCGGACCGGTATACATGATGACGCTCGGTGTTATCATGGCTACGACACCAAAAACGAGAGAAAGATAAAAATTGATATTGAACATGAGCTCATTCTTATTCAAGACCATATAGCAGCAGCAGATAAGTCCCCACTGACAGACCTGCAGGGGAAGTTTTGTCATAAGTGAGCCTTCACCGGTCTGGTTACCGACATACATGATCCTCCAGAAATAGGACATCTCAACTATCAGCATCACAAAAGACAATAAATAGCGAAACTTTTCTTCATATTTCCAGTTTCTGATCTTTTCTTTGTATTTAGCTACCAGGATAACTGAAAGTATCAGAAGCACAATCGGTATGATATGAGCAAGGCTGAAATATCTGAAATCACCTTTTTCACCAAAACCGAAGAATCCCTCAAAGTAGAACGTGTATTCTTTAGTAAACATAGTTTTAACTCCAATCTCTGATGATATCTGATTTAATCATATTATAGTATCCTGCTGTTTTTATAATCTATTTGGGGTATAGTTGAAAAAAGCCCGATTTTATAGGCTTTTTTTGCTGTTTGGCGGAGACGGTGGGATTCGAACCCACGGGCCGCGTTTGTGCGACCAAACGATTTCGAGTCGTTCTCGTTATGACCACTTCGATACATCTCCGTTTTGTCTGAATATATTGTACAATATTCAGACTGTATAATTATTTGACTGTGAATTCAACTACTTTTGTTTCAAGACCTTCGGTATAGATCGTCAGAGTTCCTTTACCTTTTTTACCTATGGTCCTGATATAAGTACCGCTCATTCCGCCTTCCGCAGTCGCAATTTCCGGACCTGCTACTTCAATGTTTCCTTCCGTCAAGAAGTAAAGCGGAACTTGCGCATATGGAGCGATGTTATTGTTTTCATCGAGGACTCTGATCCTTACGGCGGCCATATCATAGGTATCACCTTCATGAAGGACTAGGGAACTGATAGTAGCTTCTAAGTGAAGCTTACTTGAAGGACACAAGGTCTTTGTTTTGACGACTTCGCCATTTCTTACCGCATCAAAGCGCCATACGGTAGCTTCACCTCCCCAGTTACCGACATATTTGCCATAGAGATCTTTAAGCTGATCATAGCTCATCCTGTAGCGCTTTGACATAGCAGCAACTTTTAATTTTGTATAAGCTGGCAGATTATCGATACCATAGCGGCTGGCAGCTAACAGACATTCATGAGTTACTTTTTCCTTATCACCATCAAAGCCTTCATTGGTCTTCAACAGATCACCGATCGTATCATCGACCCACATCGGCCCGTGTTTTAATGAGGTAAATTCTGTATCTTTGAATTCTTTGACGAAAACATTATTCTTGTAGAGTCTGACACTGTCCGCGTTGGAAAAGATATAAACCTTATCAAGATTGCCACCCGGATAATCACCGATGTCCATCGTCGTCCCGACTTCTAAGACATCTTTCTTGTCACCCTGCATCGCATAGACGCTAGCAGCCAGTTTCGGATTACGGAAGGCATCCATTACGCCATGGTAACAGATGCGATCGCCGCTGCCGAAATCTTTATGCGTCGCATAGTCGAACATGCACCACTGGAAGACACCGATATGTTCATCATCAGCCATCGCATCATTCATGACTCTCGCATGTCTTAAGGCGTGTTCCTGTCTTTGTGACCACTTGTCAAAAGTCTTGGTCGGGAACATATGTCCATTGGCTTCCGAGATAAGTAAAGGTTTCTCTAGATCAGGTGTGACATCTTTCTTCTTTCTGACGCCCGGATTATTGCCAACATGTGAGAAATCATTATAGGCATAGACATCTTCCAGAAGATTACTCTTTAAGATATAACGTACACCCGATGTCGGTCTTGATGGATCCAGATCATGGGCGGCTTTATTCGTCTCACTATAGAAGAGATCATCATCCTGAGATTCATTGATACGAACGCCCCATAAGATGATAGATGGATGATTGCGATACTGCATCACCATTTCCTTAGTCATCTCAACGGCGTGTTTTTTCCAACTCTTGTCACCGATGTGCTGCCAGCCTGGGATCTCGGTGAAAACCAGTAAGCCAAGTTCATCACAGGCATCGATAAAGGATTGGGCCTGCGGATAATGGGAAGTACGCACCGCGTTACAGCATAATTCTTCTTTCAGAATTCTGGCATCTTCTCTCTGTAAGGAATCAGTAGCTGCATAGCCGATATACGGATAACACTGATGGCGGTCGAGTCCTCTAATGAAGATTTTCTCATCATTGAGATAGAAAGCGTTAGCTTCATATCTTAACGTCCTGAAGCCGAAACGCACGCTCTTCTTGTGACCGTTCTCCAGTGCTACTTCACATACATAGAGATTAGGTTCATCAATACTCCAGAGTTTAACTCCATCAACTTTGAATTTAAGCTTATTCTGTTCGCTCTCAATTTCTTTAACGATCTTATGATCCTTGTCATAGATCTTGATCTTCTTATTGAGTTTTCTATATCCATCAACAGTGATCTTCAAACTCACAACATTTTTTTCCGGTGTGTAAATAAACAGATCGCTTATATAGTCGTTACCTACGATATCAAGCCAGACATCGCGATAAATGCCACCATAAGTCAGATAGTCGACCACAAAACCAAACGGCGGGATCTCCGGATTTTCCGTTGAATCAAGTCTTACAGCTATTTCATTAACTTTTCCCGGTTTAACGAAATCAGTAACTTCAACTCTGAAAGATGTATAGCCCCCATAGTGAGTCGCCACTTCTTTGCGGTTTACAAACAATGTTGCGATATGGCCGCAGGCATCAAACTGTAAGAATGCTCTTTTGTTTCTGGCTTCAGAGGGGATATTGAGTTTACGTCTGTAGCCCGAGATCATCTGATAGTCCTTGTCATCACTGTAATGTAAAGGCATCATCTTTACTGTATGCGGGATACGGATTTTCTCTGTTTCACATTTCTGATATCTTAAAAACCTGTCACTCCACTCTTTAGCGAATTCCCAATCATTATTGATTTTGATCATAATTTCTCCTTAAAGTTTTCTTCTGATAATAATATCTGCTTCTTTAAGCTGTTCATATACTTTTTCAACTTCTTTATCTATCTCATCTTCATTGAGTTTACGTTCATTTATAACTTCCTTAACGGCTTTGGCATAGTCTCTTTTATATTTATTGTTTAGTTCATGCCAATTGACGTCTTTGAATAATTCAGAAACTTCTTTGTCATATGGCAGTTCACCCTTCAACATCATTACAGCGATCACCGGATAACCGGGATAACCTTGCCAATAGGTGGCGTTGTCATCAGAGACATAGACATTGTCCCTCCATCTGATCGTGTAAGTTTTCTTACCATCAGAAGAGCTGACTGAAGCTTTATCTTCTTCAAGCTTTACCCTTTCATCAGCTAATGCCGAATAGGCTTCATAGATCTTTTCTTTCGGTCCCAGTTTATCTGCCATAGTTTTCTTCCCGTCTCTTTTTCCATTTTATCATTTCCCCATAGGTAAAAATCACTAACAGGCATTACAATATATATAGACTATTAAACTTATGATTACCGACAACATTCTTAAACTTACATCTGAAGAAAAAAACTTCATCAAAATGAACTACCCGATGATCGATCTGGACAATCTCAATCTGACGGCTGAAGGCATGTCCTCGATCACCAATATCGATCTGCTGGAATCGACGATGCGCTATGATTTCGCCAATAAGCGTTTCGCCAATGACCGCCAGGCAGAGAAGATCTATAATTCCCTTACCGGCAAGATCAATCGCTATAAAGGAAAAAGAGATAAGGTGAATTTCCCGGGCTTCCATGTTGAAGACCTGTGTGCAAAAGCTGATCAGGTCTCAATGATGGCTACTGAAAACAAGATCGGCAATGATCTGTTCCGTGTCGATCAGGCGATCAACTATATCAGAACAGTCAAAAACGAATATGAGATCGAAGAATATATCTTCTCGGTAGCGATGTGTTTGGGCGCAAAGCTTGGTGAAATAATATTGGATGACTCATTATATAAACTGGGATTTGACTGGTTCAGAGGAGAGAAAAACCCTATATTGCTTAATCGGGAAGATATGAAGATATGTGATCCGATCGCCTTTGTCTATAAAAAACTCATCTGGGATTCATCAGATGAGGACAAAGAAGGAACCTGTTCGGATTTCTACTACCGCTTCTTAGATACGCTTGATAACTGACACATTCTTAAAGAATGTGTTTTTTAATTCTCTTCGATCAGTCGGTGATAGACCTGAATCCAGATGATCAGCTGCATGATCGTCGTGATCAGCCAGCTCAATGGGAAACATAGATAAAGTACTTCCGGCGTGTGATGAGACTGGAAGAAGGTGTAGATATAAAGGATACGGAAACCGCAGACGCCAAACAGCGTGATGATCGTCGGCAGATTGGATAATCCCATACCCCTGATCGAATTGACCACGACATCGAGTAAGCCATTCATAAATAAGAACAGTGTCACATAACGTAAACGGATCAAACCGAGACTTATTACCTCTGCTTCTTCACTCAATAAGCCCAGCAGATATTCGCCATTCAGCATGATCACTAAACCGATCAGGAAAGCTCCAATTCCGCCTAATAATAAATTGATTATTAATAATTTCTTTATATCTTTATATCTCTTTGCCCCATACATCTGTGAGGTAAAAGTCAAAGAAGCCTGCGGGAAAGCATCCACAAAGACATAGACATATTCTTCGATCGCATTAGCCGCTGTATTGGCGGCCACAAAAGTTGAACCGAAGGAATTGAGCGATGTCTGAATGATCATATTGCTGAATGAAAACAGCTGATTCTGTAAAGCTGAAGGGATACCGATACTTAAGATATCTTTAAACGATTGGGGATCATAGTTTTCTTTTCTGATCTCCAGATGGATGATACTCTCTTCTCTGATAAGTTTACCTACAGACATAAAAGCCGCCAGCGTTTGCGAGATCACGGTCGCGGCCGCAACTCCGGCTACACTCATCTTCAAGACGATAACAAAAAACATATTCAGCAGCACATTGATGACACCGGAGATGCCTAAAAAGATCGTCGGATTCTTACTGTCACCGCTCGCTCTTAAGATGGCCGATGAAAAATCATAGAGACCGATCGCGATACCGCACAGGAAATAGATCCTTAAATACAGTACCGCATCATCGATGATATCCGCAGGTGTACTCAACATCTGTAACATCACTCTGGCAAAAACGATACCCAGAACCGTGATACCCAGACCGAAAATGAGACCGATCAGCACACCGGTAAAGACAGCTTTCTTGATGCGGCTGTGATCTCTGGCTCCGATCATGCGGGAGATCAGTACATTGGCACCCATACTCAGACCATATAAACCCCAGGTGAAAAAGATGATGATAGGATTTGTGGTACCGACGGCTGCCAAGCCATGTTGCGAAACAAAGTTGCCGATGACCATCACATCCGCAAAATTAAAAGTTATCTGTAAGATGTTCGCCAACATCAAAGGCCAGACAAACTTCAGAATATTCTTCAATATCGATCCGGACAGGATATCGTTTGTTTCACGCATATAAATGATTATATTATATTAATTGAGGTTTATTATTATGGAAAACAAATTTACGCTCTACACGATCATAAATGACAACGGTTCAAAGAGCCACTTCTTACTGCGTTTTGATACGACAGCCAACCTTTTATATGTCTATCATCTGGTGGGATTATTAAGTGATAATACAACAGAAAATAAAAAGAAACTTAAAGATATCTTCAAACAGGCACCGGATAACACCATAAGCATTTCTTCAACAGCCCTGATCAAATTCGTAGATGCCTTGGGTGGCATAACGATCAGTGGCAAGAAGATCGATGGTAAAGCGGCTTTGGAAGAAGTCAAGAACGATCACTTTGATGCAGTCCTTGATGGCATTGGAAAAAAGATCTCCTCAAACAAGAGCTTTGTTTTCAAGATACCTGGTCTCTTTAATTCCCTTAGAGGCACTTATGAGACCGATCTCAATGTCATGGATGTCATCAAGAAGACAATCGAAGAAGCTCCGGATTTCAGAGATTGGAAAGCTGAGCTCATTAAAGTTACAAAAGATAACGTTGATTCGATCTGATATAAATTTAAAGGACGGCAAGCCGTCCTTTAGTTTATCTGTTTAATATTTTAATCTATACGATCAGCTTAAACGGTTTAACATCCTTGACCGCTTCTTTCGGTGTGATCCTTACTTCACCGTTATCAAGATCGATCAGGATATAACGGCCATTACCCATACCGAGTTCATTCATATAGGAAAGCTGACGGAAGCCGTGTCTTGACTGCATCCTTTCCCAGAGAGCCTTGTGCTGTTCCTCGGTCATTGAATAGACCAGATCGACACAGGCGCTGTCGATCGCACAGATATCGGTTGAAGCTAAGATCCCGACATTTGGCGTAACGACCGGCTCAGCTGCTACACCTTCACAGTCACATGAGACAGACATATTTCTCATGACATTGACATAGGTGACATGTTTACCGAAGAAATCGATCGTGGCCTTTGTCGATTCGGAGATCTTCTCCATCAGTTCTTCTTCGGCTACTGACCATTGGCCCTGGCCTTCATTGGTATGGATCATCCTCTTACCAATACGGCCATCAGCACAGCCGATACCGATGTTCTTGTTGGAACCACCGAAACCACCCTGAACATGGCCTTTGAAATGAGTAAGCGTAAGCATTGAATCATAGTTAAGCAGATTCTTGCCGACTGTCATATGATCAAACCACTTGCCGCCATCGACCGGCAAATCAGCTGTACCATCTTCATCGATGATGTCGACCGGACAGAAAGTCCAGCCGTTGACTTTCAGAGTCTCACGATGCTGCTCAGTAGTATAACGATCACCTTCATAATAGGTGTTAGTCTCA
The DNA here is from genome assembly GCA_017432545.1 of Erysipelotrichaceae bacterium. Lineage (GTDB taxonomy): Bacteria > Bacillota_I > Bacilli_A > Erysipelotrichales > Erysipelotrichaceae > Colivicinus. Next base: position 15,170 of record JAFRJA010000133.1, read on the forward strand.
ATGATGCTCGCATCCTTTAAAGAATCGGTCGTCTCCATGACTTCTTTGACCCAGGCAGCCGGTACGATATTAGGACCGTTCTTCTCACCGGTATGCAGTTTGATAGCTACCTTACCGATTATATTTCCGTTTACCTTTTCATAAGCTTTCTTGATTCCAGCCGGTGATATATCTCTCGTAAAATAAACAATAGATTCGTTTCCTTTACGATCTTCAAAAGGAACATAGATGTTTCCGTTATCTGCCGCTTTTACTTCTGACATAGATTATTTCTCCTTTGTTATACCTTAATTATACCTTTAAACTTATTTAATAATTTTTTTAATGCTTTTTGTACGTTTTCACTTAAAATTCACAATTGACTGTTATTATTTAACTGTAAATAATTTTTTCATTAAAGGAATCTCACAGATTCCATCTCCCTAAACTTATATAGAAAACAGGCAACTTCGGTTGCCTTTTCTATTGCTCGTTAATTTATAATGAGATTAAGAAAGCGAGAAACACAATTATGAAAATCCTCATGATCAATCATTTTCCTTTGGCCGGCTCCGGAAGCGGAACCTATACCCGCAATCTGGCTGTTCATCTGCATCAGCTGGGACATGAAGTCTGTATCGTCCTGCCAGAGAATACCGATGATTACAGTGAAGTTGAAGGTATCAGACTCCATCCGGTCTTTTTCTCTACGGAGAAAACAGAGATCGTTCCCGGTAAGGATTATTCCGGAAGAAGTATGGCGGAAGCTTTGCCATTTAATTTCCCTTGTTTCACTTCCCACCCGCGCAGTATCACCAATTTCGCTGATCTGAATGAGGATGAACTTGATCTGTATATAAAAGCCTTTAAAGCGGCGATCGACGATGAGATCGAAAGCTGGAAACCGGACATCATCCATGGCCAGCACGTCTGGATCTTACCTTCATTGGCGATCAGAAAAGACATTCCATTGGTGTTAACAGCCCATGGCACTGATCTGATGGGTTATGACAAATGGCCGCACTTAAGAGAACATGCGGAGAAAGCTATGGAAGCCTGCTTCGCGGTGATCTCGATCTCCAAGGATAATTGCGTACTGTTGGAAGAAAGATTCCCGTATCAGAAGAAAAAGATCGTCATGATGCGTAACGGCTATGATCCGAATATTTTCTATCCGGAAAACATGACCCGTAAAGAGATCCTGGATATGTATGATATCGGCCCGAAAGAATACGAAGGCAAAAAGATCGTTTCCTTCGCAGGAAAACTGGCCAACTTCAAAGGTGTCGATATCCTTCTGAGAGCGGCCAAGCTCTATGAAGATAAAGAACCTGATTCTTTGACCTTGATCGTCGGTGATGGTGATGAAAGAGATAAGCTGCATGCCTTAGCCAAAGAACTGGATCTGAAGAAGGTCGTCTTCTTGGGCAACGTCTCACAGACTCAGTTAAGACATCTCTACAATATCGCGGATGTCAATCTGGTACCATCCCGCAGAGAACCGTTTGGCTTGGTCGCCATTGAAGCCATGTCCTGTGGCACACCGGTCATCGCTTCCAATCAGGGCGGCTTACCTGATTTCGTGAACGATTCCGTCGGTGGTCTTGTGACTCCTGAAGATCCTGAAGATCTCGCCAACAAGATCATCGAAGTCTTAAGAAAGACTGATGAGATCGACAATGAGAAATGGCGTAAAGAGATCGCTTCCTATGCGCGCAATCACTACGCCCAGGATAAGATCATCGAAGAGCTCGATGAGTTATACAAGAAAGCAATCGATTCCAAGAAAGAGTGAAGCAATTCACTTTTTCTTTTATAATTTATGTGTAAAGTAATACAAGGAAAACAAATATGAAAGCTGACGTATTTTTGAGCTACAAATCCGAAGAAGAAGAATATGCCCGCAAGGTTAGAAAAGTCTTAGAAGATAACGGGATCTCCTGCTGGATGGCACCGGATTCCATTCCGGTCGGATCCAATTATATGAAACAGATCCCGCAGGCCATCGATAACTGCAAGGTCATGATCGTGCTGATCTCAGAGAAGTCACAGAAATCGACCTGGGTCAAAAACGAGTTTTCGCAAGCCATCACCAAAAACAAGCTTATCATTCCTTATCTGATCCAGGATTGTCCACTCGAAGATGAGTTTGCCTTCTCGATGTCGACGATGCAGCAGGTATATGCCTGGAAGAATGAAGAAGATGCCTTAAACAGGATTGTCAAGGATATCAGGGAAGCTTTAGGTGATGACCCTAATGCCAGGATCGAGATCTCGGTGGTCAAGAAACCGAAAGTCTCACCGATCATCATCGGTGCAGTTGCCGCAGCAGCAGTTATCGGTCTTTTCCTGATCTTCTTCAATAAACCGAAAAACGATCCGGTTTCAACGTCTTCCGCTGAAGTCTATTATTCGGAAATACTTCCATTCTATCTGACCGGTTTTTATCAGAATGCCGATGAAGCCAGAAATGATTCCTATTCTGTAGACGTTTATGATAAAGCTTTCTCATTATTAAGTTTTATCCGCAACGATTCTGATAAATCCGTCTTTGTGGAAAAGATCGCCTGTGATATCGATGAAGTCGTCCTGGATTCCACGGCGATCATTCAGACTGACTCCTTTATGAAAGATGACACCTTCTACTGCTATACCTTCAATGACGGCTGGGGCGATGGCGAAAACATCACCTCGACCTGGCAGATAACCCCTTCAGAAGGCGTTCCGGTCTATTATTATCTGATCACAGCTTTAACCGGATCATCTACCTATTCCCTAAAATCCGGTGAGGCTCATGAAGTCTACCGGATCAAAGCTGATCTGAATGAATTACTTGAATACTGTCGTCAACATAAAGATGAGTATCTTCCGGTCCTGTATACCATTTATACTGAAACCAAATATGGCGATCACACCTCGGGCTGTGCCATGTATCTCATGTATGACAGGGATAATGATTGTCTGTTTATCGATTACGGCGGAGCTGATGATGAAAAACCCGAGATAACTCTCTATGCGGTGCTGGATGTTGATAACCCGCCAAAAGAATTGCGCTTTACTTCTCCTGACGCCTTTCCGCTTGTGGAAGATACCTTCCGCATCGAGACCGTCATCATTCCGACCAAATCATGTAACGTCATTTTGAATGGTTCATATTCGGTCGGCGGCAATCTGTTTGAAACCGAGAAATACAACGCCCAGGTAAGAGTTCCTTATTTTGATGAAAGCGCCATCGACGTAGGCGGACCGCTCACCAGGGAACTCGCCCAGATCGACAGCAATGATACGACTATGATGAAAAAGATCTGTAATAAATATCGCTATGATATCGAATCGATCCTGCCTGATGACGTGCCAAGAGGATAAACAAAACTAAACAAAGCATACTAAAACCAGAGAAATTCCTCTGGTTTTAATTTCGCTTAAATTTTTAAGACCAGACACCGGGTTCGAAGTCATCCCGGAATTCTATAGCTTCCTGAATGCTGGTAGCAGGACGACCTTTGTAATAAGTGAAGAACACCAGTCTGTCAGCCTCCGTAATAGTAATCTCTTTACCCTGAAATTTGTAACCGTCATTCCATAATATTCCGGGACCAACGATCTCTACGCCCGCCGCATTGTAATATTTATCGCTCCATGCAGAGAAGTACCCGGCCCCATCTGCTTTGGCGAGGTCTTCATCGTTTAATAACTTTTTCTCTTTTTCCGGCATATATTCTTGCCTCCATCTTCCACATCTTTTTATGCGTTACTGTAAATCATAGGGCAAAAATAAATTTACACACTCAACCTTTTCTCTCTTATAACAATG
>JAFRJA010000134.1 GCA_017432545.1 Erysipelotrichaceae bacterium
ATGAAACGGAAGTAATGCAGATGCCATATCTTCCATGTATCACTTTCAAAAATTAAATCAGCTGAAACCATTCCCCAATTCCATATCGCTTGCGGATCTCTTTCTTCTTGAGGAAGTGAAGCAATGCCCGGGCACCACCATAAACCTTTGGCTGTCTTACCATCTTCCGCAACTTCGATCATCGGTGTCGTCAGCTGCATGTCCAGCATATAGCCTTTCGTATCATGTTTGTTTGTCAATTCAGAAACGATAGCTTCTACAGCATTCCTGCCTTCAAATACGCCTTCATCCGCATATTCCAAAGAAACATCTTCCTTGTCCAAGGCAAAATAGGTTAACAGCTCTTCGGCTCTGGAAAAGTTAAGGGCGACGGTCGCTCTGCCCATCAGATTCTGGATCTCATGATAGGAATTAACCTTATGAATATCTCTCAGCAGCTTTTCTTTTCTTTCTTTTTCGATCATCCTAGTTCTCCTTCAAAGCCTCATAGGCTTTTGCGCACAAAGCATCCACATCGCCATAATAGACGTAATAGTGTCCGGGCAGCAGAATATCGCAATGTAATTCAGACATCTTCTTCAGACTGGAAGCGAAGCATTCTCTGTTGAAATCTTCGCCACCCATATAGGCCAGATCAATATCGATCGCATCTTCCGGCGGACACGGCTTGATGAAGAAAGCATCACCGGTAACCAAAGCTCTATAACCTTTTGTTTCGATCACAAAGCCATAGGATCCAAGAGAATGCCCAGGGAAAGCATATGCTGTAACTGTCGCATCTTTAAAAGCGAAACTTTGACCATCACTCAGACGATGATCTACTTTGCCACAGACCCACTCTCTGTTAAACAGTTTCTCCATTTCCGGATAACCGTTTTCGATCTTATAGGCATCCGGATCAGCCCCATACACTTCAATACCAGCCTCATTAGCCCTGAAAGTATTACCCGCATGATCATAATGACCATGAGTAATAAAAGCCTTAGTTATCTTCTTATCGGAAAGATTCCAGCGTTTCAGACTGTTTTTCATAATATTCCACTGTTTTTCTTCATAACCCAAATCAAAAAAAATGAGTTCGTCTTCTGTTTCCAGAACAAAAGTATTTGAATTTGTCTCAAACTCAACACCACTGGTTTTATATATGTTTTCTATGATCTTCATAACATTCTCTCCTCGACTTAATTATAGTTACCTTTTCAACTGTCTACGATTACATATCTCCGTTTTAAGCATCAAAATCGTTACTTATCCCACGATTCGATGATATGATGAGAGTAATGAAAGATCTGATCAGACTCTATTTCAACGATCCTGAAGTCCACATCATCCAATCCAAATACGAAGATATCAAAGACTCTGACCTTGTTAGTGGTTTTTATTCCGAGACCATTGATGGAAAAGATGTTCATAAGATAAGTGAAGATATTGTTATCTCTGTCCAGAATTTTTCTGACGGAATCCTGACAAACCTGATCTTTTCTAACGGAAAAGTCGCAAAACTGCAACTGATGGACAACGAGATCTATCCCTATTATTCCGATTATATTGAACTGAGATATATCATTGAAGGTTTCCTGTATCTTGATATCGAGGGACAAAGTGTCAGATTTGATGAAGGAGATGTCTGCTTCATCCATTCAAAAGCTCTGCACCACGAACTGCTGAATGAATCTCAATGTACGATCATCAATATCAGTATCGGCAGACAGTTCTTCAATGAACTCTTTCTTTCCGATGTTTCACTTTCGCCTTTCCAGAACTTTCTAAGGACCAATATTCTGAAATTAGGTCAGAAGGAGAACTATATTCAGTTCATGTCCCAAAACAAATTGAATGAGGAGATCGAATTCTATATCCGAACGATATTCACTGAAAACCTCTCACGTCGGGCCGGTTATAACGATATCATCAAGGGCTATCTGTTAAGACTGATGAACTGTCTTTCCTCTGCTTACACTTATTCTCTTTCCGAAAGCGAATCAAAACAGTATTATGATGATCTGTTTGAAGAGATCTCTGCCTATATGCAGAACCATCTGGCTAATGTGACGATGAATGATCTGGCAGACGAATTTCATTTTCATCCCAATTACTTCAATAATCTGATCAAAAAGAAAGCCGGGATGACTTATTCTGCTTATCTGATCCAGATGAGGATCAACAGAGCGAAAAAGTTATTGGAAACAACCGATTTCTCCGTTGAAGAGATAGCTTGGCTTGTTGGATATCAGAATAAAGGCTTCTTCTATAAACGCTTTGTTGAAGATGTCGGGGTCTCTCCCCGCAGTTATCGGATCAATATACTGAAAAAGAAACAGGTCAGTTCTAAAGATAAAAAATAAAACAATCTGTTCCAAACAAAAAGCCGGATAATTCCGACTTTCTGTTTTTAATATATAAATGTCTTTAATGCATCACATCTGTCCAGTAGGACTGCTGATAGAGATCGATGAATTCGTACTGTGCCACCGTTTTATAGCCCTCTAAAGACATATCACCAAGATATACCTTATCCTTGACGATCAGTTTATCGCCTAAGATATATGCGGAATCATAATCTCCTTCATAAGTGTAATAGTCACAGACAAACTGGATCTCATCATTTTCATTCAGCTCTTTCACACTCTTGGCGACGATCTCGCTGCCTTCAAGGTAATCATAAGTATAACCGGTGACGACCATATCGTTTTCATCGATTTCGACGATCAGGTTCGCATAATCACCATTGAGCATGACCGGGATACGGCCGGTATAGACCGTAACACCATTGTCATCGACCGTTGAATACAGATGATAGTAAGGAACGAACTGCCAGTTCTCATCATCATTTGATGCGACCACCCAAGTCATATCATCAAGCTTAAGCAAAGAGCCTTCAGAATCAAAATCAAAGAGCGCATCTTTACCCAGCTCGATATAACCCTTGCCGTCATCGATAAACACATTGAGTAAGAGTCGATCGACCTTGTTCCACTGATCTTCACTCAGACTGATCTTGCCATTCTTCCAGTGCAGATCGGCATTAAAATGATTATCTGCTACGTATTTAGCTATTTTTGCCAGATTGTCACGGTCAAACCATGAATCCATGCCATAGCTGTAGTATTGCGAGTATGAAGGTTCGCTTGAATAAGTTCCGGCCAGGAAGTATTCCAGCAGTTCCATCAAAGCATCAGCAGAATCTGATGAATAGTAATCAGATGATCCGCCGCCACCGGTAGTCTGATAGGCATAATGCGAACCACCGGATGATACCTGGCCAGCTCCCGCATAGGATGCGAAGGAACGGATACAGCTTGAATAATCAGTATTCATATCGATGTCATCATAGACATCAAGCACTGTCGAGAGATACTTGGTCGTTCTGTATGGGAAATAAACAGACAGACCATAGGCATCGGAAACGTTGGTGTTGTTGTATTTGATCGCAGACATCAGAGCCTGGGCAAGTTCGTTGCCGGCTTCCGTGTTCATGTTTGCGGAAAGTCCGACCATATCAACCATATCGATATAAGCCTCGGAAGCAAATTCTCTCGCTCCTGAACGGGCAGCCGCAACGCTGCGGAAATCTTCAGACATCTTATCGGTCGTATCCTGAGCAAAAGCTGAGAGTCTTTCCGGAATAGTGTATTCGATCTCCGCCAGGTCGATCAGCGATAAGGTCGCGATCTGACCAGGGGTCTCGCTGCGGCATTTCTTAACGAAATCATCCGCGATATTCTTACCGATCTCCAAAGTCGGCATAGAAGTGTTCTTGGAAAGCTTGCTCAACCAGTCAGTATAGTACCAGCCGATACCCGGTTCAGATTCTTCTGAACCGATCATGTAGTCGGCATGTTCTGAAAGCATCAGTGCTGTTTCCGTAGTCGCCATCAGACAGCAGTCAAAACCTACAAAATCGAATTCGACACCCGCATTGGTCAGAGCCTTATCGATCTGTGACAGAGACATTGAACCGGCATTAGGATATTTCTCATCATAACCATAACCGGAGACCGTGCCACCGCCATGATCCCAGAAGATCAGCGCATAACGGTTGGCTTCAAAGTTTTCAACTCCGTATTCGATGAAACTCGTCAGCGTATCCGGATCGACCATCGCACCGGTTCCGGCATTTTCAACCAGGGGCTGGATCTTGCCATTACCGATGACTCTGTAGATCTGATTGTAACGTGCGGAAATAGAATCGGTATGCCAGGTCTTGGAACCGCCGGTATAGACCAGCAGATTCACATTGTCACTGAAGTCCGCATTGGCCATCTCGACTAAGTCATAGACACCCATCGCATTCTTGGACTCCAGATCCGATCCGCACATGAAGACCATGATCGTAACGACATCTTTATTGTTGCCGATAATATTGGTCCTCTTGTCTCTTACACCGGCAATGACTGATGAATTGAGCTGTCCGACATTGGAAGTCAGTTTCCAGTTTGTCGAATAAGTATTGGACATCTGGGCAACAAAACCATCATAGGAATTCTTTCCATCATCATCTGTATTGGTACTTGTCGTCGGTGTATTGATCGTACTTGGAACAACAGGCCTGTTTAAAAGCATGTTTATGACCATGATCCCGACAAATACCAGCGCTACTATAAGCAGAAGCTTAAATAGCGAAAATCCTTTTCTTTTCTTCATTTCTTGAACGCCCTGAACGCATCTCTGATCATACTGTTGAGACCGTTATTACCTTCACCGACTCGACCGACGCCCGTAGCTTTCGGACCTCTTCTGATCCGTGATACCGTGCCGGTGACGACCTTTCTTCTTCTGCCACCTGTATTTCTATTTATTTTTTCACTCATGTTATTCTCCTTCCGTCTGCTCAAAATCGATACCCTCTTCGCCATCGAACGCATTCAGATACCGAAAAGCCTGTTCTAGTGTCTGATTGTACTCTTCACTGTCTCTTTCCATACCAGGAAATTCATTGACTCTGAAACATATATTGTCGATCTCCGGATTATGAAGTCTGATGTCCATCAGGATATCAACTTTACCATCTTCTTCCATATACTTCTGTTCGAAGATAGCGAGTTCCTCAAGTTCTTCATAGGACAATACATCGGCATTATCTTTTCTGAAATCCTTGCGCTTGGAGATGACAAACTGTCTGTTGTCTTCATCAAGGTACAGAGAATACTTGCCGTCAACTTCTCTTTCCTGTTCAAAGTTTTTGAGTACTTCCTTATTTTTTTCGCGATACTCCAGATGCTTCCTTATCGCTTCAGCGTCTCTGGCCAGATAGTCATCATCATTGAGCCAGGGGGAAGCAAGTTTTACGCAATTGCGGCACAGTATTCCGTCTTTCAGCTGTCTGTTTCCGTACTTACTCAACTTTTCGCCGCAAACGGCACATACTTCACTCATATAAAACAACCTCCTTTACTGTTCCTGATCCGATCTGCAATCAGGGTGTTTTTTTATATTTGTTAATAATATATCTATCAAATTTATTATATAAAATTTTTCCCCCTGCAACATTTTTCCACCTGAAAAAGGTCTTTATGACCTTTGTGATTTTTTTAACAATTTTTCTCTTTATTTACTCTTTTCCCACTCCTGATGAGCCTTATGCCAGTTCTCACTGTGAGCACCCAGAGCGCCGATCTGTCGAGGATGGGCCAGAGGCAATACTTTTATTTTCTTGCCATTTATCTCTATATCACTTGGATTACCATAACCGTAAAGATCACAATATTCCTGTAAGGTACCATAAGGCACATCACAAACCTTCTTAAGAAACTGAGAGATCGGTATATCACCTAACAAGACCAGCAGTTTCGCTTTCGATCTCATCAGCTCATCAACGATCTCCAGTGCTCTTTTCTCATCACAGAAACGATCCGGACGTTTAGGGATCGTGACTTCATTGAGACCATATTCTTCTATTAATGGTTCATATCTTTCTCTGATCACCTTGACCTGGGAAGGATTGAGCCTTGTTTCCGGCAGACAGTCACACAGCCAGGCATCTTTTCTTTCATAACCTAAAGGAGCCAGGATATGCTCATCCAGGACTTTTGCGGAAGGCCCGTTGAGATTCTTTCCGGCAGGCCTCAATTCACCCAGTTCCTCAGGAATACTGATCCTGCTTATTATCTGCCTGGCTTCTTCTTCATTGCCATCCCAGAAGATCCGCGGTTCACTGGCAACGGCCAAGGCCTGACAGATGATCATTCCATCTTTGACCCACTTCGCATGGACCGCGCTGGCATAGACACCCAAAACAAAAACTTCTTTCGGACGCTGATCTTCCTGTACTAAAGGACGGACGTATTCACCAAAAGGATACTGATATTTCATTTTCATTCATCCTCTTCCTCAAAATAAGGATCTTCCGGCTTGCCATAATTAACGATGATCTCTTCATTGATATAGTAGCAGTCATCTTCCGGATCATATTCTTTTTCCTTACGCAATGTGGTTTTGCGGTAATTCTTCTCTATAAATTCCTTTTTCCCGTTCTCATAAAGATATTTCAAAGGCAAACGGTAATCATATTTCCTGGCTTTAAACAGCGCCAGATCAGATATATCTTCTGCTTTCATATTTAGTTTATTCATATACTCGCGGGCCTTTTCATCGATCAAAGCAGCCTTCTTGCTTCTGACATCGATATGATCTTCATCAACCAGGTTAAAAAAAGGTTCCAGTTTCAATATCTCCTTAGACATTTCATCGCCATAATAGGCCCAGATCCTGATCAGAGCTGAATAGACATCACGGATATGAGGATGGAAACGGTCACGTGAATCAAAATAGAAAGACGTATTGTTTTCATCATAGATCGTTTTCAATCTATTACTTTCTTCAGCCGTAAACAGTTTCTCCTGTCCCTTCTGTCTCATCCATTCCAGCAATATCGAAAGCGGAATGCCTTTATCAAAAAGATCATTCAGGACCTGATGTAATACTTCGATCGCTTTTTCGTTTGAAGTATTCCGCCAGTCTGATGACCAGAACAAAGATCTGAACAGTAAGGCAGTATTGATATGACTTCTGACATTAGTCATTACCGCCAGCACATCATCAATGTTTATTTCTTTGTAGTAAAGAGCGGAATTGATCCTGTCTGAGGCATTGAACCAGTCTCTGGATGTTAAATCATCACCACAGAATCTCAGCTGCAGTTCGCTCAGAGCCTTAAGATGATCAGAAGGACATTCTTCTTTTATCTCTTTAAGTGCTTCCGCAGATTCATCATTTATATCTTTACCCAAAGCTATTACCGCAGCATACTTCACACTATCCAAAGGTGCCTCCAATACGACCTGTTTGAGTTTTGAAACAGACATACGGTCCATCTCTTTCAGCGCTTTAGCTTCACTTTTGGGATCTTCTTTTTTCCAGGCAGGTTCAAACATCAAATGTATCCTCGATATAACATTTCTTACAGGTAAGTTTATTCTTCCTCTATTATCTTTACATAATTTCCCTTATTATTTCCATTTATTATTCAAATCGCCCTTAACTGAAAAGAAAATCGCCACTGCGACTCTCTTTAAGAACAATAACTGCTCAACTATTCGCCGATCAGCTTCAGGAATTTCTTATCCGACTGGATCTCATTTGTTACATATTCGCCATCCCTGAAGATCGCATAGTTGGTCACCGGTGTCGGAGCACTTTGCGCGCTCTTGAGATCATTGATGTGGATGGCTTTGAATTTGACTCCTTTATCTTTGGCGATCTTTTCGATCACCGGCACATACTTGGCTGTGAACGGACATTGGTTGGTATAGTAAACAACGATACCTTTGTCCTTGATCTTGGGATGTTTTGCACATTCCTTGAACGACGGTTTCTTGCCGTCTTTCTTTAAAGGCAGGTACCACAGCTGGATACCGTTATCTGCTTCATCAGCGACTTCAAAACCTTTATATTTCAGAAACTTCGGATCAGCCAGAAAACCTCTTTTTTTGGCGGAAGAAAGGATACATAAACCGTCTCTCTTCAGTTTCTTGCTGTCCTCTATACACTCATTCAACAGATCGTTTGAATAGCCATGGCCTTTAAATGAACCGGAGACCCACAGACAGTCGATATACATATAATTCCTGGCATCGATCGGTACCCAGGCTTTCTCCGCCGGAATGTACTCAATAAAACATTTACCTCTTTCCACACTCTTGAGAAAGATGAGACCATCATTAAATCTTTCCGACAGCCAGTTCTTTTTTGATGAGACCTGAATATCGTTGTTGTTGGAGATGGCACAGCAGATGTGTTCGTTCTCCAGATTATCTTTGTTTACTCTTATATACTCCATATTATCTCCTTCTCTCAGTCAAACAGAGCGACCTGTGTATATGATTCAGGGAATTCATGTATATACCGGAAACATTCTTCCGGTGTATAGATGATCCCGTTTTCACTGCATATCTTCTTGAATAAAACCATCAGCTGCTTCTGATTGGGGCTTGGCAGCTCATAGGCGTTACCATAGGTCCTGATATATCTTTTCTTGAGACCTGGGAAGTATTTATCAAGAGCGGCATAATAGTATTCCCGATCACCTTCTCTTAAAGTCAGGCCCATTCCAAAATCAATTATGCCCTTAACGCCGACTCTTACGCATTCGTTTACGATAGCTTCGACGTTTTCTTTTGTATCATTGATAAATGGCAGAAGCGGAGTTATCCATACTACAGTCGGGATCTCTCTTTCTTTCATCTTCTCCAATACTTCGATCCTTCTTTTCGTGTTACAGACATATGGCTCAATGATCCTACAGAGTTCATCATCATAAGTGGTCAGCGTCATCTGCACGACAGTTTTACTCTTTCGGTTTATCTCATCGAGCAGATCGATATCATCCAATATGCGATCAGACTTGGTCTGGATCGCCACTCCGAAACCGTATTTATTAATGATCTCCAGGCATTTTCTGGTCAGTCTTAATTCTTTCTCACAATGCATATAGGGATCAGACATCGCTCCGGTGCCGATCATGCATTTTTTCCTTTTTGACTGCAGTGCTTTTTCCAGGAGCTGCGGCGCATTCTGCTTGACTTCGACATCTTCGAAAGGATGCGTGAACTGATAACACTTGCTACGGCTGTCACAGTAAATACAGCCGTGTGTACAGCCACGGTAGATGTTCATGCCACAGAAACCGTTGTTTCCGCTCAATAATCTTTTTGCTTCAACAAAATGCATAGCTCTATCCTTTTCTTCTGATCGGATGTCTTATGAGAGTCTTAAGCTTATCCGGCGTAACTTTCCGGGCATCGGAAAGATAGATCTCATGATGACGCCTGTCATCACTGAAGTCGTTCTCATAACCATTTTCTTCAATATACTCATCCATCAGTTCGACTGTTGCGGGTTCATCATCATAGGATCCCGTATGCATGCACTGTACGCATAGGCCTTCTGTAATACTCATGAATTCAACTTCAGAAAAATCCTGTTTCTTCTTAACAGTCGCTTCTTTGATCGCCCAGTCAAAATCCTTCTTACTCACAAAATCCGGAAGTCTGATGACCGAGATCCATCTGAAGTTCTCCTTATGATTATAGTCGATACCATCAATACCATCACGCCACCAGAAACCTTCAAGCGGTGGTACGACATAATCGAAATAGCCCTCGATCTTGTGATCACCCTTCTTGGACATCTTGATCGTAAAAGCTATCGCATATAATAATCCGATGGCTTTCTTGTATTCACCGTTTTCATCATTGGGGTCACCGCTTCCTCTTTCTGCGATATAGTTCATTTTCGGTACTTCAATGATCTGTGGTTTTGCCTCAGGCATATAGAATTCTTTATATTCTTTCTTATAATCAAACGCCATCTCTTACTCCTTATACATATTACTCATGTTTCTGAGCAGTTTTCTTACTTTGTCTCTGACCTTCTTTGGTTCTATGATCTCTGCCTTATCTTCAAAGGTCAAAAGCCAGGTGATAAGGTTTTCCTCATCAGTAAACTCGTAGGTAAATAATAATTTTTCATCATTCATTTCCGTAAAACTGTCGATCCCGAATTCTTCGATCAGACGCCATTTCACATCTTTTGAAAACAGGATCTTTGTCTTGATGGGCTTGCCCTTGAAGACCTTCTCGTCAGACAGGTCCGGCATACTGATGTCCCGAGCAGCGAATTCTTTTTTGGTCTCTTCGACCTCCAGCATGCGATTAAGTTTGAACAATCTGTAATCTTTGCGGTCTTTACACCAGCCCCAGACATACCAGCTGGACCAGCGGAAGATCAGATAATACGGTTCGATCTTGCGCTTTCCATCAGAAGATGGCGAATAATAGCGGAAAGAAAGCAGATGTCTGTTTTCGATCGCACTCTGTATGACCTCGATCTTGGGAGCCAGAGTTGTTTTATACCAGGAAGACAGATCGATCAGGACCGAATCTTTCCCCGTAACAAACTCCGAAGAACCAAGCTGAAGCTTTTCCATCAATTGTGAATAGTAACTGCTGCCACTGACACTGTCGAGACTTCTTAAGCCCGCCAGGATCATCCTCATATCCTTGGAAGTCAGGATCGTACGGTCCATTCTATAGCCATCCATGATACTGATACCGCCGCCGCTTCCCTGAACAGTCATGATAGGAATACCAGCCTGACATAAAGTATCAATATCCCGGTTTATGGTTCGACGTGATACTTCAAAAAGCCCGGCCAATTCCGGTGCCGTGGTCTGTTTGGATTGTAACAATACGGATAATATTCCTATCAGTCGATCGATCTTCATTTTCAAAAGCTCAATCACATATTAACATAATAAACATGACAGCTATATGTCATGTTTTAATTATTTTTTTGAAATTTCTTATCTCGTATTATTTTTCCTTTTCAGTTTTCAAGCAAATCATCTAAAGCTTTCATGATTTCTGAATACTGAATATCTCTGGCATAAGAGAATTTACTCTGATATTTAGCCCAGCTGTTTTTAAGTTCGGGACTGTTTTTGATTGTTTTCAGAATTTTATCTTTTTCAGCAATTATGTCGTTACTGCCTCGATGTTTTGAGGTTTCATTCAATGCCCGGATAAAAATCTCTTTATTATAATCTTTTGTTTTGGAGAGGATATAAACATCGTAAAAATCTCTTGGCCTTGTGTTTAATGCACCTCTTCGCAAAATTGTTTCGGATTTTTCAGCCAAAACTGTTTCGATGTTATATGCCCAAAGATCAAAATGCAGATCCTTATCAAACAGTCCGGTGAACTCATGTTGGACTGCTCCCGGTGTAATAACATCACCGGTTGATATATCAATGGATAATGGCGTAATTATAGTGTCATAAGTCGCATCAATTCTGACTCGATAGCCTCCGTAGACATCATCTTTTCGAATCGGTTTGATTGATATTATCCTAAACTCAGTCTCATCCTAGAGCGGAATATCGCTGATACACTCAATCGCTTTACGAATTGTTTCTAGTAATATGCAAATATAACATGCCGTTTTGAACAAAAATGTGAGATACAAAGGCAAATATACAGTAAACGAAGAAGATGGAAATAGATAAAAGACTTATCGTACTGGCAAATACAAACGAAACAAGAAAAAAACACAGCCAAATAATAAGATGACTGTGTTTAAAATCTGTTTTATCTAATAATGAAATATAAAAAAAGTCTTTATCTAACGTTTAATATTTAGTTATTGTGATAGTGATAGTTAAACATTCTTTCAGTAACAATTTCTATACCTTCAGAATAGAAATGTCTCCAACCTTCATGAGGAAATAAAGCACCATTAGCAAACTGAACTGCTGA
>JAFRJA010000018.1 GCA_017432545.1 Erysipelotrichaceae bacterium
CTGAGGCAAAGTTTCCTGCACTATGAGCTCATCCCTTTTCAGCATCTCCATCTGTTTCTTTACAAATCCGACCTGCGAATCAAAAAGATGAACGACATACAGTTTCCTATCCCAACCCATGGAAGCGGTTCCGCACATATCACCGATACCGCCTAAATGATAAGTGATGATATCCCACTTTTTATTATCACTCAGCTGCATATATTTGCCGCTTAAGTACATCATCCAATGCCATGCTTTTGCGAATATGCATCGATCCTATTTTTCATTGGAAGCAAACAGATTTATTGTCGAAAGATCCCACATCTTCTTCTTCCACTCTTCTTTACAGATCCCCGCCGAATCATATAATCTGACCAGGACCATATAAGCAGCCTTCTTTTTAGCCGCTACTTTCTTATCCGCATAGCCCCAGCCGTTGACCCCGTTACATAAACAATCGCAACGCCAGCCCTTATCTTCTTCAAAACGATATTCCGGCATCCCGATATACTTTTTCTGATACAGTTCCTGCAGCTGATTGATCGAATCCTCAAACTCCGGTTCGATTCCCGCATCTTTAAGATCGATCCAAAGACCCCTGCTTCTTACAAAATCATAAGCCATCAAAGCTGCCTTTTCTCTTGCCCTGCTGCGGCTTTGTGCCTCGACATCGACTCTTTGATTAGTTTCAATATTCTGATCATTATTTGGCACAAAATAACGCAACGTACAATAAAATCTGTCTTTATAGCCATGCACTTCATAAGAAGGCATTTCATTAAACTTCTTCTGATGCCAGCTGTTAAACAGATCATAATACGTTTCTTTTAAAAACGTATCGGCTTTACTAAGCTGCAGACAGATCAGCTTATCGACGACCTTTTCCAAGACTTCCCAATTCCAGTTGCTGTCTATCGCCACCGCACCAATCAAAGCCTCCAGAGCATCCTCACAGCTGCTTTCCGACTCTTTTTCATTCTCCCCATAAAGAATAAAACGCTGCAAACCAAGTTCACATAAACGCCTACTGAGATATTCTTTGCATTCATAATGCTGCCTTAATTTCGATAAAGCATCCTCTTGCTTATCAAAAACCAATGGACAGCCCGTAGAAGAGGGATCATTTCTCACAAAAGCCTTTGCCATTTCTCTGGTTATGACGCTATGAATGATCATGTCCCCTATAAACTCAAGAACTTCGCAATCGCCGACCTTATGTTTTAAAGCGAAACTTCTTCTGGTAAAAGCCTGGCGCAAGAGATTCTCATTCACGAATTCATAATCGATGGCATCTCTGATCGCGTAGACCGGATCGTTTTTATCAGAACTGATTTTCAGATGATTGATCGCATCATTATAATCATCTTGCCATAAGTCAATATCAAAACCATCATTCCAATAATCAGGATCTTCGGCCTCATATTCCTCATCGATCGGATGATAATCCTCATCAAGAACACCATTTCTTACAAGATCATCATAGCCTTCCCTGATCTTTAAGAGATCTTCGCACTCCTCATCGAGCACCAGCATCTCATCATAATCCCAGCAGTCACCCTCGCCGTTTTCTAATGGTCTGGGCCACAAACATTCAACAGGCCAATCAAAACTTTCTTTCTTAATCATAAAAATACCTCCATCAACATGGAGGCATGAAAAGACGATCTTCGATCAGACAGCAAAAAATACCATCCCAAAGAAACATCGATCCCATATGAATATCTATCTATAAACTACCTCTCTGCCTGAAACACCTTGATGTTTCAACCAGGACGATACGGAATATAGCCAAATATCCCATGCCATCCATGTAAGAATATTATACTATCTTTTCAATTCTTTCCTAATGGTTTCCTCACCTATCTTTAAACTATTTCAAGCCGTATTCCGCAATGATCCTGTCAACTGTTTTCATCGGAAGATCGTTATTGATAAACACACGGTTTTCTACTCCCAGATCGGCATATACCCTGCCATACCAGTTCAGATCCTCCTGTATTTCTTTCAGATAATAGTTTCGGCGCTTGTTTTTATATTCGTCATCCTTATAAATATTATCGTTCTCATCGCTGAATACCAGTCTGTCGAAAATGTTTTCCGGAGTATCATACAATTCTATAAGCAAAAGATCTTCTCCGCTTTCGATCTGCATTTTGAAACTTTCGGTATAAGAAACCGGCGATACGGCAAAAACCATATCTTCTTTCTTTCGAATCAGTTTCTTGATGACTCTGCCGCGTTTCCCATCCCTCCATCTCAGGCTTCCCGTATGGACGAATTCTTCCAAAGTCATATTCATATATCTTTTGACCTCTTCATCCAAATCATAAAAACGAAAACCAAGGCGATCGGCCAGCAGTTTTCCTACTGTCGTCTTACCGACATTGGACACGCCAAACAAAAGTATTTTCATGCTTTAAAGCTACCGTATTATTTCAAGATCAGCGATCTTTTGATCTATCGATATTAAACTACTTCGACAAGCGATACGCCCAGTTAAAGAAAGCCGGAGCCGTAAACAGAAGATGGCTCTGTTCTTTTACAAACACAAGCAATTCTTCGATCGTGTTGGGCCTGTATCCGTACTCATTCATCTTCTCTTCGTATTTTTCAAGATTTCCTTTATGTACCGCCTTAAAGAACTTCTTCGTATCCGGATTTCTCTTCTTCAGCCGCTGATACATTTCCTTCGCCTTTGAAAGATCATCGACCTTATAGTAAAGGATCATCATCGCCAGAAGTATCATCGACTCCTCATACTCCTGTTTTTCAAAAAACTCTTCCGCCTCCTTCACTTCCTCCAAAGCCGCCAGAGTAGCGACATACGTATAGCGTATCCCGAGATTATCCCCTTCACACAAGTGAAGCATCTTCCGGCAGATCTTCAATCCCTCACGATATTTTCCTGCCGTCAAAAGCGATTCCAGATACTGTCCTAAAACCCTCATATAAGGCCTTGTCTGAAAGATCAGCCAGTAATCACCGATACTCTCTTCATCATCATAGCCCTGCTTCTTCATCTGTTCTTCGCCGATCGCAATGACCTTTCTCAGATTTACCAGTTCTTCTTCGATATTGCCGGATCTTGATACCGCATCATATAAAAGCGCATCCAGATTTTCCGGCTCCAGTTCAAGAGCCTTGGCCAGATAATACTGTTCCTTCTGCCTTGTAGGAGCTTCACTTGCCAGCTCCAGATAATCATCCGCCGTCTTGGGCTCAGATATTATATTTGCCCCGGCTTTTATACCGGCATTGTAATCCTTTACAAACCGATCAAGAAGCTTCTTAAGCTCTTCTTCACTTTCCGTACCCTTTGCATTCTCATCCAGATACTTCTGAGCTTCCTTATGAAACTTTTCAAAATCATTCTTCATTATTATGTACCATCCCTATGATTCTATTTTATCCTATATGATATCCGTAAACGAAACAAATCAACCCCAAGCAAGTACATATCAATTCGGAATATAATACGTCTCATCATTCTGAGGCAAAGTTTCCTGCACTATGAGCTCATCCCTTTTCAGCATCTCCATCTGTTTCTTTACAAATCCGACCTGCGAATCAAAAAGATGAACGACATACAGTTTCCTATCCC
>JAFRJA010000135.1 GCA_017432545.1 Erysipelotrichaceae bacterium
TCAAAGATAAAATAAGCAAAAAAACTTAAAGAAACAGAATCCCACCCAACATTTCATCAAGACAGAAAACGAAGAGATCGCCAGTATTTAAAGGCTTTCTCTTCGTTTTAATGTCATTGAACTGTCAAAGTCGGGATTATACTTTAAGCAATTAAAACTGTTTAACTCATCTTTGCAATTACGTCTTTTCTAAGTCGAAACAGTGTCAGGCAGATAAAGACAGCACTCATCAGGGCTAAAGCTCCGATAACGCCTGTGACCATGATCGGGAAGTTATTGCCTTGATTGAATCCCGCAAACAATGCCACAACGATGAAAGCTATATCAAGAAAGGCGTTGACATATTTCAACATATGGATGGTCGAAGACGTACTTGATTCCTGATCAGCAGCGATCTTTTCGAGAACTCCCAGAAAGATAAACAGATAGATCAGGGATACAAAGGAAACGATCGTACTCAAAATCGATATCTCAAGCTGCTGCTTAGCTAATTCCAGAACCCAGATCGCCGCTGAAACGATCGCCAGAATAAGAGCCATCCACTTCAGATAGGTCTTGCCTTCAACATAAGAACCGAGCTTATCAAAGGCTAAAAAGAATAAGATCCAACCGACAAAATCCGGTGTGAAATTGATCGTCAATGTGCCAATGGTTATATTCAGGTTTATCAGCGTAAACAGAAAACCGAATGCGACATAGGTCAAAGCTTTCTTGAGATCCATCGTATTACCTCCATTTTCAACAGTTTAATTGTAATAAAAATCAGCTTTTCAATACAATACGTTAAAAATGATAATAGATCAGTGTCAAAACAATATAGAACACGATCATTCCGATCAGAATAGCCGATTGTTTACCGATATGTCTGGTAAGAAGTCCCACAAACTCTCTGACCGTCGCATTGATCATGAAATACCACTTCGTTTTCGCCCCTACTCCCTGAGCTCTCATTTTGACTCTTCGGGCAAATAGTCCTGCCCTGAAGACATGGTAATTCGTCGTAGAGAAGGCGACATCAGCTTCCGGATCCAGTTCTTCTATGATCTTTTTGGAGAAAGCCATGTTTTCTTCCGTGGTACCAGATTTATCTTCCTTGACGATCAGTTCTTCTTTTATCCCTTGACTTAACAGATATCTTTTCATCGCTTCTGATTCTGAAATGACTTCATCCGGTCCCTGGCCTCCGGAAGGAATAAAGGTCAGTTCCTTGCCAGTCAGCTTTTTCTGATTGTTATAGAACTGTAAAGCCCGATCTACCCTTCCCTTAAGTAAAGGCGTCAGAGAACCGTCTTTCATTAAACCGCAGCCTAAAACGATCATGAATTCTTTATCATAGTTTGGTTCATAGCGGGATACGATGACAAAGGCGATGATCGTGCCGATAACCATACATTCAAAATAGAGATAGATCGCCGCAAAGCTGTTGGCGAAGATATCATGGACCATCACTTCAAACTGTGATCCTGAGGCGTAGAAGTCATAACGGTACAATATCACTTCCCCCGCGATCATCAGTATTGCCAATATTATGGCTAGAAAATTGCTTAAGCTTTTTCCTTCATGTCTGATCAAAGAGATATTGGATATTACCAGACCGATCGAAAAGACCAGGATCAAAGGGAACGTCAGCAACATATAGTTCTTAGCTGAAGACAAGATACAGCTGACAACGTTCATAAAAATATAACCTTCAACATTGTTGACAAGCAGAAGGAAGATCCTGATGATGGTGATCAGAATAAAGAATATAAACAGGAAAAATCCGGCATAATAGATCGTATTATACGAATACGGGTTGTATTGTAATTGTCTGATAAAAGATATGCCGAGTATATATAAAACGACCAGCAGATAGGCCATGATCAGAAGACAGATCGCCTCTTCCTGCTTGCCGATGATAAAGATAATAAGGAAAACCAGCATCACGATGCTGGCATAAATTATCCCAAAAAGATTCGGCTTTTTATCGATCGTATCAAATCTCATATACTACATACGGTTACGCAAAGCCAGACGCTGGATGATGTTGCGCCAGAAATATGGAGCAATTCCCAGATCTCTGTTCAGAGTCTGCGGCAGCGTCGGGATACGGTCATAAAGGATCTGCAGATATTCATCACGCGAGTTATTGAACTTCAATATCTCCAAAGTATGAACGCATTGATTATTGAAACGTGAATTGAGTTTATCGATGACGACACCTTCAAGATCGGTTTCATATTCATCTTTAAAGACCTTGATCCTGATGCGTTCACCAATCTTGAGTGAATCACCTTCATCAAGTATCACCTTCATACTGTGTTCCGTTAAGAAAGTCGTAATACCTTCAAATTTCAGATCAGAATCCTTACATTCGACATATACAAATTCACCATCCCTGACCTTGACTTCCTCATTGTCGGAATCCCTGCCATCAATTAGGAAGATAGCCATGAACAGGAAATAGAAGTTTCGCAAAAGCCAGAACAGCATTATCACCATCGGCAAGATCGTATCGATCCTGATCAGTAAGACAGCTCTGACGATTCCGACGGCCGATAAGAAGATCAGAATAATGAAAGGAACCATTGAGCGGTAGTCGACTTTGCGGTTTTCTCTTCTGGTCTTATCAGTGACCAGGAACTTGGATTCAGACAGACCGAAGGTTTCTTTCAGGATCGGTATCAGTAAATGAGGCATGACGGAAGTCTCATAGATGCCACTCCATTTTGAAGATACGAGGTTACCGGACATTACCCTTAAACACAAATCCTGGAAGATAAACATCGGTGCCCAGTAGACCAGGATATCAAGCCAGCTGCACTTGAATACACGGATATTAAAGACCGCAAACAAGATCGGTGACATGATATAGACCAGGGTCTTTACGGAAGAATACCAGTAAGTTACCGAGCTCAGATAACTGAGTTTCTGTTCAAGTCTCAGGCCTTTTCTGGTCAGGATATGCAGCTTCTTGCCGGTAGAGATGACCCCTCTGCCCCAGCGGCTGCGCTGTTTGATGTGTTCCTTGTAGGTATGAGGTGTCTTGCCCGAAGCCATCGGCTCTCCTAAAGCCAAAGACAGGTATCCTTTGGATTCAATCAATAAGCCGGTCGCGAAGTCTTCGGTGATCGAACCGGTATAGAAACCGCCGATATCTTCCAAAGCCTTACGCGAAAGGATCGTATTGGATCCACCATAAATGACGGAATTGGATGATGTCTTACCTACTTCAATGGCACGATAGAAAAAATCCTGTTCATTCGGAATTCTGGTTTCGGCATATAAAGCGTGCTGGAAGACATCCGGATCATAGAAACACTGCGGTGTCTGCAAGAAACCGAGATGGACATCTTCCTTGAGTTTCTTGGCTCGCTTTTCGACATCCACAAAATACGGGATCGTCTTCAAAAGGAAATCACTTCTGACGATCATATCCGCATCAAGAGTCACGATATATGGCGCCGAAGTAAGGCCTAAAGCGTGATTGAGGTTACCAGCCTTGGCTCCCTCGTTATCCGGACGGTCAAAATACCCGACTTTCATCTTCTTACATAAAGCTTTGATCTCCTTACGGCGGTTATCATCACAAAGCCAGATATGGACCTTGTCATTATTAGGATACTTCAGATGTTTACAGCCGTTAATCGTTTTATATAAAAGTTCCGCCGGTTCATTATAAGAAGCGATAAAGATATCGACTTCCGGATATTCGTTTTTCTTGATCTCCGGTAGAGGATGAGAATTCCTGCCCCAAGCATTGCTGTAATGGATACAGGTCTCAAAGAAGCCTGATATTTCGATTACTAAAAGGATTATATTTGATGCAATTGAAATCACTCCTGCTTCATAGGCGATGGAATAAAAGATACGCCACAGAAGATAGACAGTGGTAAAAAACATCGATAAGCCGATCATGATCACGACAAGATAGTAATCCTTATCCTTGACTTTCTTCTCCTGATCAATCAGGACATCATAGGAATAGATCGTGCCTTTTTTCTTTCTGACCTGAAACAGATAAATACACATAGCCAGTACAAAAAGCAGGATCGCCAGTGAAGCCAGATATGGCCAGCTTCTGACCGGCTTTAAACCGTTATAGCCGATATTGATGAATAAGATCTTTATTCTTTCCCAGACATTATAATTCTGTTCATAACCCTCGATCGGAATATCACTTGGCGCAGTACCTCTTAAAAGTTCTCTGATCCATTTACCGATATGGGTCAGATCTTCATCTTCAAGATGTTCAAATTCTGTAGAATCAGCTCTGATGAAGGAAGCAGATTCTTCCTTGTTGGATAAAGACCAGATCGCATAGGAAATACCCTTGGCGTGTAAGAAGCGGAACCATTCGATTGCGTTATCGTAATCGACCTTGCCATCACCAGACGCTTCAGAGATACCGCATTCCGAAATAAACACCGGCAGGCCCATCAGATTGGCCTTTCCTACCGTATTACGGAACTCCTGGCCATGGCTGGCCGTATAGAAATGAAAACAGTAAAGGATATCATCGTAAGGAAGCGGATTATTCATAGGACTTTCAAGATCCTGGTCATAATTCGGTGTACCGACGATGATCAGCGATTTCGGCGCATTGAATCTGATCAAAGGAATGATGATATTTGCGTAATCGCATATATCTTCCCAGGTCGTATCGCCATTTGGTTCATTACAGATCTCATATAAGACATTCGGACAGTCGCCATACAGATTGCTTACTTCTTCAAAGAACTCTTTAGCAGCCGATATATTGATGTTTGGATCGTTGTCATTGAGGATATGCCAGTCGATCATGACATACATATCCGCATCAACTGCCGCCTTGACGCCTTCATAGATCTTATCCATGTTTTTCTGCTTATTGACCAGATAGTCTTCGGAGTACATCGCCAGACGCACGAGATTGCAGTTCCAGTTTTCCGAAATATCTTTAAACAGTTCTTCATTGATATACTGCGGATACCAGGTCAGACCGTGAGTACTTACACCTCTTAAAATGACCCGTTCATTTTTATCATTTACGATATCTGTTCCTTCAACATGTAAAAAACCATCCTTTGAAGGTCTGCCGTCTTTGATCGTTTCATCAGCTTTAATAACGATCGTAAAAAAACTGAAAATGATGATTACACTTAATAATAATCTGCTCAGTCTCTTTCTCATAAACTATTGACTCCATCCAGCAGTTCATTCCAGATGACTAACGCTTCTTCCGTACATTCTTTTCTGGTATAGAAATGGAAATAATAAGCCATTTTATCCTTCTTGAAGACATACGTTTCCCCATACATATCGATACCCTTGTTCTGATATTCATAGGCAAAACCCTGGCCAAGTTCTTCACCTATCTTATGATCCATAAAACGCAGTGGTTTGAAGAAATACTGTCTCATAAGTTTTTCCAGATTCTTAACCGCACTCCTGCGCAGATCAGAAGCACTCAACAGATTAGTAAACCAGTTGAGTTTAAGGCAGGCGATCGAGATCATGATATGAAGATCATCATTCTTTAAAACATAGCCTTCCCCTGCTTTGGCAAAATTCATCGCCTGACGTTCTTCTTCAGACAATAAAGTCAGGCAATCAGGATAGATAACTTCGACAGTATCATGGACTTTTATAGTATTCATCTTTCCTCTTTTCTAGATAACAATAGCCAGTTATCACATATAAATTATCTATTATGGAAATAAACGATTCCTTGTTTATTAAACATCTCTTTCATTATAACCTTAAAGACAAAAATGATTGTCCAGTTTTTTGGATAGCCATTCCTTTTATTCCTCAAAACTTAACTGTTCCTGTTCCAGTTTGATGTCGTTTTCTAGCATATAGGTTATTGTATCAATATATTTTCTTTGATTAAGAAGATCATTAAGACGCTTACGATCATTTCCTTGCAAAGGAATGGTTTGTTCATGATGCTGTTTTAATACATTTTTGTCCATCATGTATGGTTCAAAGGGAATTCCGGTCTTATTTTTAAGATGTTCAAGAATATAAAAACCGCCGGCATCAATATCACCAAAATGAAGATATTTTTTATCGGGGTACTTCTGATACAGGAATTTCAGGAAATCCCTTCTTATCGTATTATGATAACCACCGAGATAAATCAGCAAAGTATCTTCTTTCTTTATCTGATAAAAAAACGGTCAGATTTTCGATTGTCATGATATCGTGATCATAAATCTCCTTGATTATAATCTGTGAAACGTCACTTGAAGATAAGGTTAATCCTTCCGAAAAATCATCGATATGGAGCAGAGAATCTTTCAAGACTAAAGTTCCGTTTCCTTTGATAATAATATGACCGGGATTTTGAAGAACATGGAACTGAGCCAAATATGTTTTTACGTTTTTCTTCTGCCATTTTCTATTTGTATCTCTTCATTTGCTGACAGATATCAATTCTTTAATAAAGCAAACGGAAACAAACGTGTTTACTTCGGTTCTGAAACATAGTTCTTAACTTCTAAGGTTTTCAGAAAACTATTAACTTATTTTTCAGTGTTTTGAAAAGCTAGCTACTCATTTTCCACCCAGAATAAACTGATAGGCCGGCATAACTTCTATGGTAAAGGCCTCTTCTTGTATTATCTCTTCTTCATTATGAGTCAAAATAATCAGACGACAGTCGTTATTTGCTTTTGCGTATCTTATCAGATTGCTTATTTCTCTTTTTCTTGCCGAACCGGAAATCGAATAAGCTACCTGGATGGCCGTGTTTTCTTCCGGGATGAAAAAATCAATATCTGTTTTGGTTTCAGGAGATTTCAGATAGTACAATTGGTCATTATATCTGTTAAATAAATAAATAGCCACAACATTTTCCAATAAAACCGGATCTGAATCTACGAGGAACAAATTCAAAAGTCCATTGTCATTAAAATAATACTTGGGATTGCTTTCTCTTTCAGAAAACTTAGCATAATAATTCTTGATATCAAACAAAAGGTAAGCATTTTTTAAATAACCAATATAATCAATCAAAGTATCTTTACTGATTGAGATACCTATAGTTTTTAAAGAATAATAAAGTCTGGAAAACGATACATCATCCGTAACGGTTTCCGCGATCTTTTTTACCAGAAGCTTTAAACCGTAATCGTTCCTGATACTGTTTTTGACAGCAACATCTGATAATAAAATTTTTTGGTAAATATTCGAAACATATTCACGCTTTACAATCAGAGTCAAAGTTTCGGGAAAACCTCCAAAATGATAATAATCATCAAAACTTCTGATTATTTTACCCTTGTTGGATGTTGAAAATAAAGAATCATTGTCATGTGATATATTCAATCCCGAAAGATATTCAGAAAAAGACAAAGTACTGATGTATTTGGGAAGATATCTGCCACCAAGAGTACTGCTTATTTCTTTACTTAACATTTTGGCGTTGCTGCCGGTTATATACACAAATTCCTTGGCATCAGCTAATCTTCTCGCGAATTTTTCCCATCCATCAATATTCTGAATCTCATCGAAAAAATAATAAGCTTTTTTATCGGTAAATTCATTTTTAACAAGAATGATGTCATTGAAGTCGGAAACCGTAAAGTCTGACAATCTTTCATCTTCAAAATTAATATAAATTATCTGATTCCAATCAATATTGTTCCAAACCAGTTTCTGAACAATTGAATATAGAATCATTGTCTTGCCAGCCCTTCTCAACCCAGTCAATACATAATTAATGTTTAGATCAAAAAAATAATCTCTATCTATTAGAAGCTGATTTTGAATTATTATATGCTGGTCAAGAATAACCGATTTAATAAGCTTGTGTTCCATTTTTCTGTCGAATATATTCTACAATAAATAATATAATTTGTCGAGTATATTCGACATTTTTTCTTTTAATGTTAATTTTGCTTTACTTCACTCATAATATATATATACTATTTCATTAGCTAACCAGACTAAGGAGAAACAAGAATGACTCAATTTAATATGCTTGAGGCAAAAACAAACCTTTCAAAGATAGAAAAATGCTGAAAGACGGCGTTGAAGACTATGTGATAATTGGCAGAAATGGCAAGCCTTTTATGAAAATAACTCTGGTTAAACCGGAAAACACATCCAACCGGATTGGTATCGCGAAAGGATTGTTTACCGTTCCTGAAAACTTTGATAATATAGTCATTTCTGAAGATTTTGAAGGAGACATTTTCTGACGAAATACCTCCGATACACATATCATAATGTGGGCTCTGATTGATGATTTTCACCTTCCCGAAAACATCAAAGATTTAATTATCAATCCCAACAATATGATCTTCTACAGCACGATTTCTCCCTCGGAAACCGAGTTCAAACATTGGAAAAAACCTGATGAGATCATGATCTCCAGTAAACAGCTCACCAATCTATGCGAACAGGCCGGTTTTATCAATATCCCCGTAAATAATAATCACGTCAATCAACTTGATAAAATCAGACCTATTGATGAAACGATCAAACATAATGATCCATTTGATAAGATGTTGCTGGCTCAGGCAATATCTGAAAACATGATTTTAATTACTCATGATAGGAAGTTCAACAACTATTCTGATATCCATCTTTTAGTATGCTAAAGCAGCACAATTTATAATTATCTGATATATCTGAATATTTCGTTTGAAAAGTATCACTGTGTTAACGAAATAATACCGTCTTGTTAATCGCAATGATATCGGTATCACACAATAATGTTATGAATGGCCCATCCGTAAGGATGGGCACATCATTTTCTGCTTTTTAATTATCTTTGATCCTGGAAGTGACCTCCCGCATCGACTTGTCA
>JAFRJA010000136.1 GCA_017432545.1 Erysipelotrichaceae bacterium
GAGCCGCAGTTTCGCTATCCCTTCTTCTACCCGCTTCCTCACGGAAGTCAGGCTTGGGAGTCGCTATCGGATTCACCGGTAACAGGTGCTCCTTGGGACTTTCACCCCAGATGTATGACATGCCCGTCATACTTAAAAAAGTACGGAATCAACCGTACTTTTACTTTCAATTGGTCCCCTGACCCCCAAAAAACGAACCGCTTTGAAAGCGAAGAATCAGCCTTTAGACAAGATAAGTTCTTTGAAAAACATCAGTCTGATGGTTGATTTTTACTGATTATAAACATGATTTAACTTAATCAGTTACAAGTCTTTATCATCGAGCGGCTGCATGCGCATATGCAACAGCGATCAACATAAAAGTGCTGCGATGACATGATGAAGATACTGTTCTGTGATAATGATACTTGCGAAGAAATGCGTACAGCCAGATTGTACCGGTGAAAGACCGATGAGTGTAATCTCAATTTACACAGTAATCATGTATAAATAACATAAGAAAGAATGAATTGTTTTTTTAATTCTATGTAAGTAAGGTGAAGCAGCAGAGTCTTATATAGGCTCTGCCGCTGCATTGAGAGGGTATATGTATTTATGAATGATATAATGTAAGTGGAGATTTCTATGGAAAACAAATCAAGTCTGATTATTTATACGACTGAGGATGGATTAACAAATGTTGATGTTACTTTTGAAGATGAAACAGTCTGGCTGACACTGGATCAGATGTCAGTTTTGTTTGATCGGGATAAGTCGACGATCTCTAGACATATAAAGAATATATTTGAAGAAGGTGAATTAGTAAAAAAATCAGTTGTTGCAAATTATGCAACAACTGCTTCTGATGGGAAAACTTATAATGTTGATTATTATAATCTTGATGTCATCATTTCTGTTGGGTATAGAGTAAAATCGCAAAGAGGCGTTCAATTCAGGATATGGGCTTCCGGTATTATCAAAGAATACATGAGAAAGGGCTTTGTTCTGGATGACAAACGATTGAAGGAACTGGGTGGAGGCGGATATTTCAAGGAATTACTTGAGAGAATCCGTGATATCCGTGCTTCCGAAAAAGTATTTTACCGTCAGGTTCTGGAAATTTATGCGACCAGTATAGACTATGATCCGAAAGCCGATACTTCTATCGAATTCTTTAAAAGAGTACAGAATAAGATACATTATGCGGTTCACGGTGAAACTGCGGCCGAGACAATATATTCTCGTGCAGATGCAGAAAAAGACTTTATGGGATTAACTACATTTGCAGGAAGTCAGCCTACGCTGAAAGAAGCGCAGATTGCGAAGAATTATTTGAACGAAAAGGAACTCAGAACAATGGGCCAGATCGTATCAGGTTATCTGGATTTTGCGGAGAGACAGGCGGAACGTCATCAGGTTATGACGATGGAAGACTGGTCGAAACATCTGGACAGCATCCTGACTTCAACGGGTGAACAGCTCCTGGTCGGTTCCGGTTCAATCACTCATAAACAGGCAATGGATAAGGCTCATGATGAATATGTGAAATATAAAGCTAAAACATTGAGCGATGTCGAGAAAGATTATCTGGACAGCATTAAAGAACTGGATAAAATTTCTGATTGAAAAAATCAGCATTTATCATACGGAGAGGATAACTGATGAAAACAATCGCCATTCTGTCACTGACATCTGAATTGAATGCTGATTATCTGGACTTTTTTGACCATCGCGCGTTTTCGGATGATAATCCAAACGGGCCGTGTTACTGCACTTCCCCCAATCAGGATGAAGAACAGATTCAGAAGATGGTCAGTGAATTCAAATCATTCGGCGTGAAAGAAACACTGCGCAGGTATGCGGCAGAAATGCTGGACAGGAACATGATCCACGGATATCTGGCCTATGACGGAGATTTGTCGATCGGATGGTGCAATGCGGCGGATATGGAAAGCTATGCCGGATTTGTTCCGGCATTTGCAAGGAAGATCGCCTGCGGAAAGACGATGTCGATCGTCTGTTTTGAGATCGCACCTGAATATAGGGGAATGGGTATCGCATCGGCGTTCATTGACAGAGTCTGCGCAGATGCCAAGTCAAAGGGATATGCTGCCGTTGAGGGAT
The DNA here is from genome assembly GCA_017432545.1 of Erysipelotrichaceae bacterium. Lineage (GTDB taxonomy): Bacteria > Bacillota_I > Bacilli_A > Erysipelotrichales > Erysipelotrichaceae > Colivicinus. Next base: position 2,104 of record JAFRJA010000136.1, read on the forward strand.
ATCCCATACTCTCAGACCAGCGGAATGTTTTCGATTACCAGGGTCCTTATCATCTTTATCAGAAAGCGGGATTCATAGAAGTTGTGAGGGAAAACGGACAGGCTGTCATGCGAAAAGTATTGTAAGTGCAGAGCGACTGCTTTCGATTTATCTACCAAATAAATAGAGTTGAATTCAATAAAAAAGTACGGAAATTATCGTACTTTTTGGATGCAAGTGGTCCCCGGAGTCGGGGTCGAACCGACACGGATTTCTCCTCACGATTTTGAGTCGTGCGCGTCTGCCAATTCCGCCATCCAGGGATACTTTATTATTCTAACATAAAATTGTCCTGTTTGATAAAATATTAGTTGATGGATCTTAAAGAACTGAAACTGACACCTAAAAGAAAACAGATCTGTGAAAGACTCTCTTTAAATGACTCGCAGGATATTCTGAGTTATTATCCTTTTCGCTATGAACTGTTTGAAAAGATGTCTTATCAGGATTTCAAAGTTGGTGAACAGGTCTGTTTCATAGGACAACTGGTTTCGTATCCCAGCACTTTCAGAAGAGGAAAACTGTCGACGACCAGATTCAAGGTCCTTTGTGATGATGAAGTCATCAACGTGACGATCTTCAATAGGCCTTGGATCAGGAATCTGGCAATGAATGAAACTTTAACGATCACGGGCCGTTATGAAGGGAATAATAAAGTCACTGCCAATAACTATTACGCCAAAGATGTTACCGGCACCATCATGCCTTTATATCCATTGAAAGAAGGCATCAGCCAGAACGATATCAGAAAGCTTGTCCAATCTGTTCTGACTAAATGCCAGGATGAACTTGTAGATGAATTACCTAAGGAATTTGTCGAGAAACATCGGCTGATTGATCATAAAAACGCCATCGTTAATATCCATGAACCGCTAAACAGGAAACAGCTGGCTATGGCTATCAGCCGTTTAAAATACGAGGAATTCCTGCGATTCTATCTGACTTTACAGATACTGAAGGGCTCTTCAACCAAAAACAGGAAAGAAGCCAAAAGCTTCGACAGGGAAAAGGTGGAAGAATTCATTAAGGGATTGGGTTTTGAATTGACAGCTGATCAGCTCAAAGCCAAGGATGAGATCCTGGAAGATCTGAGCAATGAAAAGATCATGTATCGTCTGGTACAGGGTGAAGTAGGTTCGGGCAAGACGGCGGTTGCGATGATAGGGCTTTACGCCAATGCTTTGGCAGGCTATCAGGGAGCTTTGATGGCACCTACAGAGATCCTGGCCAAGCAGCATGGCCAATCTTTAAAAAGCATCATGGAACCTTATGGGATCAAGGTGGCCGTTTTATACAGTGCCATGGAAAATGAAAAACAAGTCAAAAAGGATATCGCTGAAGGCAAAGCTAATATCATCGTCGGAACGCACGCCTTGTTTTCGCAGGATGTGGAATATAAGAAACTGGGTCTGGTCATCGCCGATGAACAGCATCGTTTCGGGGTCAGACAGCGCCAGGCTTTAAAAGACAAAGGAGAAGATGTCGATCTGATCCTGATGTCGGCGACGCCGATCCCTAGAACCCTGGCTTCATCGATCTATGGGGACATGGATGTCTCGACGATCGCCACTTTGCCAGCCGGAAGAAAGGGTTGTAAGACCTATCTGATCAGAAAGAATTCTATTGTTGATATCCTGCCGGAAGTGAAAAAGAAACTGGAAGAGGGCAGACAGATCTATATTGTGGCGGCAGCCATCGACAAGTCGGAAAACTACAACGCCAAGGATGTGAATGGTCTCTATGAGGCTTTAAAAGAGGTTTTAAAGCCGTTTAATACCGCTCTGTTGCATGGAAAGCTCGACAGTAAACAGAAAGATGAGATCATGGAAAAGTTCAACAGAAACGAAATACAGGTCCTGGTCTCGACGACGGTCGTGGAAGTCGGCGTCAATGTCAAGAATGCGACGATGATGATCATCTATGATGCCGATCGTTTCGGTCTTTCGCAATTACACCAGCTAAGAGGCCGAGTCCAGCGTTCCGACTATGAAGGGATCTGTTATCTTTTGACTGCTTCCAAGGATGAGACGGTCTTAAAAAGATTGAACATCCTTTGTCAAAGCAATGACGGCTTTGCGATATCCTATGAAGATCTCAAGTTAAGAGGACCGGGCGATATCCTGGGAACCAGACAAAGCGGTATTCCGGCTTTCGTATTGGGCAATCTGATCGAAGATACCCGTTTTATTCAAGCGGCCAGGGATGATGCCAAAATAATCTTTGAAAACAAAGAGAAAAAAGAGTATCGGGACTATTACGATAAAATCATGCATTTGGCAAATAAAAATTTTATCAGCTAGAGTATAATTGGTTTATATGAGTATTTTTGATTTTCTTGATGAACATGGCATAGCATAC
>JAFRJA010000137.1 GCA_017432545.1 Erysipelotrichaceae bacterium
AAAATCAGAAAGACGAACTTATAAACTGGCTCAAAACAATGATTTGATCAAAAACATTATGAGAAGTAAAAACAAAAGAAAATCCTGATAAACAGGACACTTTTAAGATTCACTTCTCATAATAAATCACTTCTCATAAGATGAAACCTATCTGTTTGATTATTCCCTGCTTCATGAAGATGATTACAGGAAGAAAAGAGGTTTATCCAAGGATCTCATCTGTATCGTTGCTGCCATCGATATCCACAAGAACACCTACGCATGTATCTGCGGGCATGGCAAGCCATCTGCCTATAGGGTATATAAGGCTCTTAAGGATCACATCGTAAAAGGTTCAACGATCGTTCATGACGGCGAAAAAGCCCATAACAGGCTGATCGAGAAGTTCTCTTTGAAATCCGAAGTATATAAGGCTGATAAGAACTCCAGAGAATATCTTGAAAACATGGCTCTTATCAACAATATGTGCTCATGGCTCAAGAGATATCTGTTCCGCTTCATCGGCATGAAGATTGAAAACCTTCAGTCATATCTCAACTGGTTTATCTATCTCTTCAGAGTCAAAGGCAACACTGACAGATGGCCAAAGAATGACAGAATATTACGACATCTGGTATTGACTGATGTTCAATACAAGAGAAAACCCAGCAAATAAAGGGTTTGTCATCCACAAAATTGTTTACTGTTAGAATATTTTTTTATGATAAAAACTTATTATCCTGAATTATTTTAGCACATAAATATATGATTAATGGCTCCTAAAAAATAGAATTATTGAAATTCTGTTCATTTCATTTTTTATTCCTGATCGTAATCACATATATTTTCTCTTAACAATAAAAGCATATTTTCAAATAAATGATTTCGATCTGGTTAAACTCTTATTTGATAGTTAAACAATTATTAAGTGTTTTTTTAATTAATTCATACTCCTTAGTTGGACACCGATAATATGGTCAAACGAAGTTGAATGGCCAGGATCTTCAAAACCATATTCACAGCCAAGGCATACTTTCAATTCAGCTCCGGTAGGCATAATCATTTTATTCTTTGAAGCATCGTGCCTATCGCCGCTGTATACATACTTTCTTGCATATATTCCATCATAAATAAACGATACAACTGTAGCAGTCTTCTTTTGACAAGGATAAGTTGAATTATATACACAATCCATCAATTCTTCCAAAGAATTGGAAGATGCTTTCTTTCCATCATAATGCATCATCCATCCAGGGGTTCCGTCACCATAATCCATTGGATTTACAAGGTAGTACAAGTCGTTAGTTTTAATATAAGCAAAAACATGCCCATCATATCCTCTATGCTCATCCTGATCATCATAAAACCTTAGATCAACATATCCGTATTCATCATAATCACCTTGTAATATGTAATTAAACAATCCAGCCATGGTGGTACATTGGCCTTGTTTCAGCATCAGGGACTCAACAGCAGATACTGTGAAATAAAATGGACAGTCATTACGAAAATCCGGATCATCCTTATATACAATATTCCCTACATCTGCTCCCAAATATTCAGATGTTTCAATAATATCGCTTTCGCCTGTTGGCCCACCATATCCTCGTGCCGGACCACCATATCCATATTCTTTTAGAAAACGAGCAAGATCAGGAATTGTTCTTATCGTATCCTTTGCAGTTTCATAATCTCCATTGTTTGCTTTTTCTACAAGATTTGCTATTTCTTTGCCAGAAAGTTCAGGAACACCATAATCCAAAGGAAAATCATATCCGCAGTATTCAAAAAGCGTTATGTCATTTTTGGTTTTTGTGGCCATTATATTTCCATCAGGATCTTTCAACGCAAAGAAAGCGCTTGAGGCATCTTCATCTGGCAAAGCAGTTTCTAAAGCTTTAATTATGCTGTCTTTATCATCAAAGGAAGCTTGTTCGAGTTTATATCCGGCAAGCCATTCGCTTTTACCCATATATTGGGAATATGGATCTAATAGATAGTACTTTCCGTTTGTTTTGATGCTTAATAAAGAGATTGTTTTTTTGCCTGCTATTACATTAACACAGTCGACTTCATCATAATCATCATTCAATAATATAAGGATATCTTTTATAAATGCTTCATTATTGCCGCTATAGGTAGTTTTGCTCTTCATAAAGACCAATGCATCAGCATAAGTCTTTATTGAATCATTTATCTCCTGTGGTGTTTTAACTTTAAGTTTTATTACTTCATCAGGTTCCATTTGTGGTTCACCTAATGCAGTTGGTATTTCAAAAGATTCAAAAGTGTAGACTTCTTCATTAAACTTATTTGAGTCTGAATCCGATGAACAACCAAAAATGCTTAATAACAATAAACTAATCGATATCAAAATAAATATCCGTCTCATTATTTTTTTCTCCCAAATTACAAACTAATTATAGATTTTTTTAATCAGGAACTCGTTAAGGAACAAAAAGGGATTTAAATCAACTTTAAAACTATTTTAAAGCAAATTATATATTCTTTTTTTCACGTTGTTTAAAACTATCGTTCATCACACTATTTATATCATTAGATAAACAGTAATAGTTAAAACAAAAAATGTACGTCATTTTTTAAACAAGAAGAATTATCCATTCCTCTTGTTAACTAAACTATCAATTTCGTGCCAAACGGTCTGACTCTGACCTGTAAAATGCAGTCATCCCCAAACACATCACACATCATTTTCTTGAAACCATCAAGAATATCGACCGGAACAACCGCCTGAATCGTGCCCTCAAAGCCACCGCCGTGAATTCGATAAGTTCCCTTTTCACCCAGATACATATCAGCTAAAGCCAGAGCTATGGCTAATGACTGAGAGTTTACTCTGGAAGCCGGATAGACGTTCTGAAGATATTCAAAGGAAGAACGTCCGGATTCTCTCATCAGTTTCAGCAGTTTATCGACATCTTTATTCTTGATCGCCATCTTTTCTTCAACGGCTCTCTGGTCCTCATTGAAGAAATGAATCGCTCTTAAGACTGCACGGTCGTTGCCGACTTTTTCTCTGATCTCTTTGAGGTTTTTAAGCAGTTCACTGAGTGAAGAATCAGCCAGGTATTTTACACCGAGCTGTTCACCGACCGCTTTGATCTCATTTGGTACCGCTGCGTATTCATGCGACAGATCGGAATGATCACCTTTAGTATCGATCAGTAAGAGCTCATAGCCGTAATCTGCAAAGGAGAAATCATAACTCTCGATCTCTGGTCTTTCCGTATCCTTGAAATCGATCGCAACTAAGCCACCAACGGAGATTGCCATCTGATCCAGAAGGCCACTAGGCTTGCCGAAATAGAAGTTTTCCGCATACTGACCGATCTTGGCTCTTTCAACTGGACTGACCGCATCGTCGTTATAGAGACAGTTGAATATCTCCACCAGCATCACTTCAAAACAGGCTGATGAGGAAATACCAGAACCGACTAAGACCCTTGATTCACACAGGGCATCGAAGCCACCGGATTTGTAGCCCAGATCATTCAACCTGAAAGCTATACCTCGAATCAGAGCTTCGGAAGTATTGAGCTCGTTTTCTCTGACCGCCAGATTGAAAAGATCGACCGGTGAGATCGAGAAGTCACGGTCGGCGTAATTGACGATATTATTATCATTGGCTTTGACGACCGCCAGATTATCGATATTCAGACCAGCCGCCACGACATGGCCGTGCTGGTGATCGGTATGGTTGCCTCCGATCTCCGAACGGCCTGGTGAAGATATGAAATGATAGTCACCGTCACCATACAGCTTATACGCATCATCCAGCAGATTAAGATAACGTTTCTTTTCTTCGGAAACATCATCAGCACAGATGACTTTCTTTAACAGTTCATCAGGTTTATCGGAGTTTAGATATTCTTTTAGTTCAACGTAATTCATATTTTTATCCTAAACGTGATTTACCGATCATCGCCGCACCGAGAACACCAGGTTCAGCCAAAGCAGCCTTGAGGATCGGAACTTCTCTCATACCTTCATGAGCCATTGTCTTGAAATACTCTCTTACTTTATCGAAATACATTTCTGAAGAATGTGAACAGCCGCCGCCGATAACGAAACAGTCCGGTGCACAGATTGCCGAAATAGCGGAGAGACATCTCGCGAGATTCAGGGACATTCTGTCCAAGATCGCGATCGCTCTTTCATCGCCGTCTTTGGCCATCGAGAATACTTTTCTGGAAGAAGCAGCTTCCGGGCCGATCACTTCTTCGCCGATCAGGCCGATCGCCGTACCGGATGCGACTGTTTCAACGCCACCTTTATTCAGGTGTGAATAGATCGGATATAATTTGGCTTCCGGGTCAACGATGACATTGGCGACCTCACCGCAATAACCCTTATGTCCTGATACTACATGGCCATCAATGACTAAGGCTCCTCCGATACCGGTTGAATGGGTAAGGAAATATACTTCATTATAGCCTCTGCCGGCACCAAGTATCGCTTCCGCAAGTCCTGCCGCATTGGCATCATTATCCAGGAAGACCGGAACATCAACTGCCTTCTGGATATTATCCGCAAACGGATAACCTTCACAACCCGGGATATTTGTAGCCATCGTGATGACGTTCTTTTCGCCATCTACCGGACCAGGAATAGCCAAGCCGATCGATTTGACATCTGAAAGGTCAAAACCTTTAAGCAGTTCAAGGATATTGGCTTCGATCTTTTCCGGACCTTCCTTGCCATGAGACGGCGCGATCACATCTTTAAGGATCCTGCCTTCTTCATCGACTTTCGCAACTCTGACATTAGTACCGCCTAAATCAATTCCGATATAGTAATTCATGATATTTCTCCTTAAAATTATTCCTCTTCAATTATACCAAGTAGATCGTAGTTTTTATATCCGCTGATCCGGATATCATAAAAATCTCCGATCTTTAATTCCTTATCTGTCTTTATATAGATGACTCCATCGATCCCATCCGGTGCCGACATGTAGGAACGGCCGATATAGCGATCAAAAAGTTCTTCATATCTTTCGATCAGCGTCCTATAGACCTTTCCGACTTTTTCCTTATTTTTCTTCTCCACGATCTGCTGCTGCAGACTCATGAGCTTTTCATAACGTTCATTTTTGACTTCCTCAGGAATCTGATCTTCCATTTCAAAGGATTTGGTGTCTTCCTCTGGCGAATAGGTAAAAGCACCTAAGGAATCAAATTCGATCTCTTTGACAAACTCCAGGGTGTCATTAAATGTTTTTTCTGTCTCATGAGGAAAACCGACGATCAGAGTCGTTCTGATGATCGCCTCAGGGAAGTAATGTCTGATAAGTTCGATCTTTTCCCTGATCAGCTTGACACTGCCCCTTCTGTTCATCAGCTTCAGGATCTCATCGTTGCCATACTGAATGGGGATATCGAAATACGGGATCACTCTCTTGCATCTGCTCATTTCGATAAGCAATTCTTCTTCGATCTCATCGGGATACATATACATGATCCTGATCCATTCAAAATCAAGCTTATCAAGTTCATGGATCAGCTCCTTCAAAGCGAAATGGCCATACAGATCATGGCCATAATAGGTCGTATCCTGAGCTACCACATTGAGCTCCTTGACACCTTGCCCCAGCAATATTTTTGCCTGTTCAACGTTTTCTTCGATCGGATAGGAATGACAGTTACCTCTGATCAGAGGGATAGCACAATAGGAACAGCGGTTATCACAGCCATCAGAGATCTTCAGATAAGCCATATAGTCCTTATTGGCCAGTTTACGGGACTTGCCATAAGAAGTAGAAAACCTGTGATCAAACAGCTTTGAAAGCATTTCCGGCAGTTTAGGATAATCTTCAATCTTGACAAACAAATCGACTTCCGGGAACTCTTTCAGACAGTCTTCAAAATAGCGCTGCACAAAGCAGCCCGTGACGATCAGTTTCTGCAGTTTGTCCTGTTTATATTCTGCGATCTCCAGGATCGTATCGATCGCTTCCGTTTTTGCCGAAAGGATGAATCCGCAGGTATTGATCAGGATCGCTTCACATTCCTTCAGATCATATTCGTACTCAAAGAAAGGATCATCAAACAAGGCGATTATGTGTTCCGAATCGACCAGGTTTTTGGCACAGCCCAAAGAAATAAAACCGATTTTCATGATTTCACCAGCTCCGTCAGGTTATTAGCCCATTTATAAGAATTATAACGTTTTAAAGTCAGGAAGAAACGAACGACCTGTTCGATCTGACACAACAAAACCAGTAAAGCTACATCTTTCATACCGAAATAGACACCCGCAAAAGCGATTGGAATGCCTACGGTAAACATGATACCTGAATCAAGCAGATTGTAGATCTTGGAATCCCCCCCGGCCTTCAATGTACAGAACATGACATAGGTAAAGACTCTTAAGAAGGCCTTGAAGCCATAGACCATCAACAGTTTAGTGATCAGATCATAGGTATAAGGATCTTCGATGTGATAAAGCTTCAGGAAGGCCGGTGAAAGGACAATCATGATCAGCCACAACAGGAGCCCCAAGACAAAGGAAAGACCAAGATAGTATCTTGATTCTTGTTTGGCCTGTTCGATCCTGCCTTTGCCTAACAGTGTTCCCACCAGGATCGATACTGCTTCGCCAAAACCCCATACAACAAAGAGAACCAGAGAAAGGATCTCCGAGCCGATATAGATCGCTTCCATCGAAGCACTTCCTAACATGCCATAGGCTTTATTGAATAAGGACATGCCAAAGCCAAATAACAGCTCATTGAAAGTGATCGGCAGGATCTTGGAGATGATCGGTTTGATGAAATCAATATCGAATGTAAACATCTCCTTGAAACCAAAATAGAATTCCGGTTTGTGCCAGATCACAAAAGCGACCGTTATTGAGCAGCACACGATTTCCGTCAGTAAAGCCGCCATTCCGGCTCCGACGATGCCTTTTTTGAACACAAAGATAAACAGATAGTTATTGAAGATGTTCAAAACAACATAAAGAGCTGATTCCGCAAAAGTAAGCTTTGTCAGATGCATGGACTGATACATCGATTTGAAGGATATCGTGATACAAAGAAAGATCAAAGATATGACGACATATTTGAGATAGATCAGAGAATTGACCATGATCGCTTCATCGTTGAGATAAAACAGCAAGAGCTTATCCCCAACCGTAAAGACCATGATGATCCAGAAAAGCGTATGTAAAAGCGATAGCACAAGGAAAACACCTTGAGCCTTAGCCATATTCTTATATTGTCTGGCACCGAAAAACTGCGCCGCAAAGATCGATACGCCGGCGGAAATACCCCATAAGACATACTGATGAAGATTGATGATATTTGAAGCATTGCCTACGGCCGTGACCATTCCGATCGAAGATACCATGATCGAAGCGATGATGTTACGGCAGCTGACTAAAAGCTGAGAAAGGGCACAGGGAATCGCAACCCTTAACACTCTTTCATAGAACTCATCATCACCGATGTAATCTCTGATCCGCATGTCACCATTGTACAACAAAAAGCGTGATCATTTCTGACCACGCTCACGCTGTTTCTGTTTGTATCTTTCGACTCTTTCTTCCTTGATCTTGGCCTGGATCATCTCTCTGCGCTTCCTGCGCTTGATCTGTTCCACCTGACGGTTTTTCTTCTTCTTATAGTTAGGTTTGACCTTCTCATTTTTGCGATACAGAGTCTTGACGATTTCTTTTTCTTCAACATTGACCTTGATCTGTTTCTTCTTGGTCGGGTTGTTGGCTTCCTTCCAGGAACCGTTCTTATATTCTCTAGCTGTAAAGTTTATACCCTTCTTGTTGAGTTCCTTGATCGCCGGGATATCTGTTTCCTTGTATAACAGGAAACAGGTTCCATCTTTCTCATTCCTGCCGGTACGTCCGGCTCTGTGCATATAGAAAGGCAACTGCTTAGGCAAACCCATCGAGATGACATGAGATATACCATCGATATCGATGCCACGGGAAGCGACATCGGAAGCGATGACGTAGCTGTATTTCTTGGCCTGCAGATCCTTGATCGCCTTCTGCCTGCTTCGGGAATCAAGACCGCCATGGATAAGCAAGGCTTTGACGCCTTTTTCTGTGAAATAGGCATATGTCTCATCCGCTTCATCCTTGGTGTTGGCAAAGATCAGACATACATATGGCTTGAAACCTTTCAGGATATCATAAGCTACTTCTTTATATTCTTTGTGCTTGCAGTTGATGAGCACATGGTTGATACGCGGATCTCTTTTTTTATCCTCTACTCTGATGATCTTTGTATTGTTCAGATATTTCCTGACAAAGACTGCGAGATCTTCCGGGAAAGTTGCTGAAAAGCATAATACTTCCGGATCCTTGACCATATGTGAGAAGACGATATCGATATCTTCCAGAAAGCCGAACTCCAGCGTCATATCCGCTTCATCGATCACAAACATCTGCACAAAATCGACTCTTAAAACATTGGATACGAACAGATCCTTGATCCTACCGGGAGTACCGATGACGATATGCGGAGTCTTCTCCATCTTATCGATCGCTTTCTTTTTGTCTGTGCCACCTGAAAGAAGTTGGATTCGAAGTTCAGGAAAGACTTCCTTCATGAGCTGAGCGTTCTGATTTACCTGATAAGCCAGTTCTCTGGTTGGAACAGAAATCAGGACCTGTGTCTTGTCGGATTGCGGATTGATCATCTCCATGATCGGGATCAGGTAGGCATGCGTCTTGCCGGTCCCTGTCTTGGATAAAGCAACAACATCCTTATGGGATGAAGTGTATTTCAAAACTTCCTTCTGTACATTAGTCAGTTCGCTAAAGCCATTAAGTTCAATAAACTTCTTTGTAGTCTCTTTCAGTTTTTTCATCATAAATATAATAACATAAGTAAAAATACTCATTTTTAACAGAAGTATTTATCTTTTTTACTCTTTAAAAATGCCTTATTATTCTAAAAAAGGTAAAATCAAATTATGGAAATAGTTAAAGTCATACCAAGCGGTTATTGCAAAGGTGTCGTCAATGCGATCAGGCTGGCAAAACAGACAAGAACCGATAACCCCGATGAAAAAGTCTATGTGTTAGGCATGCTGGTACACAATTCATACGTTTCCGAAGAACTTTCGGCTTTAGGCATCGTCACGCTTGATGATTCTTTGAAAAGCAAGGAAGAACTTCTTGATGAGATAGATGAAGGTATAATCATCTTTACCGCTCATGGCATCTCACAGAAAATAAAAGACAAGGTGATCGCCAAAGGTCTAAAATATGTTGATGCGAGTTGTGTCGATGTTTTGAAGACACAGAACATCATCAAAGAAAAACTTAAGGAAGGATATGATGTGATCTACTTTGGCAAGAAAAAACATCCGGAAGCGGAAGCCGTCATTTCTATATCCGATCACATCCACTTAGTCACCAATGAAGAAGATCTAAAAGATCTTGAGATAGATAATGATAAGATATTTCTGACCAATCAGACGACGATGTCGTATCTGGAATTAAAGGACCTGATCGAAAAAGTCAAAGAGAAATATCCGGATACAGTTGTCCAGAAAGAAATCTGTAATGCGACCTCTTCGAGACAGGAAGCGATCTATAAACTGGAAAACTGCGATCTGCTGTATGTGGTCGGTGATGTCAAATCAAACAACACCAATAAACTTGTCGAAGTAGGCAAAAGACATGGCATAAAAAAAGTTCTGCTGATACAGAACTATAAGGATATCAACGATGAGGATCTTATAGGTACAGACAAGGTCTGCGTAACGGCCGGTGCTTCCACCCCGCCTTCCCTCATCAAAGAAGTGATCGACTATCTTAAAGAGAAAAATATTTAACTATTCTTCATAACTCGCATCGAGCTTGATGAATTCGGAATGAGACAGAGAATAATCGGAATTCTTGAACTGTACGAAGACATATAAGGTCGTCTGCGGGTTTTTTGATAAACCGGAAGCGACGATGCCTTTGACATAGCCCATTTCGGAATTGGCCTGGTTTGGCACCATATTGTACTGCTTCTCTTCAAAGATACCGACATTGGCTGCCATATTATTCAGATAATCAACATCTTTTTCGATCGCCAGCAGTTCGATATCATACATGGCGATGCGTGGATTATCAACGGTGATATAGTAACGGTACCCACCTTCGATCTTGGCCATCTCCACATCAATATCAAAATAATTCGAAGCTGAAGCGAAGGCTTCATGTTCCTCGATCATTTCAACGATATAGGCATATCTTTCTCTGGGATCAACTGTTTCTTTGCCGATCTGTGAACAGCCGACTAAAAGAAACATTGTCATAAACAAAGTGATTATCTTTCTCATTACTAAAACTCTAATGCGTAATAGAATTTCTTGCCTTTCTTGATAATAGTCAGTTCTTCATTGAAAGCATCGGCCTTGTTTAAGACAAAACCGATATCCATTACCTTTTCTCCGTTTACGGCAATCGAAGAACCCTTGATCAGATCTCTTGCTTCACGATTAGACTTGCAGGCACCGACTTTGACTAAAGCTTCGATCAGGGAAATACCGTCTTCGACCTTTGTTCTTTCCAGATCGGCAGTACCCTGTTTGAGTTCTTCATAAGTAAGATCCTTGAAATTGCCTTTAAAGAAAGTTTCAGCGATCTTGACGGCTGATAAGTATGCTTCTTCGCCATGCAAGAAAGTGATGACTTCTCTGGCTAAAGCCTTATGAGCTTCACGAAGTTCCGGATGTTCGAGATTGGATGCTTCAAGTCTTTCGATCTCTTCTTTTGGTAAGAAAGTCAGGAATTTGAGATAATCGATGACTTTGGAATCTTCGGAATTGATGAAGAACTGATACATTTCATAAGCGGAAGTCTTGTTTATATCGAGCCAGATGGCTTTGCCATTGGTCTTGCCAAACTTCTGACCGTCAGCTTTGGTTAAAAGAGGCATCGTAAAACCATAGGCTTCCTTGCCTAGTTTCTTTCTGATCAGTTCGATACCGGCCGTGATATTACCCCACTGATCCTGACCTGCAACCTGTAAGGTGACATTTCTGGTCTGATACAGATGCATGAAGTCATAAGCCTGCATCGTCATGTAGGAGAACTCGGTATAGGTGATACCTTCATCAAGTCTTCTTCTGACGATGTCCTTGTTCAGCATGTAGCCGACGTTGAAGAATTTGCCAACATCGCGAAGCCAGTCGATATAACTGAAATTCTTCAGCCAGTCGTAGTTGTTGACGACTTCAAAACCGAAGATCGATTCAGCCTGTTTCTTGAGACATTCATAGTTGTGGTTTACTTCTTCCACGGTGATCATCGGTCTTTCCGCATCCGGTTTAGGATCGCCGATCAGCCCGGTACCGCCACCGACCAAAAGGATCGGATTGTGTCCGGCTCTTTTAAGTCTCGTTGAGATCAGAAATGACGAAAAATGACCGATGTGTAAGGAATCACCGGTCGGATCAGTTCCAATATAAAAAGTTACTCCGCCTTTATTGAGCAGATCTCTTATTTCGGGTGAAGACTCATCCTTGATGAGTCCGCGCCACACTAGTTCTTCATAAATACCCATAATCAATTAATCCTTCGTTGTATTCTTCGGTGAATATAAAGCATTGAGACATTTCTCTTTCTCTTCAACCTGTTCATCCTTCAGCATCTTGGTCATCAGACGCATGGAGATAGCCCCAAGATCATAGGACGGAACGACGAAGGAAGATATTTCCGGTCTCACAGAAGAAGTATACTTGCTTTCGTTCATACATACAAGTTCCATGTCTTCCGGAATGTTGATATTGACACCCGCTGCTGCATTCATGGCCGCTAAGGCTTGTGAATCTCTGTTGGCGACAAAGACCTGATGTTTGTGTGTCTTGAAATAAGACTTCAGGAATTTGTAGGTCGAACGGTTGTCCTTTGATACTTCAATATAGCTCTTATATTCCTTGCCGTGTTTCTTGAACGCTTCCTGTGCACCATTGAGCATCATTTTGGACACCACATCGTTGCGGTGATCCTGTAAGATCGCGATATCATCGATACCTTTTTCAAGATAGGAATCACACAGTTCATAGACGGCTTTCTGATAGTCGACATATACCGAACAGATGTTGTCGGAAGAAAGATGATTGCACATGACGACCATCGGGATGTTGTATTCTTCAAGCAGTTTGACGGAATCATCAAGATCCTTGTCAGCATAGATTATTACGCCATCGACTCTTGATTTGATGACTTCATCAATGATCTCTTTAATATCGGTGACACCTTCCGTGATCGTATGCAAGAAAACGGAATAATCATAGATCTTGGCGACATCGCAAAGACCGTTGATCACTCGTCCGGAAAAAGAAACAGAAGTTGATGGAATGATCAGACCGACCGTGGTGGTCCTTGATAATGCCAGACCCTGAGCGATCGCATTAGGACGATAACCGAGCTTGTTTATCGCTTCCTCGACTCTTTTGCGGGTATCTTCTTTAACGACACTTGAACCATTGATTACTCTGGACACCGTTGCCAGAGAAACGTTGGATTCTTTCGCTACTTCATAAATAGTTACTTTTTTCATACCTCTTCACTCTCTGGACTCAGCCAGCCTTTCAATGTTTTCATAGCTTTGCCGGTGATCCTGGTCTTAGGATCTTCTGGCTTTGCGCTTACGGTTGCGGTCTTAGCTGCAACA
Source organism: Erysipelotrichaceae bacterium (assembly GCA_017432545.1). Taxonomy (GTDB): domain Bacteria; phylum Bacillota_I; class Bacilli_A; order Erysipelotrichales; family Erysipelotrichaceae; genus Colivicinus. Next base: position 12,638 of record JAFRJA010000137.1, read on the forward strand.
GTTGCAGCCTTGGCCACAGGTATACTTTTGTTCGGAAGCTTTTTCTCCGGGGTCTTTTTGCCTTTTTCCAGGGCATCCATCTTCTGCATCGCATATTTATACAGTTCATTGGATCTGCCTCTGACAGTCTCCATCACAGCTCTGATCTCTTTTTCATTAACCCGTCTGGCACTCAGATCATCGATCTTGTCGGCGACGTAATTCAAAGAAGTGATCGTTTTATCTCTGATGTATTCGACCTTAGCCGGTTCATCAGAAACCGTATTTTCGGCTTTCTTCTTAACGATCTCGACTTTCTTTTTCAGTTCTTCTTTAAGTTCATATATCGAAGCTTCGATGTCCTTTTGTGCCATAGTTAACCTCCGATAATATCTTCGGGACTAGGTTCTTTCAATTCATCCTCAACTTCAGAAACATCAGAAACAAAAGACAGGACCTTGTCCTTGATGTCGCTGGCGTTCTTGGTGACGAAATCCTTGGCATCCTTGACTGCGGAAACCGTGGCATCATGAGCCTTATCGACTGTATCCGATATCTTGGCGACCGTATCCAGCGGGGCCTGGACCTTTTCGATCGACTGATCGACCAGATCGATCGTGTTATGGGTCTTCAAAAGCGTTACATCCACACTGTCAACGGCCTTTATGAGTTTAATCAGCAGAATGATCACACAAACCAGACAAACAGCCCCTAAAATAGGCATTATCTCATTACATAAATTTCTGAAAGCAACAATAAAAGCATCCATAATATCACCTTCCTCAATTGTATTATAAATTAATTATGAAAATATTTTCAAGTTTTTGTATGCCTTTTCAAAAATAAAGGAGCTAAATCAGCTCCTTGACTCTTTCGGCAATGTTGTAAATATCCTTACTCGACATGAAACACAGACATTCTCCCTTATGCTGAGCCAGTATTTTTGCCCCCTCTTCATTCTCCGGCAGGATATGTGAGCCAGGGATCATATCAGCCAGATAGGAGATATCAATATCCGTACCATCCTGTTTGTCATCGATCGAAGTGAAGTCCAGCAGGTATATCTCATCCGCTTTCTCTAAGGCTTCCTTGAACTGTTTTGCGAAGTACAGCACTCTTGAAGCGCGGTGTGGCTTGAAGATAGCTACGATCTTGCGATCGGGATAGCGCAGCCTTGAAGCCTCGATCGTCACCTTGACCTCCGTCGGATGATGCGCATAGTCATCGATAAAGATCGTATTTTTGTATTCTTCAATGACATAGCGGCGTTTAGGACCTACGTATTCATTTAAAGCATCTTCCACTTCCTTCAGATCATAGCCCAGATAATGAGCTAAAGATAATACACCCATGATATCGATCATCAGATGTTCACCCACAAACGGGACATGGAAGTGGTGTAAAAAATCACCTTTGAAAAAGAAATCAAAATCCGAATATTCACCATCAGAACTTAAATCTCTGATCGTATAATCATTATTCTCACTCAGGCCGAAGGAATAGTGCTCCTGATCGAACTTTAGTTTCTGACACCATTCATCATCGCCATAATAGAAAACAGCTTTCGAGACATTGTGAACGAATTCCTGATAGGCATTGAAGTAATCGACTTCATCCTTGAAATAATCCACATGATCGATCTCGATATTGGTGATGATAGCATATTGCGGGTGATAGGAAAGGAAATGTCTGCGGAATTCACAGGATTCCACGGCCAGATAATGGGAATCCTTCTCCATGAAGCCTTCCCCATCCCCGATCAGATAGCCGGTCTTTTCAAAACGGGAAAGCACGGTCTTGGCAATCGTGGTCGTCGTAGTCTTGCCATGAGAACCGCAGATCGAGACACCGACATAATTCTTCATCAGTTCACCCAGAAACTCGTGATAGCGGTAGCACTTGCACAGTTTGCGGGCGGCAATAACTTCCGGAAAGTCTTCCAAGAAGGCATTTCCGATTATGACGGTATACTCACTCCTGATATTATCCGGGTCAAAATCAAAGATCTTTATCCCTCTTTTGACCAGTTCATCTTCCGTAAAAAAATGCTTAGGCTGATCTGAACCACAGACTTCATAGCCTAAGTCATAGAGAATGCAGGCCAAAGAGGCCATGCCGGTACCTTTAATTCCGATAAAGTAATACATTACAGTTCCTCTTGATAAGGGCTGAACAGATTGATCTCCTCTTCTTCCGCATCCAGATCATCATAGGTATGATCATAAACGATCTCTTCACGTTCCTCATCAAACAGGTTGTGAAGTTCTTCTTCCTCGTTTATCGCATCATCGTTTTCTTCTTCTCTTTGCCCATAGCCGAAGATCGGAGAAGTGATGATCTCCAGATGTGAGCTTTCCGGTTTGTTTATCAGCTTCTCATCTGTTTCACTCTTTCTGACCGAGACATGGGGACTTTCTTTAAGTACACCGAAGATCGGTGAGATCTGTGATGAGAACTCATAATCATTATCCGGTCTGATCTCCTGAACGGTTTCATTTCTGACTGGTTTACTCTCTTCGAGGTCGACAAAAACAGAAGATTTCTCCGGTTTCTTGTAGAGAATATCCTTAGCCTTGAGATTTGGATCTATTTCTGTTTTCTTCTCGGGTCTCCTGTATTCTTTTACGCTCTCTTCCGCAAAAAGATCCTGCTCTTCATCATCTTCAGGTTCAAACAGGATATCGAGAAATTTCTTCTTAATACTGTCCTTCATTATTACCTCTGTTTAATATTTTACAACAATTTAAGAATCATACACAGCTATTCAGTGCTTTGTTCGTCTTTTTTATCCACCATAAAATCATTGATATTGCCATTGACCGGCATGATCGTTTCAAAAAGGTTGACCTGTTTCTTTTCATAGTCGATGACATCCTTTAAAGAATAGTCCGCAATGACCTCTTCTTCCTTGACGTGTACGCCCTTGGCCATCAGCAGCATCCTGGAAGTGACCGGTACGATATCGTCCTCACTGATATATGCATAGAAGATCAGATCTCTGCTTCTTAAACAGGCAAGATAGCAATCTTCATACTGAAAGAGTTTGTAGATATAATCAAGTGTCTCATCTTCACTGTTGACATAGACACCGCGCTTTTCATAGACCTGTTTTGAATCATCAAAGAAACCTTCTTCCGCCAGTGTGTTATCCGGATAATACCTTTGCGACACGATACCGGCGATATTGACATCCATCAGGAAACGGGAATTATCGTATTCCAGCAAAGAATACAAAGGACCGGAATTGAATTCGCTGGTATCGGAAGGAATATAGTAATCATAATAGTTGCCATAGTTATTGGCTCTGATGATCATCGGTTTTTCAGCCGATGAAAAAACCTCATCAAGAGAGCTGACATAATCTTTATTGTTGGCACAGCCAACCAGGATCAGACACAACAAAAAGAACAGTAATTTTTTCACAACCCTATTTTATCATTTTCTCCTTAACCTAACATCCCGTGATTCTTGAAACTGAAGTAGTCGCTTTTACCGACGATGATGTGATCGATCAATGGTATACCCATCATCGATGAAGCTTCCGAAAGCCTCGCTGTCAGTTCAAGATCGGCGTTTGACGGCTCGACATTGTCACTGGGATGATTATGGGCCACCAGGATCATCGAAGCCTTGATCAGGATCGCTTTTCTCAGTATCTCGTCGATCCCGACTAAAGATGAACGGGAGTTGCCCTTGAACATCACTTCCGATTTAATGATGTTGCCACGTGCGTTAAGATAGACCACAAAGAATTCTTCCTGATGCGAGAAACTCAATTGAAATCTCAGCCATTCCACGATCTTGCCCGGCGAATTGAGTTCCGGTTCCGAGATGCGGTCAACTTTGCTTAAGCGTTTATAGATCTCCAGGATCGCCATTATCTCCAGAGCCTTGGCCTTTTTGATGCCTTTGATCGCAACGAGTTCCTCATAAGTCAAAGACAGCAGATTGGAAAAACCATCAGCCGCCTTGATCACATCTTCCGCCAGCTGCATCACGTTTCGATCTTTATAAGCGAATTTGATGATCAATGCCAGCAGTTCAATATTGTTTAAAGAAGATATACCATATTGTAAGGCCTTCTCTCTGGGCAAGAGTTCATCATTCACAGTAATACTTCTCCTGACGCAGATATTCGATCGTCTTGCTTAAGGAATACTTGCCATCTACAGGCAAGCCATACCTTCTGATCAACCGGTTGTCTTCCAGATGACAGCTCTTATCAAGCTGCTTTTCCAATAATTTAAAGATCTCTTCATCAGCCAAAGCTTCATAAGGCAACACAAAAGTTTCAGACACTTCGATCGTCCTGATATCATCATTTACAGCCTGGATTATTATTTCGACCTGATCGTCGTTATTGAAACGCGTACAGGCTACACTTTTTTCATGACAGCCACACAGAAAGACAAGTAATATTATCAGTAATCCTTTTTCCACTTTTTCTTATACAGATGGTAAAGAAGGATACCGCAAAGAATACCTGAAGAATCGATCAGCACATCCTTAAAGGAACAGTAGCGATTCTCCACAAACAGCTGATGAAACTCATCACTTATCGCATACAGAATCGCAAAACACGTCCCATATAATTCATAATGTTTTAAACCGAATTCTTCAGCGTTCATTACACAAAGAATTCCCAGAATCATAAATTCCGTAAAATGCGCCAGCTTGCGGATTATGCCTGCATATCTTTCGATAAAATCGAAGCTGTTTATCGGATCCTTAACGAAAAAGGCATAGATCCAATAAACGATCTCAGTCACAAAATTGGACGTCTCTTCCGATTCCGGAGCATTCTGTGCCGACATGAAGAATATGACGCCCATCCAGATAAACAAAGCCAGCAGTTTCAGATATTTTTTCACGTAACTATGATATCACTACTTCACGTATTCGATTATCTCCGATTCGCTGTTCAGCACACTTCTTTTACCAACTTCATAGGTTTCCGAACTGACGATCGCACTGATATTTCCTACCATCAGAGCCTTATTCAGATAATTGACCTGATCCTCTTGAATCGCCAAAGAAACGATATAAGCTTTAGTTTCATAGTCATAATTCATGATCCTTTTGCCTTGAGAATCATATAAGCCCGTGATCCGGCAATCACTTATCAACAGATCTGACAAAGGCTTGTCGTTGGTGTTGATCGAAAGATACAGATCGACATACATATCAACACTCAAACCCCCGCTGTTGATCTTGACTTCATTGGCGTACAGATCAAAGTTCACCTCCCCTTTATTGAGATAAGAATTAGCCAGATCCTTGATATCTTCTTCGAGAGCTCCCTTATAGAAAAGTGAACCTTTTGCCAAAGAGTAAGACATCTTAACATACTTACCCAAGACATCTTCCTTGCGAAAATAGACATCACTCCCGAGATATTCCTTAGGAACTTCGATCATCTTGAGATCTTCCTCACTTATCTTCGTACGCTGATAAAGCTGATGGGAAGCCACACAGACTTTTTCATAATGTTCGGAATAATTGAAATAGGCGCTGATCGCAAAAAATAAGCTCGCAGCCAATGCAAGAGCTCCGACAACGATCAGAATAATCTTCTTTACCATCTTTTACCTCCTGCTTATTATTTCCAGAAATAAACAGAATTCCTAAAAAATGAATGAATAAAACCAGTTTTTAACATCTTTTTGGTCAAGATCATTCCTTTTTATATCTGAAATTATGACTCTGTTGTTTCAATCAGGAGTTCATATGAACTGGACAGATAGTTTTTTATAGTCCATCATATTCTCATGAGTTATATGAGTAAAATGCGCAAGCTACTTGGCCATCAGACGATCATTCAATGTGCCGCCAGCATCATCATAATCAACGATAAAGGTGAACTGCTTCTAGGCAAAAGAACAGATAATGGCTATTGGGGCTATTCGGGCGGTTCCATCGAGATCGATGAAAAAGTTGAAGATTGTGCCAGAAGAGAACTGAAAGAAGAAATGGGACTCATCGCCGATGAATTGGAGTTCTTCTATATAAATTCCGGTAAGGAATGTCACTATGTCTATCCCAATGGCGATGAAGTATCAAATGTGGAGATCATCTTTCTCTGCCATAAATACCATGGTGAGATCAAAGCCCAGAAAGAGGAAATGAGTGAACTGCGATTCTTCAGACCCGAAGAGATCACCAGCGAAATGATCTCCCCGCCGATCAGACCAGTAATCGCAGAATATCTCAAAACACATTCGTCTCATTAACAAAATAAACAGTTAAATTTTTTGATTTTTCGTATATTATAGTAGATGTATGATTGATAAGAACGCAACAGAAGAAGTTGAAGACGAACTGACGCTTGATGACTTACAGATAGCCAATACCGGCGGCTGGAACGTCAATACGCTGACCAAGGAAGAAGCCATAGAATATGAATGTCTGTGGGGTTATTTCGTGTCCCAGATCGGCTTGGAAAAAGAAGAACTGGCCCAAAGAGGTTTGAACGACTTCGAACATCGGATGGATCTCAAATACGGCACCGGTAAAAACGAATTCTAGATAGAAACATGGCCTCGGATCAAGGATCTGAGGTTTTTTATATAATTGTAGAAAAAGAGAATGACAAAATTTGATAGCGCTTATTTCATAATCGGAAATGCCTATTCGGGAAAGTCGACGATGATCAAACTGCTGAGCGAAAAGTATGATGGCATACTCTGCGAAGAAAACTATCATGACCGCTTCTTTTCTGATCTGGATCACAATTTGTTTCCCTGCCTCACCTACACCAGAGATCTCAAAGACTGGCATGACTTCATCAGAAGGACTCCCGAAGAATATGCGAAGTGGATCGAGGGCGCAGCCAGAGAATGTGAGATACTGGAACTGCAGATCCTTGAAAATCTGACTAAACAAGATAAAAAGGTATTTGTGGATACCAACATCTCAAGGGTTACATTAATATGAAAACAAGATCTATAGTACTTTTTATCTTAAGAAGCATATTGCTGATTGTTCTTATACTGATTGCCGTATTTGTTTATGAAACAGATTACAAACAATCCGAGATAGAGACATATGAGAAAGATCAGTACAGACTGGTGATCTATCAGGTCGGTACCCCTTCTTTTCCCTACGGTTCAGGGAAATGCCGTTTTATCTTAAGCAGTGACGGCAAACAGATAAATAAACAGGATATCGAACTGGCGAATGATGGCAAGTGGCCGGATTCGAATAACTTTTCTGTTGAATGGAAGTCAGATAGTGTTTCAGTTACTGCTCATGGCGAAGAACAGGAAGATGTAAGATATACATTGAATTTCAATTAGGAAAACAGAGATTGAATCTATGAAAAACAAGATCGTTAAAAGAGTGTTTATCTTTATCACTGCTTTGATCGGTTTAACTCTGATCGCCATGATCGCAGCCTTTATAGTTCTTTCTATCAGAACATCAGCTATCCGTGATGATTACTCTTCTGTTTTCAGCAACGATAAACTCAACTCCAGTTTCAGTAGATGGAATTGAAGTCATAACTCAGGATGTGTCATGTGGTTATGCGGTCTTGGAAATGTTTTCAAAATGGAGTGGCCATGATGTTACAGAAAAAAGCCTTTATGAAGAATACGGCAAAGTCGTGACTTCCGCCGGTAAAGCCTTCGAGAACGAAATGAATAAACGCTTTCCGGAATACAAAACCAAAATGCAAAAATATCTGAAAAATACCGAATTAATCGATATGGTCTACATTAATCTTTCTAAAGACATTCCGATCCCTATTGAATGGGCGGCACTGTATAAAGATGAATGGACTTTACACTATTCGCTTGTTACCGGAATGGATGTAAAAAACAATAAAGTCACGATCGCCAATCCCTATAGTTATTACGAAGAAATAACGATCGATGAATTCCTGAAGAGAACGCGTTTTGATTCTTTTGAAAACATGCCTCTGTTTCTGAAACTCGGTTTTGCCTTTGGCATTTTTGAAAAGAATACGGTATTCGCAGTCAGTAAATAGCTGGAGCCATTATGGATGAGATTCAGATCAGAGAACTGAAAAGAGAAGATGCTGAAAAGTTGATTGAATATACAAAAAGAATCGGAGCAGAGACCGATAATCTTTCTTTCGGTCCCGAAGGTTTTCCTTTGACAATTGATGATGAAGCAAAGAACCTTGAAAACATGCACGATGATCCGAAATCGATCATGCTTGGTGCATTCAAAGCGGATAAGATTATAGCTAATGGAAGTATCTCTTCTCTTCCAAGAAGGATGTCACATCGGGCAGAGCTGGGCTTATCGGTTTTAAAAAGCGAGTGGAATAAAGGGATCGGAAGTATTATGTTAGAAAAGCTGATCGAATTTTCCAAAAGCTCCGGTATCGAAATCATCAACCTTGAAGTTAGAAATGACAATCAGAGCGCCATTCATCTTTACGAGAAATTTGGTTTCAAACATATCGGTACTTCTCCGGCTTTTTTCAAAATCGAAGATAAATACTATGATTTTGAGATCATGTATCTTGATCTGAGATAGCCGAAATATATAATCAATCAAGAAGGAGAACAGATGAGAATATTTGCTTTAGAACTCAATAACGATATCAAAGGTATTGAAGAAAGAAAAGAATACATAGAAAAGCTGATCAGCAAACTTGATTATCCTGATCTTGTCGTTCTTCCTGAACTGGCGTTATGCAGCTATATGGCCAGTCAGGAAATCTGGAAGTATGCGGATGATCAAGGCAAACAGACAACGAAATGGGCTCTTGATATGGCCAGAAGTTATCGAACTTTTATCGGTGTAGGTTATCTGGATAAAGAAAATGACGACTATTTTAACCGCTATATGATTGCCGGCCCTGAAGGAGTATGCGGTTATATTTCCAAATCAGAGGGAGAATCCGCTGTATTCAAACAAGGAGATTTTTCCAATATTATCGATACCCCTTTTGGTAAAGTCGGCGTGGCTATATGTTATGACTCAAGACGCAAACATTTCTATAACTGCGTGAAAGATGAAGAACTTTCACTGATTCTGTTCCCTCATGGTGCTCCTGCCGATCCCAAGAAACCGGATGAAGAACATCAGGAAAATGATAAACGCTGCATGATGTATGTTGATGCTTTTAATGTTCCGGTAGTATACGTAAACAGCACAGGAGCACTCGAATATATGCCAGGTATGATGGGAGCATTGATGGCAAAACACGGTTTCAGAATGAATGGGATGAGCAAGATCTATGCGCTGAATGGCAAACCGATAGAAAGCGAACTTCCTGAAGCAATCGGCTATGAGGTCGATCTTCATCCTGAATATCGCAAGAAAGATATCCGTTTCCATGGACAGGATATCCTGCCTGGAAACTGGCTGTTCAAACACCTGATCCTTAAGCCGGATACGGCTGCCGGAATAAGATCATATGAAGCAAATCATAAAACTAAATGAACACTAAAAATAATATATGAAGATCGGCAGCAACAATAATCTCAATGCCGTCAAGGCACAATACTCTACATCAGATCATCTGAATATCAGAAAATCATTTCACGACCGCTATTCCACAAACAGACAAGGTTATGGAAACTGGATCGTTTCAAATTACGAAATAAAAGACGGAATGGAAGTTCTTGAACTTGGTTGCGGTACCGGCAATTTCTGGTTGGGACAAGAGGATATTGTATCCAGATGTAAAAAACTGTATCTCACCGATCTGTCTGAAGGAATGTTATCGACCGCAAAAGAAAATCTGGGTGAAAGAGATAATATTGGATACTTAATTGCTGATATTCAGAATATTCCTTTTGAAGATGGTTGTTTTGATATAGTCATAGCCAACTCCATGCTTTATCATGTACCGGATCTTGAAAAGGCACTTCATAAAGTCAGAAGAGTTCTAAAAGAAAATGGCATATTCTATTGTGCGACTATGGGTGAAAACAATTTCGTAGAACGTCTCGCTGAATGGTTCAGATTAAGCGGTGAAGAATTTTCACCCAATCATAATTTTACAATGCAGAACGGAGAGAAGATTTTAAGAACCGTATTCAAAGTAATAGAGCCAAGATTCTATGAAGACTCTTTACATATAACTGATATTGAAGAACTGATCAGTTATCTTCAAAGTCTGAATTCTTTAAAAACGATAAATGATCTTCCTGAAGAAAAGATCAGGACGATCCTGATGAAACACTCACAAAACGGAATAATAGATCTTCCAAAAGATTACGGCATGTTTATCTGCAAATGAATGATCATGTCTGACCATGCCGTTATGTCAATATGCTATATTGAAAGAAGAAAGAAGGATTTTAACATGATCAAAATCTATGGAATGCCTACCTGCCCTTACTGTGACTTTATCGAACCGCAGATCAAAGGACGCGAAGATGAATTTGAATACATCAATATTGGTGAACATATTTCAAATCTGAGTGCTTTCATGAGACTCAGAGACTCTGATCCTATCTTTGATCATTGCAAGGAAATAAATGATGTCGGTGTCCCGGCTTTTGTGTTTGAAGACGGTAGAGTATCGCTCAATCCGGCAGATGCAGGACTGATAGGATACAAATCAGAAAAGGCCTGTTCCATCGCCGATCACAAAAGCGGAAGACAGGGCTGCTGAATCAATGAGTAAAGAATTCGATGTCCATTACGGTCAGAAAGAATTCGAAGCAGTTGAATCCGGAATAGAAGCTATCGAAGCTGTATTAACAGGAAAAGATATTCATGCCAAGGAAAGATTGCTGTTCTATCTCGACTGGTATATGGACCCCTACTACAGAAAGGATCTTTCTGTTATAGGCGAGCCCTTAAAAGAACTCTTACAGAAAGTCGCCGTTTCTGATGATGATAATGGTGTCGTTGAAGAAGCTTTACATCTGCTTGAAGCCTATACTGAAGGGCCGTATCCGATCCTTGAAAAGAATAAGGAAAAGCTTCCTGAAGAATTTCGACCTACCGTCCTGTATCTGCTCAATGAAAACAACCGGTAACAAAAACCTTAGATCTTGATTCTAAGGTTTTTGATTGGATGCTTATTCTTTACCCAGAAGCTTGAACATCTTCTTCTTGTATACTTCAACACCCGGCTGGTTGAATGGATTGATATCCAGCAGATAGCAGGTCATGCCGCAAGCTAAGAAGAAGAAGTAGATCATATAGCCGAAGCTGTAGGCTGTATTATCCTTGAGGTGGATAACGATATTCGGGTTGCCACCATCTTCGCTGTGAGCACTTAAGGTGCCTTCAAAGGCCATCTGTGAGACCCAGGAGAGTTTCTTGCCCGCAAGATAATTCATATGGTCAAGATCTTCGTCATCTGACGGGAAGATCATGTCATCAGCCATTTCATCGACATAAAGGATCGTTTCATATTCGACCTTGCTGCCTTCCTGAATGAACTGACCAAGTGAGTGCAGATCAGTTGTGAAGCAGGCACTGGTCGGCAAGATACCTTTGCCATCTTTACCTTCTGATTCACCAAAGAGCTGTTTCCACCATTCGGCGATCATTGTCAGCTGCAGATGATAGGTAACAAAGTATTCAGCCTTGTAGCCCATGTTGTCCAGGATTCTTCTGGCAACCGCATACTGATAAGCCGGATTGACTTTCAGATCATCGGTATTGAGATCGTTATAGGCATCAAGAGAGCCTTTCATTAAAGCGGTGATATCTACGCCAGCCAAAGAAAGAGGAAGCAGACCAACAGCGGTAAAGACAGAATAACGTCCACCGATATCATCAGGAATCACAAATTCCTCATAGCCTTCCTTATCAGCCAGATCCTTTAAGGTACCTCTGGCCTTATCGGTCGTCGCATAGATCCTGTCTTTTGCTTCAGCGCCGTATTTTTCTTCCATGAACTGTTTGAAGATCCTGAAAGCCAAGGAAGTCTCAGTAGTCGTACCGGACTTGGAGATGACGTTGAGGACGACTTCTTTATCCTGAATGTGTTTTAATACCTGTGAGATATAGGTATGCGAGAAAGTGTTACCGACAAAGATAACTTCAATACCTGTTTCAGGATAGAGACCATTGATCATCTCCAGAGCTGCTCTGGCACCCAGATATGAACCACCGATACCGCAGACTAACACGGTATCATATTTGCCTTTCATGCGTTCAGTTAAGGCAAGGATACGGTCGAATTCTTCTTTATCATAATTGAGTGGCCAGTCTACCCAGCCCAGAAAATCATTTCCCGCACCGGTCTTCTCATGAAGATCCTTATGTGCCTTGGATACTTTTTCCTGATAAGACTCTAAATCTTCATTAAGCTTTGCATAGCGCAGATCTAAATTAATCATCATACTCTCCTTTGACCCATTTGGGCATTTTATCCTGTATTGTGCCAAAACCCTTGATGCTTTCAGGCATGCCAGGGAATTTGACTCGCTTACTGTAACGTCTGGTATTCTGGGACAATGCTTTGAATGACAGACGCAATTGACGGTGCTGCTTATCGATATCGATTATCTTGGTCATCACGTATTCATCGATCCGCACAAAGTGATCGATATTGCGGACGAAACCGTTGGAGATCTCAGATATATGAATAAGTCCGGTAACATCATCATCAAATTTGACGAAAGCACCATAGGGTTTGATACCGGTTATCCTACCATATACCGTCATTCCGACTTTGTAATCATCCATCGTTCCCATACCCACTAATTATAACATGCCCCGATTGCATCGCAGTTGATCATTTTGCTATGATTGTGACATAGTTAGTGATATATTTAATCTGGAGATTAAGAAGATGGAAAATGAAGAAAAAATCAAACTGATCGAAAAGACAATCGAGAAAGTCAGACCATATATTCAGAATGACGGAGGAGACGTACAGTTCGTCAAACTGGAAGATGATATCGTGTATGTCAGTGTCCATGGTGCCTGTGTTGGCTGTATGGCCCTTGATTATACTCTGAAAGAAGGCGTTGAAGCCCTTCTGCTCGATGAAGTTGAAGGTATCAAGGAAGTAAGACTGATCGACTAAAAAATCAACTGCTGTTGATTTTTTTTAACGCTCATTCACTTCAAAGATCATACATTTGAGATATTGGGAAACATTGTTACCCAGGATGATCGGATGATCAGGAGACTGTGATCGGCTCTCCACGAGTTTCAGACGCTTATGGGCATCGTTAGCGGCGCTTAAGATCGTCTTCAAGAATAATTCTCTGTCCATATATTCACTGCAGGAACAAGTCACCAGGAAACCACCCGGATTAAGACATTTCATTGCCCGATAGTTGATCTCCTTATAACCTCTGGTCGCATTCTTCAAAGAACTGCGGGATTTGGTGAAAGCCGGTGGGTCAAGGACGATCACATCATATTTATCGTTGTTCTGTTCACTCTCTGACAGAAAATCAAAGATATCCGCAACCAGGAATTCGCAATTCGTGAAACCATTGAGTTCACTGTTTCTGATCGCCTGATCGATCGCCTGTTTTGACGCATCGATCGCAATAACGGATCTGGCCGTCTTGGCTGCACTCAAGGCAAAACCACCCGTATGGGTACAGCAGTCCAGTACTTTTTTATCTCTGCATATATATCTGATTGCCAGATGATTGTATTTCTGATCAAGGAAGTAGCCGGTCTTCTGACCCTGTGCTATATCGACTTCAAGCTTTACACCGTTTTCATCTATTTCGATCAGGGTCTCAAAAGGTTCAAACAGAAAGCCACTTACTCTTTCAAGGCCTTCTAAAGTTCTGACTCTAACATCGCTTCTTTCATAGACTCCTTTTATATCCACATCGTCTTCTTTCAAGACTTCAAGAAGTGTTTCAACCAGCAGTTTCTTTCTGACGTCCATGCCTAAAGTGTCGATCTCAAAGACCAGGACATCATTGAACTTATCAACGATGAGACCAGGGAGTCTGTCCGAATCAGAAAACACGATCCGGCAACATTTCGTATCCACTACGTTCTTGCGGTAATTCCAGGCTGCTTTAAAACGTTTTCTGAAGAATTCACGATCGATCTTTTCGCTTATGTCTCTGCTTAAAAGACGGATCAGTATCTTGGAATGATCATTGATATAGCCATAACCGATAAAATCATCTTTAAAGGAATCGACTTCTACGATATCGCCGTTTTCATAATCGCCGTCGATCTTATCAACCTCATTATCAAAAACCCATAAGCCACCGGAGCTTATCGTTCTTCCCTCACCTTTTTTAAGTCTGACTTTTACCATCTTCCCTATTATAC
>JAFRJA010000138.1 GCA_017432545.1 Erysipelotrichaceae bacterium
ACAGACTTTTTATACTATATAGGTGCAGGAAGATAATAGTCCTGCAACGATACCAGCCCCCTAAAATTAGTTGTATCGTATATATATTTATCCCCTTAAATAATTCAAAAAAGAAGAGCTCCGTGAAGGAGCTTTTCTTATGCTATTATGTATTTATGGGCAAGAGAAGAAAAAAGAAAAAAAGAAGACAATTGAGACTGATAATAGTACTTCTGGTACTGGTTTTATTTACCGCAGGTGCTTTGTTCTTTCTGATCGATCTCAATCGCCGTAATAATATGACGACTCCTTATTATCTGGCTTCTGATAAAAAAGATGTAGAGGTCTTCAATAAAGATAATTCTGTTATTTCTATTCCCCGCGGTACCACGGTCAACATCAAAAACAAGCGGGTCAAGATCGATGATGTCGAGTATTGTCAGTTTGTCTATAACGATGATACCTATTATATTTCTGAAAGTTATCTGGTTGACAATCTTAATGACTGTGTCAGAGAGAAGACTCTGTATGCCTTAAGAGATCATATACTCACCAATGAATATAATGATTTTCATATTGCCGGAGAAGTAGATAGAGGTGATGAACTAAGTGTTACCGGTTTCCATGAACTGAGAAGTGATGGAACGATCGATTACTATCAGGTTAATTCAACAGGTTATATTTCTTCTGCTTACGTGGCTGATGAATACTACGACACCAGGCTTGATGCCGGTATTTATTCTGATGTCTATCATGGTGATGGTGGCAATCCGACGCATATTGATTACTATAACAAGGAATCGTTCCAGCCTATAACTGTTATGCCTGCCGAGGTCAAGGCTTTATATATCAATGCGGAGAATATCTGGAATGCGGATGAGTATATCGCTTTAGCCAGAAGTACGAGCGGTATAAACGCTTTTGTGGTTGATATCAAGGACTGCTATATTGATACGCAACTGGCTTATGATTCACCGGTTGGCAAGCAATACGCTCCGTCAACCGCAAACATTCCTAACGGTTTTGATGAATATAAGGGTTATGTCAAGAAACTTAAAGATGCCGGTTATTATCTGATCGGCAGGATTACGGCTTTCAAGGATGATGCTTTCGCTTATGACAATGAAGATGAGGCTTTACTGTATAACGGATCGTTATACAGCTATGGTTCAGTCAAATGGCCAAGCATCTTCTCGAGAAAGATGTGGGAGTATGATGTCGCTTTGGCTTTGGAAGCCGTCAATGAAATGGGCTTTGATGAGATCCAGTTTGACTATGTGAGACTCCCGGAAGATGTTGAAGATGTCGATCTGCGTAATCACCGCAATGAGGAAAGAGCTGAGGCTATAACCAAATTCTTGCGTTATGCAACTGAGTGTCTGCACAATGAGGGAGCCTATATCTCGGCTGATGTTTTTGGCGAGATAAGTGGTGATGATCCGGACAGCTTCTCAGCTTTCGTATCATATTACGGTCAGTTCTGGCCGGCGATATCCAACGTTGTGGATGCGATCTCTTCGATGCCTTATCCCGATCACTTTGCGGGTTATTCCTTCGGCATAGCAGAACCTTGGGCTTATCCGGGTGAACTGATGTATGCCTGGGGCCGTGCTACTTACCACGCTCAGGAAAACACCTATGATAAAGGAAAATGCCGGACCTGGATCATGGCTCAGAATTCAGATGGCTATGATATCGTTTACGGACCTGATGAAGTAGCTGCGCAGATCAAAGCTTTGAAAGATGCCGGGGTAGGTGATGGTTACATGACCTGGAACGCCGGATCAAGTACGTATAAATATGAACAGTACGCTCCGATCTTAGACTGATCTATCTCAGTATCAATGTCACGGGAGAATCGGGCTTATCCTGACGATAAGTCTCCTGAATGGTGATATTGCTGTCGGAAAGATATCTGGTGAGCAGATAATATTCATCTTTGCCACCGCGATGGCCAAGATAAAAGGTGATGACTATATATCCGTCTTTTTCAAGAAACTCATAGGCTTTCTGAACGGCTTTAAGAGTTTCGCTTGCTTCAGTTACGCTGTATTGCTCAGCTTTGGGCAGATAGCCCAGGTTGAAGATGAAAAGGCGGATTTTTTCTTTGATGTATTTATCTAAATTGGCATGCGAATCATTGACCAGAACGACGTTATCATAGTCTTTGATTCTTTCGGCTGTTTTTCTTATCGCTTCTTCAGAAATATCAAAAGCGTAAACTTTTTTGACTCTTTTGCAGAGAAACAGAGTATCGTTGCCATTGCCGGCTGTCATATCGACACAGATGTCTTCTGAACCGATCAGAGGTTCGACATATTTATGAACGAAAGTACTGTTATTCATATTGTGCTCCCTGATAGGTATCAAGTTTTCGCATCAGTTTATCAATATCGTTCAGGATCGTCGTCTTATTAAGAAGCCAGTCAGGTGTGACCAGTTCTTCTTTTACCGGATCACCGGTAAGCCTCTGTATCACCACTTCCGGTCTCAACTGTTCAAGCTGTTTAACGACCAGATCGATATATTCTTCCCGACTGATCAGATCAAAAGGTTTCAGTTCATTCATCTTAGCTAAAGCCGTATCTTTTATTATGTGCAGCATATGAATTTTTATTCCTGCAAAAGGCAGGTATTTTATATCTTTTATCGTTTGCAGCATATCTTCTTTTGTTTCAAAAGGAAGACCGTTCATCACGTGAACACATACTTTGATCCTGGTATTTTCCAGCCTGTATAACATCTTTTTGAAATCGTCAAAACTGTGCTGGCGGTTTATGATCTGTCCGGTCCTGTCATTTGAAGATTGTAATCCCAGCTCCAGCCAGATCGGTTTTGTTTCTGCCATCTGATCAAGATAATCTATAGTATCTTCTTCAAGACAATCGCATCTTGTGGCCAAGGCGATCTCTGCAACTTCATTCATGTTAAGGAAAGGTTCGATCATGCCTTTGATCTTTTCTAAAGGTCCGTAGGTGTTGGAGAAAGACTGAAAATAGGGGATATATAGACTATCTGGCCATTTGAGTTTCATGACCTGCTTGTTTGCTTTATACTGGGCCAGGATATCCTGGCCAAGGGCGACATTACTGTCACCGCTTCCTGCACTGGAACAGAAGATACAGCCACCATAAGCTTTACTGCCATCACGGTTAGGGCAGGTAAAACCCGCATCAAGAATGACCTTTGATACTTTGGAATGATAATGCGTCTTTAAATAGTAATTAAAGGTATGATAGCGTTTTTCGTTGAATGAATACCTGAATTTGTTTTCCATCTTAATTTAAAGGCAAGCTTTTGCTTGCCTGATTTATTATTGAATATCCTTTTTTGATTCTTCGGATTGCGGTTGTTTATCGGCAGCTTTGATAAACAGAAGTCCAACCAGGAAGAAGAGGGCCAGTAAGCCGATCGCCACGTTGATACTCTTGATCTGGGCTCCGAAGATGTTGAAGACACCACCGGTAGCGATACCGATCTTCTTGACAACATAGATCAGGAAAGAGCCTAAGAATGAAGCGCCTTTGGCGAAGATATCATAGATACCGAAGTATTCACCGGAGTTCTCATCCGGAATGATCCTTGAATAATAGCTTCTGGAAAGTGACTGGATCGAACCCTGGAAGCAGCCAACGCCGAAAGCCATGATCGCAAACTGCCAGAGCTTGGTAAGGGTCAGGGCATAAAGACATACGGCCGTATAGCCTAAGATACAGATCTGAATCAGCGTAACCGTATCCTTGGTTTTGGACAGTTTTGCAAAGACCAGGGAACCAAGCCAGGCAACGACCTGCGTCAGCAAGAGGAAGACGACCTGTCCGACGGTATTCAAACCAAGGTCGGTACCGATATTGATGCAGTTATCAATGATCGTGCCGACGCCGTCGATATAAAGGAAGAAAGCGATAAGGAAGTAGAGAACTTTCTTATCTTCGATCGCGATCCTTTTCAGGGTCTTGAAGATCTTGCCGAAAGCGCGGCCGATCGCACCTTTTTCTTCATCTACATAGTTTATCTGACGGTAGTTTCTGATAAGCGGAACGGTTACGGTCCACCACCAGATAGCCGTGACCGCAAAGCCGATAATACGGCTCAGGCTTCCCGGAAGAACACCAACCATATCCGGTCCTAAAACATAGGCGATAAGAGCCAAAGTGAACGGGATACATGAGCCGATATAACCCCAGGCATAGCCGTAAGATGATACTGCGTCTGAGCGATCATCGGTCGTGACATCGTTCAGCATTGAATCATAGAAGGTCAATGATATCTGATAGAAGATCTTGGTCAGGATATAAACAATCAGGAATAACAGCCAGTTGGCCGCAAATCCGTTGATGATGCAGCCTATGACGCCAATTGATACAGCCGTTGAGAAGAAGATCTTCTTGGTGTCTTTATGGTCAGCGATAGCTCCGAAGAACGGTCCGATCAAGGCAACGATTACGGTTACGATACTGGTGGCCAGAGCCCAATAAGCTGTGGCATTGTCACCGCTGATCTGCCCTGGTTTGTCTCCGATCGCCAGCGTTTTGAACCAGATCGGGATCAGAGAACAGCCTAACATCGTAAAGGCCGAATTGCCTACGTCGTATAAGACCCAGGCAAATTCCTGTTCGGTAAGATCTTTGAAAATTTTGGAATTGTTCAGTTTCTTGAATAATCCTTTCATGGTAGCTCCTCCGTTATAGATTATTTTATTGGCTCTGGTTTATAGCCAATTTCTTCTTCGTAGCTTAAGACCGGAATATCATCGCTTGCTTCCGGGTCAAAGTTTTTATCAAAATAAGCACATAATTCAGCTTCACCTTTAAGGGCTTTATACAGGTTATCAGCTAGTTCCTTATAGATAGGCAGGGCGTTTGCTCTGAGCTTGTCGATGCGCAGATTTGAATCTCTGCAGTCAGGATGTTCTGTCGGATAGACAAACAGATCCGCATAATCAGGCAGTTTCACACCTCTAAGAACTCTGGAAAAGCTCTTGCGTTTAAGATCTCCTCTGGCATTTAATGTATGAATGATCAGATGGTGAGCCTTGGTGGTCCTGAGTATTTCTTTTTTACTGAAAGGAAAGAAACGGGCCATGACACCGGCGGTAAAACTGTTAGGCCTCAGAGATTCTGAACGGTCGGTATCATTGACATTGCGTGAATCAAGTCTCATCAGATGACCGTCATATTCAGCTTCGATCTTGTTGTGACTGAGATTGGCAGATTTTTCAGTCTTGGTGTTGATGTAGCCGTGGCATTGGACATCCAGGGCAAAATGGGACAAGAAACCGAAGATATATGAAAGCATGGCTTCCTTGTCTTCATCATAGCTGTTATAGACCTTGATGCATCTGTCAAAGAAATCTCTCGCCTCCAGATGATGCATCCTGGAGCCATATATCATGAGTTTGGGATGGGCCAGGTCATAGAAAAAAATATCAGGTCCATGAACACCCATGTCAAACAGTTCGCGATTATCGTTGATGGCTTTCTTCAGATCATCAGGTAGTACTTCAATGCAATCGCATCCAAAGCGCCAATGTGCATAAGTAGTTGGCATGATTAACTATTAATAATTCTATCATATTAATATTGACTTAATTATTTCCATTTGTGGATTAGTTATTGTAAAATCTTTCATTTTAAAAGCTATTATTTTCAGAAAATTTTATGTAAAATAATAACGGGGATATTCATATGATACATGAGATAAAGCTATATAAGAACCTTTTTGATCAGATTTATAAAAACGGAAACGATATAGAACTTAATCCTGAAATAGTTGAAGATAAAAAGATCTGTGCCTTTGACCTGATCTTTTTTCATAATGAAGAAGATGAATATCAGGTCATTAAGACCAAAGTATTATCGATTGATAGTGAGAAGATAAAAGTGCGAAAACTCTATCTTCCTTATCTTATGGATGGGCATATGCATCTGGAATACGGTCCTTTGTCCAAAGAATATGTGCTGGAATTTGTGAAAGAAGGACATAAAAAAGGCCTTGATGAGATCGATATCCTGGATCATACGCATCGGTTTAAAGAATTCGAAGGCTGCTATGAACATCTCAAAAAAAATGATGAACAGGCCAGATGGCTGAAACAGGAGACCAAATTCTGTTCGACACTGGATGATTATTATCAGCTGATAAAGGAGATCAGAGAAATGGATCTTCCGCTTAAGGTCAAATTCGGCCTGGAAGTCTGTTATACGGATAATACGGAAGAACTGTTAAGGAAGATCCTGAAAGATGTCAAACTTGATTTTCTGACCGGAGCCGTTCATTCATTCAATTCCATCCTCTATGACATGTCTTTTTCGGATAAACTGCTCTGGGATGTATATGAGTGTGATGAGATCTATAAGGATTACTATAAGGCGGTATATGACTGTATCAATTCAGGCCTGTTTGATCGTTTGGCTCATCCCGACCAGATCAAGATGATGAAACGTTATCCTTCATATGATCTTCATCCTACATATGAAAAGATTGCGAATGCTTTGAAGCAGCATGATATGTCCACTGAAAGCAATACCGGTTCCCATTTCCGTTATGATCATCCGGATATCGGAACTAATGAAGAATTCTTAAAGATACTTAAAGAAAGAAATGTTAAAATCATAACAGCTTCAGATGCTCATAAGCCATCTGATGTTGGCAATTATATTCTTGAAGCTTATAAGAAAATTGTGGAGGTTGTCTGATGGAAGATAGAATTTATAATTTTGCGGCCGGTCCTTCGATGCTGGCAGATGAAGTATTGATCAAGATCAAAGAGGAATTATTCAATTATAAAGGTTCCGGGATGTCGGTCATGGAAATGTCACATCGTTCCAAGGGCTACCTGGAGATCTTTGAAAACACCAAGGCCGGCTTAAGAAGACTTCTGGAAATTCCTGAGGACTATGAGATCCTGTTCATGCATGGCGGAGCAACCGGCATGTTTGCGTCGATCCCACAGAACCTTCTCAAAGGCAAGACAGCTGATTATGTCATTACCGGAAACTTCGCCAAAAAGGCGGCTCAGGAAGCGGAAAAGTTCGGCGATGTTCATATTGCCTATGATGGTAAAGAAAATAATTATTCGCTCATTCCGGATGAAAATGAATTAAACTTCTCTGAAGATCCTGCCTATATCCATATCTGTGCCAACAATACGATTTATGGCACGGAGTGGAAGAAGTTCCCGAAAGTTGAAAGTGTTCCGCTGGTCGTCGATATGAGCTCGGACATTCTTTCCAAGCCGATAAATGTTTCCGATTTCGGGCTTATCTATGCGGGTGCTCAGAAGAATATGGGCATTGCCGGTTTTGCGGTAGCAATCATCAGAAAGGATCTGATCAGCGAAACTGATCCGAAAGTTCCTTCCATCATGAACTATGAACTTTCCCTCAAGAACGATTCAATGCTCAATACTCCGGCAACTTATCCGATCTATGTATTGGGTAAAGTTGTTGAATGGCTGGAAGAGATCGGCGGTTTAAAGGAAATCGAAAAGAGAAATATCCTTAAAGCTCAAAAACTTTATGATTTTATTGATAATACACCTTTCTACAGACCGCACGCGCAAAAAGAAAGCCGTTCACTCATGAATGTGACTTTCACGACGCCTGATCCTGAACTTGATGCGGCTTTCGCTAAACAGGCGACGGAAAACGGTTTAAGCAATCTCAAAGGTCATCGACTGGTCGGTGGTTTACGTGCTTCGATCTATAACGCTATGCCTTTGACAGGCGTAGAAAAACTGATCGATTTCATGGACAGATTTGCGAAGGAGAACGGATAGATGAAAATAAGATTGGCCAACAGGATCGATGAAAACGGTCTTAAACTGTTTTCCGATAAATATGAAGTAGGTGAAGATGTCAAAGATGAAGACGGCATTCTGGTAAGAAGTGCCAATCTTCTGGAAGAAAAATTCCCAAGTTCACTTCTGGCGATCGCCAGAGCCGGGGCTGGTGTCAATAATATTCCTTTGGATCGCTGCAGTGAAGAAGGGACCGTTGTTTTCAATACCCCGGGTGCCAACGCCAATGCGGTAAAGGAACTTGTCATCTGTGCCTTGATGCTTTCCAGCCGAGATATTATCGGTGGTATCGAATGGGAAAAACAGCTTGAAGAATCTGATGATTTTGCCAAAAAGATCGAAAAAGGCAAAAACGCCTTTATCGGGCCCGAGATCAACGGCAAGAAACTCGGTGTTATCGGTCTGGGCGCGATCGGCGTGCTGGTCGCCAATGCAGCCGTTAAACTGGGTATGGAAGTATACGGCTATGATCCTTATATCTCTGTCAATTCTGCCTGGGCTTTAAGCAAGTGGGTCAAACATGTCACAAATATCAATGAACTGTTAAGTGAATGTGATTATCTGACTTTACATTTACCTTCAAACGATCAGACCAAAGGCACGATCAATAAAGAAAAGATCGCATTGATGAAAGACGGCGTCAGGATCATCAATCTGGCCAGGGGCGAACTGGTCAATGAAGATGATCTGTTACAAGCTTTGGATTCAGGCAAGATCGCCCGTTATGTGACGGACTTTGCTTCCTATAGAGTGGCTCATAATGATAAGACTGTCTGTTTCCCGCATTTAGGTGCTTCTACACCGGAATCGGAAGAAAACTGTGCCCTGATGGCGGTCAAACAGCTGATCGATTATCTGGAGAATGGCAATATCGTCAATTCGGTCAATATGCCTTCAGTCGTTGAACCGCGCACGACGAGCCACCGCATCTGTATCATCCACCGCAATGTGCCAAACATGCTGGCGCAGTTGACCAGTATCATCGGTAACAATCATATCAATATCGAAAACATGGTCAACAAGGCCCGTGGTGATTATGCCTATACGATGATCGATACCAATTCCGATGTCGATGAAAAAGCTCTCAATGCCGTTGAGAATATTATCAGAGTAAGGGTAATAAGCTGATATGAAGAAATCTTTACTGAAAGAAGCGATAATCAAATTCCTTGCCGGTATCATACTGATGGCCTTGCTTTTGTTCATACCGGCCGGAGACCTTTTCTGGGTCAATGGCTGGATCTTTATGGCTATCCTTTTCGTGCCGATGTTTATCGCCGGGATCATAATGTATCTTAAAGCTCCCGATCTGCTTGAAAGCCGTCTGAATGCCAAGGAAAAACAGAGCGAACAGAAAGATGTCATCTATTACAGCGGATTGATGTTTCTGATGGCTTTTATCGTTGCCGGATTGAATTACCGTTTTAAATGGACTTCACTTCCTGATTTCGTTGTTTATGGTGCTGTTGTGGTCTTTCTTTTGTCTTATTGTCTATTTGGTGAAGTGTTAAGAGAAAACCGCTATCTTTCCCGGACCATCGAAGTCAAGGAAGATCAGAAAGTTGTTGATACAGGTCTATATGGGATCGTCAGACATCCGATGTATTTTGCGACTCTGTTTCTTTTTTTAAGCATGCCCCTGGTACTTAATTCGCTTCCTTCTTTTGTGATCATGCTGGCATATATCCCGATCATCGTCAAAAGAATAAAGAATGAAGAAGAAGTTCTGGAAAAAGAGCTTAAGGGTTATACGGAATATAAACAGAAAGTAAAATACAGACTTGTTCCATATATTTGGTAAATTATAAACACGATGTCGTTTCAAGACGTTTTTAAACAAGAGAATATCGAACTGGTATTCAATAAAGATCAAAGTAACAATAATTATATAGCTTATACTAATGATCTGTTTTCGCATTATCTCAAGAATGATGAATTCTCCCGTGAATGGTCTTTACAGTTTGAAAGTGGAAGATATGTGATCGTCATCTTTCAGCATTATGTGGTTTTTGAAAATGGTGAACTCATCTACAAAAACCAAGATTTCCTTGAAACTGTCGGAAAAGAATGCCGATACAGTAAACCGAATTATGTCATCGTGCTTGATGAAGATCATGAATACTTCATCAATAGCTGGAATAGAAATCTGAGTTCACATATCTTGCGAAGTAAGGAAGAACCTTTGCAGCTTCTTGTCTATACAGATGCTGAAAAAGCTATGAAAGAAGCACAGAGATACTCATTAAATAATCATCGATCGGCCGTTATGGAATGGTTTGAAGACTACGACATGTATTGAATTATGAACGCAAATATCGATATCAGCAACATAGTATTAAAAACAAAGCGTCTGGTCCTTCGCCCCTGGAGGCAAGAGGATCTGGATGACTTTTTTGAGTACGCTTCAGTAGACGGCGTAGGTCAAATGGCGGGCTGGACACCGCATCAGAATAAAGAAGAATCACAGCAGATCCTAGATTCATTCATCGATCACAAGAAGACCTTTGCACTGGAATATGATGAGAAGGTTATCGGTTCTTTGGGGATCGAAGAATACGATGAAGTTAAATTCCCGGAACTATCTGATCTCAATTGTCGGGAGATAGGCTATGTATTAGCCAAAGACTATTGGGGAAAAGGGCTGATGCCCGAGGCTGTCAAAGAAGTGATCAGATATCTGTTTGAGGATGTGAAACTGGATGTCATACTCTGCGGTCATTTTCTGAACAATAAGCAATCAGCCAGAGTACAGGAAAAGTGCGGTTTCAGACATTATGCTTTTGGAAAGTATGAAACACGTTTCGGGACTGTTGAAGATGATGAGACCAACATCCTGACAAAAGATGAATGGCTGAATAAATCTTATCAGTCTGTTTAACAGCACTCATCTTATTTAGATGAACTATAATTAAGATTTCAACTGTAGAAATAACCGATTATGCATGAAAGAGATTTGAAACTTAAGCCTTTTCTTGAGGCTATTCCCGATATCCTGAAATATCAGATCGCTACCAAGCTGATCCTGGGGATCTTACTTTTTCTTTTGGGCAGACTTTTCAGGATCCTGTTGAATTCGACAGGCCGGGTTGCGGTCTCGACCGGTGATTTCACTTTCCTTTTCGGAACATGGCAGGGCATACTGATCATCCTGATCGCGGTGCTGTCCTTGTTTTTCTATGTAGCCCTTGACCTCAATTCCAAGATCATCATGTCCAAGCAGCTGCTGATGGGCGAAGATGTTGATATCTGGAGAAGTATCGACCAGGCGATTAAAGGCGTTTTTTCTCTGTTCAATCTTAAAGGCCTGGGTGTCATCATCTATATTGCGCTGGTCGCTCCTTTAGTTGGTATCGGCTTATCTATTTCTTTGACGGAAGGTTTCCGTATCCCAACTTTCATCGCTTCGGTAATTGCCAGTACTCCTCTTTATCTGGCCTTGGCTTCGATCGCCGTGATCATTTTTATTTCGATCGGTATCGCCAATCTGTTTATCATGCATGGCATGGTTCTCGATAAGCTTGATGTTGTGTCAGCAAGCAGGCAATCCAGAAAACTTGTCAAAGAAAACGGTAAGGACTACCTCAATGAAAACATCATGTTTATTTTGTCAATGGGAGCTGTCCTGGGGATCATTACCGGACTGGTGCTGGTATTGCCTTTAGCTCTGACCTACATTCTTCCTTTGCCTGGTGAAGTCAGAAGAGGTGCAACGGTATTCTTCCTGCTGGCAGGCGTCATCGTTTCGCTTCTGGCTCATTTCTGTGTGACGCCTTTCTATGTCATGAAGATGACTCAGCTTTACTATAAATATACAACCGGCGAGGTCATCAGATATAGTGAGCGTCAGGTCAGAATACGCACTTTTGACAAAGTTGGTCTGGTCTGTGCGATCATCGCGGTTATCGTCACTTCAATAATCCTCAACAACAATTTCGACCGATTCTTCCCCCTTGATTCAACGGTCAAGATCATCGCCCATCGCGGTGGCGGAGTAGAAGGGGCGGAGAATACCGTTTCAGGTCTAGAAAAAGCTTCCCAAATCGGAGCCTATGGTTCGGAGATCGACATCCAGCGTACCAAAGACGGTTATTATATCCTCAACCATGACGGTAATTTTGCCCGCGTTGCCGGCGATAAGCGCAAACCGGAAGAGATGACCCTGGCTGAGATCAGAAAGCTGTCCGTTGATGGAGAACCGATCCCGACTTTTGAGGAAATTCTTGATGCCAGCAAGGGTAAAGTTATTTTGTTCACGGAACTTAAAGGTGAGACAGCTGATAAACAGATGTGTGATGATGCGGCAAGGATCATCAAGGAACGTGACATGATCGATGATGTCGTGCTGATCTCGCTCAAATATAATCTGATCGATTACATCGAGACCAATTATCCGGAAATGCAGACATGTTATCTGACTTTTGCTTCTTTCGGCGATACTTCATCATTGAACTGCGATTATCTGGCTCTGGAAGAAGAAGCGGCCACAGCTGATGCGATCAAAGATGTCCATAAAAAAGGCAAGAAGGTCCTGGTCTGGACAGCCAACGACCGTGATTCGCAACATCATTTCTTCTGTTCAAGTGCCGATGCGGTCATTACCGATAATGTTGTTCAGGCTACAGAAGTGATCAAAGAGATCCACAACCGTTCTGATTTAAGAAGGATCGTTGACCGTCTGAGAGAGTTTTTCAGCTGATTATATTTACTGTATTATTCCGGCATTGTTGTAACGCAATGCTTTTTTAAAAGATAGAAAAGGAGTATTATGAAGGCTCTGGTGATTAACTGCAGTCCTGTCAGGACCGGTGCTACTGCTCTGATTGTCAAGATCGTTTCTGAGCAGCTGCCACCAAGATATTACGTGAAGGATGTCTGTATCGATGATTATCATTTCAGTTTCTGTAAAGGCTGCCGAAGCTGTCATGAAACGGCAGAATGTGTTTTAACTGATGATGTCGTTCTTCTGATGAAAGAATTTGAAATGGCTGATATCATCGTCTGTGTTTCGCCATCCTATTGGGCCGATGTACCCGGACAGTTCAAAGCTTTCATAGATCGCTGTACTCCCTGGTGCAATACTCATGAACCCCACAGCACCATTCCTTCCGGCAAGAAAGGTTATGTCATCGCGTTAAGGACCGGTCCTAACATCAAAGAATGTGAAAGGATCATTTCCACAATCGAACATTTCTACGGTCATCTGGAAGTAGAATACTGTGGCAGTTTAGGTCTTACTTCGATCGAGTATAAGGAAGCAGTTGAAAACAGAAAAGATGAAATAACAGCTTTCTGTCAGCAGATTTAATGAAAAGAGATTTTTGGTGTAAGTTGCTCTGATCATTAATGAAATTAAAAGAAAATAAAGGTATCTGAGTAAAGATTTATAATTATAATATTGAGGTAGGAACAGGCATGAAAGATACAACTGAGAAAGTTCCGGCAATGTACTTGTGACGATCCTGCTGTCAGTTTTTTTCAGTTTTTTTATTGAGCGTTCAAAGGTAATTCTAACGCGATCTCCATTATGGCGGAATGCAAAGAAGAAGATTATAACGAAGTTGAGTCTTACATGAATAAACAGTTCAGCGATCTGTTTAAAGAAAAAGAAAACATAGAATCGGAACAGTTTTCCGTTAATTAAGTTTATATATTGTAAAAACCGATCGACTTTTCTGATGAGTTTTTGAACATAATCCGGAAGGAATTCGCCATGGAATTTGATATTAACGAATACAGAATTTCAAACGAACTGAAGGGGATTTTTGATAGTGCCAGAGAGGATGCTTCTGAAGATACTAAAAAAAAGATCGATGAAGTCTGGAGTGATCTTCAGACTACTGTTGATGTGATAAACAGGTACGATCAAGCTGAACCGGAAGATCTGGAAAAGGCAGTCAGTAATGCAGAAAAAGATGCTTTCTGGAAACTTGATCAGATTATTACTGAAGTGCAGATCTTAGATGGAACAATTAAGCAGAATGATCTGGAAAGGTATCTGGGACAAGAACTTAAAAAAGGCGTAGACCTCTCTGATAATGAACTCTTTAAGAAAGCCCTCAAACTTTGTGAAAATGATGAACTGCTTTATTACATCGCCAAGATTTCTCCCCAGGATAAGTTCTTTTCCTTTGGAGATGTTGCTGCCCAGGCTATCAGAAACGATGAGATGCGCTATGCCCTGATCTGCAGTTCCATAACAGGACGCAAAACACTGATCCATGAACTTGCCATCGAAAGAAAACTTAAAGAAATGCTGGCGATCAGGATCTTGCTGACTGATCCTTATGAAGAAAACAAAAGGGAGTCACTCTATGTGATCAATAGTGAAGCTTTACTGATGCTGGCTTTTCTTAGATCTTTTTCTTATCGGAAAACCGCTGGTGAAAGATTGAAAGAGATCGGTTCATCCTATCCGGAAGCATATTTTGATCTGAAACAGAAACAGAGAGAGGAAACTTATAAAAACTGGTATGCTGAAGCTTGTGAATATGGCGAAGCTCTGATTGATCTGGATAAGACGATCGAAGAAAGGATCGATGCACCGATAAGCTTAAATACTTCACTTTTGATAGGGTTTTTGGCAGCTGCTCATCCTGATCCAAAAGAAAGGATCAGATATGCGCAAATGATCAAAACTGAGTCTCTGGCTGCTTATGTGGGGGCCATTACCGAACATCAGGATGTAAAGAAATACCTTTCTGTTAAAATAAATGATAAAGATATTCTGGATAATCTGCCTTATTGCCTATCTGATAATAAACAGCCATATCTGCTTGAAGACAGACAGAAGAAACGTGACGAGTTCTGCCTGGAGGTTTTAAGAAACACTGACGACAAAGAGACCTGGGAATATCTTCTTAAAAAAATGGATAATTCCTGATCTGATCCTGAATCATTATCATAAATTAGAATGATTTTATACTATATAAGGAGTTCAAAAACGTATGAAAATTACGAATTTCTGTCCGTCAATACTGACTTCTCATTCTGAAGAAACTGTCAGTATGTTTAAGGATCTGGGTTTTGAGATAATCCATAATGATAAAGCTGAAGAAGGAATCGTCGGTGGCAGTATCAGAATGAAAGACGATAAAGGTAATATCGTTGATGTTACAAGTTCAGATCATTTTCCGCAGGATAAGCTTATTTTACATATCAATGTCGATGATTTTGATGAGGGGTATAAGTTCTTCATGGACCATGGTTTCCATAACGCTTTAGGCAAAGATGTGATCGTTGAAGCTGAACATTTTAAGGGAGCACATCTTGTTTCACCCAGTGGTTTTGAGATCATGATGATGAAACATATTCGCAAGGATTAATCATAATAAAATATAACAAGTATAAAGCAACACATTACAGCTTAGGCAAATATGAACAGATGCCTTTGTAAAAAAATATCTGTTTCAGAAGGGAGGGACGATGGATAAAAAATTTGAAGTATTGTCAGATGAATCGTTGGAAAAGGTAGCAGGTGGTGACTTTGGAGGAAGCGAGCATACAACGGTCGTAACGGAAGCGAATTTCGGCAGATTTATCAATGCCCCGAATGTCATAGTCCTGTTTGGTGTAAGCTGGTCCAATACGTGCGTGCGGGCAAGCGAACTTATTGAAGAATGTGCCGCCAAATACCGTAATTTCCGGGTTGGAATATTTGAAGTTACCAACAGCGAATTATTATTGTATAAGCTGGGCATAAAAAATGTTCCTACGACAGTCAGATACAAATTTGGAACGGAAGTACACAGGGTCGAAGGTTGGCAGAGAATTACCAATCTGTTCCATTGATAGAACAACAAAAAGATCTGATATTTTAATGAATTATATTTTCGAAATCATATGATTATGATTCCGTTTTTTTATGAGTATAGATTTATTGGTAAACAGCCTAAAGAAAAGGGGTTGTCCAAACCCCATCTGTCTATTCTTCTTCGATCCAGAAGTCTGTCAGATTGCCATCACCGTCAGTGTAATACTTTTCCATATCTACCCGATAGTAGAAGTAGTGCAGCAGTGAAGACTTATCATATTTCTTGATGAAGTAACCCCAGGCATTCGCATAACCCAGCTCTTCGGCAACATAGATATATCCATCTTTATCGATGCCGGCAACGATGGCGATATGACCGCCTTCAAATACGGTTCCGCCATATGGTCCTGAAAGAAGATCGCCGACTCTTAATTTGTTTTCATCAAGTTCTGAAGATAATACTTTCTTTTCACCAAGATCGGTCAGATCAGGCCAGTCTTGAGCAATGCCCGCACCTAAGTCACGGCAGTCAAAACCGCCGTTAAGAATAGCCCATGCCACAAAGCCGCTGCAGTCAAGACCGTTTCCGGAGACTTTGTTTCTTGAGAACTCATTGATCGCACAGCCCCAGCATCCGGGACCGCCATATATCATATCCTGATTCAGGTCTTCATAACGCGATGGGTCAAGATATAAACCGACGTGGTAATATCTTCCTTCGCCATCTGCATATCTTCCTACATAAGAATCAACTCTTCCGTTTTCAACAAAATAATTGACTCTAAACGGGAATTCCAAAGCCAGGAATCTCGCTGCTTCGACAACGCCGGCTCTGGTATGCCAACCGACTTTTTCAACTCTTGAAGCCAGTATCTCGTCTAACAGGTCATTTTCTTCCTTGGTATAGTAACCGCATCTAACATATGGTTTATTGACATCAAATTCACGTGGTGCCAGGACGATAAGATCTGTAACCAGTACATCGATCGAATCGGTTTTTTCTCCGAAAGTTGCCGTGATCTTGGTTTGCCCCAAACCGATCGCATGAATGACATTATCTTCATCGATCGTAGCGACATTCTCATCGCCACTAGTCAGAACAACTTTTTCATTAATAACGCCTTTATATTCTGTTTCATAGGTCAGTTTTTCCTGACCTCCTACGGCAAGATATACTTTGCCGGAAGTTATCTTTACTCCTTCAATAAAAGAAAGTTCAAGTCCTTCAATGCTTCCGCAGTCGAAACCCTGAGAGTTTCTTAAATAGAGGTTTGTTTTATATTCTGTTATAGGTAAGACACAGACGTTGTTTTCATCTGTTTTTGTCCACTTTGTTATATCGATAGTGTGCTCTTTGCCCAGATAACAGCTGCCCGGCCCGTCAAGAGTGACGATGTAATCATCTCCTTCAACGCGCTGATCAACTACATTGACCGGTTTGCGATATTCCATTTCGTGCCTGTATAACGCTATCACCAGAATAGCAACTATAGCGATAATGATATATCTTATTTTGTGTTCCTTCAGTTTTTCCATAATTTTTTGTCGTATACTTTTTAATTCTACCAATTTTTATTAATCTTTCATAAAAAGATGATCAAAAGTTGATGATTTTATTTGAACAAATCAATTTTAAAACAAATTACTATAATAAGTAATCTATAAAAAGGAAGAAAAAAATCACTTTTCAGTGACTTTTTTGCTTTAAATGGCGGTGCGTACGGGAGAATTGAAAAAAGGTTTAGTTTGATTAAGTTCAGTTATACAAAAAATAAGTAACATCAAAAAAGCCTTATAAATAAGGACTTTTGAAAAAACGAATGTAAGCAGATATCAATAAAACGTGTTAAAAATCAATGCTGATTAAACTGTAGCGTATCACAAACGTATCAGAAAAAAATGTTAGACGTCTTCATAGATCATTTGAAGACGTTTTTTGTCAAGGAGCAGAACAGAAAGGAGCAGAACCATATGGAGAACGAAAAAAGAACAAGATCCGGGTCAAAGAGATACTACTGGATGAGACTGAAAGCGGATTTTTTTGAAAGCCCCGAGATCAGAAAGCTGAGGAAGCTAGCCGGTGGAGACACCTACACCATCGTTTATCTGAAGATGATGCTCAAGACGATCACCAACGTAGGAGTGTTTGTCTATTCAGGCATCGAGGATACTTTCGAAAAGGAAGTAGCCCTGATCATCGATGAGGATGAAAACGATGTCATGATGACGATCGCCTACCTTAGGAAGCACAATCTGCTGGAGGACAATTAAATAGAAACCTTGCTTCAAACGCAAGGTTTTATCATTCTTCGATCAATGCCGATTCATGGTGTTTTATTCTTAATCAGATGCTGACGAAAAATACTGTCATAAAATAATGTCAAAGAAACAAGGAGATGCTAGAATTATTCTTGTCATGAGAAAGAAACATAAAGTAAAAATCAATCAAACACGGTTTTATCTGACACTGATTCTGGCGCTTCTTTGTGCTGCCTCGGTTATCTATATCCGTCAAAGCAATAACAGTGTCGTTGGTATCGGCAAATGGATTCTGGCTTACTCGGATCTTTCACTGATTCTCTGTGCCGGAATCGGCGGGCTGGAAAGCGGTCTGATCGCTTTTGTAATTCTGGCAGTAGCAGAGTTTGTAAGGGTCGGTGTTGATTACAGCGGTCTTTATTCCGTTTCTATCTATCTGACGCTGGTTCTGGCGGCAGCTTCATTTGCTTATGCCGGCAGTTTTAAAACCATCAGAAAAAGCCTTCTTTGTGCACTTGCCTTTACGTTTATTCTGATGATCGGCTGGAAGGTCAATTTCTCAATTCTCTTACCTTCAGGCGGTGTGAAAAACGTGTTCTATGGCCGCAGCACGATCGAATATTTTGTGGCCGGCTTTCCCGAATCGTTGATTGCATCATTGTTGCTGTATATGCATTTCCGCTTTGTTCCTGACCATATCAAGCTGCAGCTTGGCAGCGGCTGGGTCTATACCAGAGAAGGGGCGAAAGCCGATCGGAAAAACTATGTGCTCAATGTTAGACTCAGTGCACTGTCGCTGGTTGAAGCCCTGCTGATCTGCTTGATGGCTGTTGTTATCAACAATGTGTTTGCGGCCCAGGCTGCCGGACAGGGACTTAACTGGTCATTTCTGGTGACAAACTGGAAAGAAAATCTGCGTATGGGCATCTTGCTGATGTGCATGGCCGTACCGGTCGTCTATCTGCTCAACGAATACATACGTAT
>JAFRJA010000139.1 GCA_017432545.1 Erysipelotrichaceae bacterium
ATCGCCATTGAAGAATGCGAACAGTTCGGCCAATGGAATTACATCATCAAGCCTAACAAGGGTAAAGAAATCAGTACTCACTGATAAACTGATGATTTATTTTGTGACAGTTCCTAATATTTAAGTGTAGATGGGCTGCCGGAAGGCTCGGGTCCACCTAGCGGGGGAGTCCCTCGCATTTTTTATTATATGAATTAACTGTCTATCTTTATTGATGAATCCGGTGATTTCGGTAAATATGACATTCAGTCGCCATATTATATTTTTTCTCTGGTTTTTCATAAGCAGTCAGATAATATAGAAGACATCGTCAGAAATCTTGATTATAGAGTTTCTTCAATTTCAGAGAGAACACTGGTTCATTGCGGGCCGATCATCAGACAGGAAGAGATCTATCGCTATATCAATATGGGTGAAAGGAGGAAGATCTTCAATTCATTGTATTTCTTTGCGGTAAAAGCTCCAATCGAAGTTAAGACCATTGTAGTAAATAAAAGAGAGTGCGATCCTGAAGATGAAATGTCTTTATATACAAAACTGGTAAAACAGTTGTCAGATTTTGTTAAAGACAATATCGGGTATCTTCTTTCTTATGATGAGATACGTGTTTATTACGATAATGGTCAGAACCAGCTTGTCAGAATAATTCATAATACATTCCAGACACTATTGAACAAAGATCCTTTCGGACTTCTTGAAATCAATGGTGATTCCCTAAGAGATTGCAACCCTAGACTCTCTGATTAAGAGTCAGAAGGGGATATATCAAATAATGCAGTATTTACAGGCACTTTTGAATATGAGTGCCTTTTCTTACGACCGGTTTTACGGCCAACGTTGAATTGATCTGTTTTTGCAAGAAAATAACATACAAATACGCAGGGATTTTCAGAACAGGTGGAAAAATAGGGAACAAAAATATATAATAGTGTTAGTAAAAGTTCCCTACAGGAGAAAGATATGAGTCATACTTATACACAGATCCAGGAACTGCTTCAGGAAAGAGCGGATTATCAGGTGAGACTGAATCTGTTTCCGTACGACGGCAGTCCGGAAATCAAGGAAAGAGACGGAAAAAAGTACTTGTATGTCAGAAAAAGGGTCGACAGCAAACTGACTTCGACATATGTAGGTCTCTACACGGATGAGCTGTATCAGCTTCTTTTAAGAAACGCCAGGGAAGCAAGGGAACTTAGAAAACACATTCGCAGTATCAATAAACAGCTGGCTCAGCTGGGTCATTCGGATGCCGAACTTTCCGCAAGGGTGCTGTTGAATCTTGACTTTGCCAGAAGCAATCTTAAATCAAACATCTATGACCAGGCCGTGCTGGAAGGTGTTGCCACGACATTCCCTCAGACGGAGGAGATCATTGAGAACGGAAAGGTCAGCGGAGTATCTGCGAGTGATGTACAGAAGATTCTGAATCTGAAGCACGCATGGGAATTTATACTGGACAAAGATGTCATCAGCTATCCCAGCGATTATTCGATACTCTGCCATATCGCCAGACTTGTGAATGAGGGTTTCTATCAGGATGGAGGAAGAATAAGGGGAGTCCCGGTCACGATCGGAGGTACGAGCTACATTCCGCCTCTTCCGATCGAAAATGTGGTAAAAGAAGAAATCGACCGTATTCTACGCTCTGAAAGATCTAATGATGTAAAAGCGATTGGCCTTTGTCTTTACTGCATGAAGGCTCAAATCTTTAATGATGGCAATAAGAGGGCTGCCGTGATATTTGCGAACCATTTCATGATTTCTCAGGGTGATGGAATGATCATGATTCCGGAAAAAGATGTACCCGAATTCAAGAGACTGCTGGTTTCTTATTATGAAGACAGGGATACGGGAGAAATCACGGATTTTATGAAAATGAGATGCATCAGATCGTTCTGATGTTTCATGAACAGTCTGTATATATGGGATGTCATAAACCCCTGCAAACAAGGTCTTTCAGGCACATTCAAAACAAAAAAAGATCCCTGCGGATCTAATGAAATCAATGGTGATTCCCTAGGGATTCGAACCCTAGATCCTCTGATTAAGAGTCAGTAGGGAATAGTATTGATTACCAAACTATTTGGTGATGAAAACTTCAAATTATTTGACTACGGATTTCGATATTGACATCGGGACCCTAGACCATGTTTTAAAAGGCTGAAAAAGGCAAGAAACTATGATTATTAAGGCCTTTTAGGCTTATAAGCCTAACATGGTCATACCCGATGTAAATATAGCGAAATCTTCATCAAATAATTTGATTCTGAAAGCGCTTAAATATCGTCAAATAAAGTGTTAATCAACAGAATAGTTTAAATAACATAGAATTCATAGGCACTTTTGGAATCAAGTGTCTTTTTCATACGACAGATTTACGACAGAACCAATAAATAATGACACTTCAGCTCATATCGTGATGCATCTAATTATTTACATTTCACGCGTATATAATGATATAATATGTGTGTGAAAGATAAAATTGAGAATAAACTGAATGAAATTGCAGAGCGGTCAAACGGCGTAATAACTGCCGAGGTACTTGCTGAGAATGGATTCAGCAAGTATTTCATCAGAAAACTTGAGAAGAACGGAAGCATATATAAATATCATCACGGCATATATCTGGCTAACGGTTTTCTTCCGGATGATTATTATCTGTTTCAGAATATTTATAAGGATACTGTGTTTTCCTTTGGAACAGCAATGTATCTTCACGGATTCAGTAAGAGAACGCCGGAAGCGTTTGATATTACTGTCTATTCAGGTTATGGAACCAGAGGTTTTGATTATCCTGTTAATCTTCATTATGTCAAAAAGGAATTCCTGGATCTTGGGAAGGCCATGGTAATAACTTCCTATGGCAACAGTGTTTACTGCTATGATCTTGAAAGGATCTTTTGCGATCTTTGCCGTTTTACTGATGCAGGTGTTGATAAAGAAGAATCTAATCGTTTTATGAAGAAAGTCATTGCGGATGGCCTGATCGATCCCGGCAGACTGTTTGATTATGCCGAAAAACTCAATTGCATGAAAAAGGTGAGGATTGTCACAGAGGTGCTTATATGAAAACAGTTAATGTTCAATCTCTTTCTGACAAGGTGAAAACTATGCAAGGAAAAATAACTGTACACCTCAACAGGCGATGCAATACTTTGCGTTTGAGCGTTTTCTTGAAAGGCTGTCTGTTTCAGGATACAGAGATAATTTCATCCTGAAAGGCGGTTTGCTTCTGTCGTCGATCATGGGCATTGATCTGCGGACGACGATGTCGGATATCTTGCGTCAATTTTCTGTATCTTTGCTGCTATAGGTATGAGCGGCGTTCAGACTAATAAAATATCAGGAACTCTC
>JAFRJA010000140.1 GCA_017432545.1 Erysipelotrichaceae bacterium
AAGGTCAATGACAACTATCATGAAGTAAATGTTGAAAAAGAAGAAAATGACCCTGCTTCTGTTCTGAATTATTACCGTCAGCTGAAACAGTTAAGAGATAAACATCAGGTCTTGATCGATGGAAAGTTCAGATCGTTTGAAGATGACAGCAACGACATCTATATCTATGAAAGATACAACAAGGATGAAACGATCAGGGTCTTAGTGAACTTTAAAGATTATGAGGTAAACATCGATCCTGTCTATGAAGAAAATACAAAAGTACTTATCTGTTCCTGTCCGCAACATGAAAAAGGTCTGCTGAAGCCTTGGGAAGCGCTGATCCTTCAGGTAGATATGTGCTAGAATTCAATTGAAAACAGAGGTGATTTTATGGCAAGCATGCAGGCACTTCTTGAAAGAGATAAAGAACGTTTCTTAAATAATATGGCGGCTGCTAAAGCTTCAGCTGAATCTGTTTCAGCTGTAGAGGAACAGCTCAACCGTATCCTTTTGGCGTACAACGAAGAGGAAGAAAACGAACGTATCAGAAATACGGCCGTATGTCTGATCGAGTCGTTATCTTCAGCAGCCGGTTTTTTAAATTGCGATGGTGAGTCCACGATCTGGTCTAAATCGCAATACCGTCCCGGCATCAGTAAACCGAAAAGATCAGCGTGGTTTATCATTTTCCTGCTTTTAGGAATTCTCTGTCTGGCGGCAGCGTGTGCCGGCTTGATCTATTTTACGGATGCATGGCCACCGACTAACGAGATGATCATCGGGCTCTCAGTCGCAGGAATTGCAGCCTTACTGCTGTTTCTTTCCGGAATTTTCTCTGCCCGAAAGAAAGAAGAAAACCGCCAGGAATTATATGCCGAGACGATTCCTGATGGCGAAAAGACCTATCACATTTTATTAAACAGCGTACTTACAGCCGACAAGATCCTTGAGGGAGTCAGAAATGAGGAGCTCCTTGAAAACAAGAAAGCTCTGTTGGAAGAAAGAGATGAGCTGAAAAAAGAAGATATCCAGCTGTTCTCAGAGCTGCTGGAATCGGCTTATGCGGAAATGGATAACGAATACAGTAAACAGATCATATCCGAAGTCAAATTCTATCTGCACCGCAAGAAGATCGATGTCGTTGATTATGACGGCAACAAGCGGGAACTGTTTGAACTGATGCCTTCGGAAGTTTCAGGCACGATCAGACCGGCTTTGGTTATTGGCGGAACTGTGCTTCGTAAAGGGCTGGCGGCAGGAGAATAGCTATGGATCGTTACTATGGTTTTGATCTGGGTGATGCGGAAAGCGCCGTAACCAGATTTGATAAAAACAATGATACGGCACCTGAGGTGCTCCGTGTAAACGAAGCCAAGAGTTTTATTACGGCCTATGCCTTACTCAGAGATGGCAAGCTGCTGATCGGAGAAGGAGCCTGCTACGCACCTGATGCGACCAGGAGAAAAGAAAGATTCAAAAGCCGTTTCCTGGTCGATCCTGAAGCATCCAAAGACGTAAAGAGTTTTGCGTCAGGCGTATTGGGAGAACTCTATCTCAATGGCGATCTGATCAAGTCAGATGACTGCTGCTTCTATATCGGCTGTCCGGCAGGCTGGGACAAGATGGCCAGAGAAGAGTACCGTTCGATCTTTGAAAAGACCGGCTATCCGCCAACAAAAATTATTTCTGAATCAAGAGCCGCGCTTGTTTCGGCTTGTCAGTCCAAACATCTGCAGGTCGGCTATGATATCCTCAATAAACCGGTAATGGTCGTCGATATCGGTTCTTCAACAACGGACTTTGCCTATATCATGGGGGGAAAAGAAGTTGAACTGAAGACCTGCGGCGAAGTCTTTTTGGGCGGCGGCATTATGGATGAGATCCTTTTAGAAGAATCGATCAAAGCTTCGCCTAATGAAGCCAAGATCCGCAAGATCTTTGAAGAAAGCGATGCCTGGCACAGCTATTGTGATTTTGCGGCTAGAAGACTTAAAGAAAAATATTTCTCCGATGAAGAATACTGGAGCAAGAACGAATGTTCACAATCTGTATCCATCCGTCAGGGCCTGCTGCCGGTAAAACTGATATTGAAACTTGATCCGGTAATCGCCGATAAGCTTCTTAACCAGAAAGCTGAAAGACTGGATAACAGATCATTCAAGGAAGTATTTATCGAAAGCCTGACGCAGGCCAAAGAGGCCATCAAAGAAAAACAGCCGGAACTTCTCTTTCTGACTGGTGGTGTTTCAAAGATGCCGATCATAAAAGAGTGGTGTCGTGAAGTGTTCGATGATTCCGTGATCGTCACCAGTATGGAACCTGAATTTTCCGTAGCTACCGGTCTGGCCTGGTGCGGGAAGATCGATGATGAACTCAGACAGTTCAAGGAAGAAGTCAAAGCTCTAGTCGATTCCAGCACCGTTGAGCAGATCGTGGAAAAACATATCAGCGAACTGTATCATGACGCAGTCGAGACGATGGTCGAACCGATCCTGGAGCACGTTGCTTTACCGGTCAGTGAGAAATGGCGCAATGGTGAGATAGAAAAGCTTTCGGAAATCGATGATGTGATGCAGAAAGAGATCGATACCTGGTTACATACTGATGAGGCCAGAGCCTTACTGATGAAACCGGTAGCCAAATGGCTCAAGACCGTTTCCTTTGAACTGGAAGAATATACGATGCCGATCTGTGTCAGACACAACGTTCCATATTCATCACTATCGCTCAATTCTTTCTTATCTATGAGTGATATCGAGATAAATGTTGAAGCCAAGAGCTTATTTGCCGTTGAAGAGATCACCTGGCTGATCGATGCGACGATCTCGATCGTGGTAGGATTACTGTGCGGTGGCGGTGGCGTAGCTCTGATCGCCAACGGCTTGCCGGGAATCATCGCTGGCGCAGTCATCTCACTGCTGATCTTGGCTTTAGGCAAAGACAAGATGCAGGAGGCATTCCTCAACTCCAATATCCCGAGTCCGATCAGAAAGGTCGTTCCGAAAAGCTATCTGAAAGCGAGAATGGATTATATCTCCAAACAGGTCAAGGATAATCTCTATGACAAACTGGAACAGGAAAAGAATCAGGAGATCACCCAGCGTCTGGTCAAAGAGATCTCAGTTCAGATCGAGAGCTGTCTGACCAAGATGGCCGAGGTCGTAGAGATACCGCTGGGTTGATTATAAATAGATAAAAGAATGTAATACGGATGTTTATGAATATGAAAAAAAATTATTACATTATTAACTTCTGTGCTGCTGGTGTTGGGCCTGTGTTCCTGCTCGGTAGAAGTTTCATCTTCTGCTTCAACTTCATTAACGACTACAACTGCCGACTCAGAAGGCAATACCACACAGACTACTACGACTACCGAAAACGGTGTCACCACTTCAAGCACTATTACTGCTACTCCGGATGATCCGACTGGTTTACGCAGCAAATGGAGAGAGTATTTCACGGCTGGAGCAGAAGGTGTCAGCAATGATGGCTACAATGTCTATCTGATCATGGACGATCCGCAGAATATTACCTTTGCGGCCATCATGATCTTAACGCCAAACAATGATGAACTGCTCACTTATGTCTATGGTGACGTTACAGTAGATGGTGATACCGCCAAGATCACCGATGTTCAGGAAGACATTGATCTGCCTTTCCAGCTAGGCGATTCTGATCAGGAAAACTGCTTTGAAATGTATTTCAAAGATGGTGATGCAGCTTTAATGACGATGGTCGATCAGGATACGATCATAAACGATATGATCTCCCTCTGGGAAGTTCACCAGGCTGCTTATCAGGAAACACACGGTACTGCCGAGTGAGCTACCCAAGGCTAAAGCACTTGGGCTTCCTGTTTCACAGCCTTAAGCTTAATGCTTATATTATTAGCACCAGAGGCTTTGAGCTCCACAGGACCATTGGTTCTATGCTCCATAGAAACCTGTTTAAGCGCTTCAT
>JAFRJA010000141.1 GCA_017432545.1 Erysipelotrichaceae bacterium
ATTGTACAGGCTTGATGTTATTGACCATGCGAGATTGTCTTCATAAGGGGAATCATATGGATTACATCTGTAGTTAATTAATGCAACAGCCATATCTCGATCAATATCTAATTTATCCAAAATCGCAAACCAGAATACTTGTGCTATCGTGGCATAATCTTTCTTTGGTTTTTCATCTATAAGAGCTTGAAATAAGGACTGTTGAACTTCATTCCACCCATACTCTTCTACAAGAAATCGATAAATCAAATCACTTCGAGAAAAATCCAGAAGTTCATTGCCATCGATATCCAATTTCAATATCTCATTTATTCTATCTTGAAGATCCATTTCCTGCCTCCTCTGAGTCGATAGTTTACCAAAACTATAAATGCCGATTTGTCTTTCTATTTCCATTTTATATAAAAAAGACTTCGGATTATATAACAGAAGTCTTTGTTTGAATGAATTATGTTCGCTTATTTACAGATTTATGGATGTTGTTCAGCAGAACTGCGTCCATCTACTCTTTGATCGTTTTCTAAGCTTTGTTGAACTTCTCTTTCCCCTGTCTGCATCTTGGACATTTCCAGTCATCCGGAAGATCTTCAAATGCGATCCCGTCATTTTCAGCCGGATCATAGACATATCCGCAGATCGAGCAGACATACTTTCCGCTTGCCTGAGCTTTGATGAAATCAACTTCTGCCAATACCGTCTCAACCGGATGATCCAGATCCATTACTCTGTCTGCTTCAAGGTTTTCATAACCTTGCGGAGTATGCGTTCCGCAATAGACGGTCGGATGATTTCTGATAAATTCCCTGACTCTGTCCAACGTGATCCTGTCGGCAGTTAAGTCGTCAAATACGACAGAAAGCTTATTTTCATACAAGGCTTCATCGACATAAGTGATGTCACCATGGAACATATAGTATTTATCGTTGTTTTCAACGATGACGATGCTGTTGCCGTTGGTATGGCCTTTGGCTTTGATCATATGAATACCATCGATTATTTTCTGTGATTCAGGGAAGTTGCAATATGCGCCGTCCGTAAACTTCACGGGAACGATGTTTTCCAGGCCTTGCAGTTCTGCTGCCGACAATTCCTCTTCATTGACATAGATCTTTGCGTTCGGGAATGATCTCAGTTCTCCGGAATGATCGTTATGCCTGTGCGTCAGAACGATCTTTGTTACCTGCTCAGGCTCATAACCCAAAGCTTTAAATGCTTCCATATAGGAACAGATGTCTTTTCCGGTATAAAGAAGCGAGTTCTCATCAGGAACTTCTTCCGGGGTTCCTGCAGGTAATCCCGTATCGACAAGGATCACTTCCTCACCGGTATCGATCAGATAGTTCTGTAAGGACCCTCTATATCTGATATTCTTATCGAACTTGTCCATTCCCTCTTCACCGCCGAAAACAAATGGCTGTGAATAAAAACCGTCTTTTCTGAATTTGACTGCTTTAATCTGCATTATTCATTCCTCCCTCTACAAATATATTTTAACTGATAAAGTTCAGTTTAGGGACAGCGTTCATTTTGATGACGCTTTTAATTTGAATTGTGTTCGCAAATCTATATTTTTGTGAACAAGCATTCATCTAGTTGCAATACAGCACCGGAGATGCCATTCCTCTTCTTCTGTTTTTTTCTGGAATTCTCATATTTACAAAAACATCTTTGATTTCTTTTGGGGCTTCGTGCCCATAAAACTCATATCTTCCTGTATCAGCCCTATGGTCTTTCTGCCATCCATCGATATTGTAAACATTTTTGACTATTCCATCAACAACAGCTAAGCAGTATTTGTACTGTTTCGCTTTATTCAAATTAACCTTCCAAGCGCTGCGAACGGTTTCGTATAGATCATTGTCTCTTTCTTCTAAAACAGATTAGTTGATCTTTATCATCATGTATTTGAAAACTGGTTCTATATATTCCTGTTTGGATAAAGAACTCTGTAATACTTCAGTATTTATAATGCCTCTATCATGCCTGCAGATTCAAAGAAGAACGGATAAGAAAAAAGATCTCGCAAGAGATCTTTTGTTATGCCTGGAAAGAGTGCTGAATCGGTGCTAAATGTAGCACTCAACTATTGACAGTGCTAAAAGAAAGAACTATAACGGAGGTGTAAAGGAAATCAGAGAAGATTCCTTAAGGCAATACTTAGGATCCAAGCCCTCCATTCCCCTTACTGATACATAGTTCATTTCAGATGAACAATGATGAAAGTAAAGGAGGTAAATGTACTATGTTAATGCCGAAAGTATTTAGAAGAGAGAATCTGTTTGATGACTGGTTCGACGGTTTTGATCTGATGGACCGTGAAATGGAACAGCTGAACCGTAAGCTTTACGGCAAGCGTTCCAACAGAGAAATGCTGACAGACGTCAAGGAACACGAGGATCATTACGATGTCATAATAGATCTTCCGGGATTCAAGAAGGAAGATATTCAGGTAGAACTGAATGACGGTTATCTGACGATCAGTGCTTCCAAGGGTCATGATGAAGAAGAGAAGAAACACGGAAAGATCATCCGTCAGGAGAGATATTCCGGTATGATGTCAAGATCCTTCTATGTAGGCGATGAGATCACTTCGGATGAGATCCAGGGCAAGTACGAGGGAGGTGTACTGACTTTACATGTTCCGAAGAAGGAAGATAAGGAAGTCGAGCACCAGAACCGGATCATGATCGAATAAACGGACTAAAACCGTAACGGCAGATTAAAAAAGAACACATTGCGTGTTCTTTTTTGTTGTTTAGGAAACGATGAGGTCCATCACTTCCTTTTCGACACCGAACTCATCTATAATGCTTCCCTTGAACGTACTTGGCACCACAGCAGACCCTTCAGAAGGATAAACAGATTCTGTTTCAGGAGTATCCTGTCTGCTTTCCTTTTTCAAAGTGATCGCACCAATAAAAGTCCCCGTCAGCATTGCGGACAGTATCATGATCATAAGAAAACGGCTCTTGATCCTTATGTTTCTATTATAAACCTTTCTTGGCGGACCTCTATCTTACAAGCGTCTTTCTCAGGTTTGCGAAGACTTTTTCTTTGACGGATGCATACTGTTTGAGCTCCTCTAAACTCAACCCATCGTAACACAAAGCCCGATAATCTTCTTCTGCCTTATCAAATTGGTCATCAAGCAGCCCTGCAACATATTCATATTCCATCGCTTTGTCGGAAAAAATATC
>JAFRJA010000142.1 GCA_017432545.1 Erysipelotrichaceae bacterium
CAGGACAAGTATTAAAATGCGGGCCGGTTTCTGACCCACAGAACATGTCCTGCTTAACAAAGATTAAGGGAAAATTCTTCCATTTAGGATAGGAATCTCGCTGTTTTCTGCGAATAATGATATAGAGGGACGCCTCTAAAAAGCAAACACCTGATGCTGATGTCGAGTTAGTTCATCCGATTGCAAGAGCTCGTTAAAATGGTTGAATCGGA
This sequence comes from Erysipelotrichaceae bacterium, assembly GCA_017432545.1. Classification (GTDB taxonomy): domain Bacteria; phylum Bacillota_I; class Bacilli_A; order Erysipelotrichales; family Erysipelotrichaceae; genus Colivicinus. The sequence goes on from JAFRJA010000142.1 coordinate 213, forward strand.
AAAATAAGCACCCGTGTTGGGTGCTTACTCATTCGCAGTTCTCTTCAAAGAAATCAGCCGCATCTTCCCAGGAGTCAAAGTCTTCTTTATATTCGCTGTAAAGCTCGTCTTCGTCTCCGCACTCGCAATAGATATCTATCCTTTCTTTTAGATTCTCTTCGTCTTTTTTTTCGCGATCTTTGTTCTTCCATTCGCGGTAGACATCATAATAGTCCTTTTCCCTTGGATAATCCTCATAAGGAATGATATCGATATTGCGATACGATTCTTCAAACAGCTCCCAGAGATCAATTCTATATCTTTCACCTGAAGTCGTGTCGGTGTTTTTTGCTGTTGATTTATAAACCAGCGCCGGACCATCTTCGGTATTCTGATACCAGTAGTATTCGAAATAGATATCATCGCCTTTTGTGTAGCAGTACATGTCAGAATACTTGCCCAGGATGAAGTATTCCTCATAGTAGGAGGAACTGTTTTCATAGACGAACATGTCGATCTCATCATCTTTTTCTGGCATGACGTAGTCTCTGATCAGAGCGGTGTCACCAGCCAGATAATCATCATACGCTTCCGAGATCCGACAGGCTGTTTTTGACCGCTCGGAATAGTTCCTTTTCTTGTCAAAGGAATACTCGCATCGGTACACTTCCTTGCCACTGCTTTTCAGATTCCAGGTCAGCGTGAGATCGCCTGTATCGTCATCCTCTATGACATAGGAACAATATTCCAGAACCGATTTGCTTAGGATGTTTCGTAAATCAGAATCAAACAGCAGAGAAGAACTGGTAAAGCTTAAAGACAGAGGATCGTTTTCATCCTTTGGCTTTGGTTTCTCGGAAGCAGCGGGCTGTGGAGTGATCGTTGTTTCAGGCTTCTTTACCGGCTCGCTGTTTTGGACCGGTTTTGTTTCGCATCCGGAACATAACAGAAGAAGCAGAATAAGCGCTGTATGGACTACAACGCTGATGCGTGGTTTTCTTGTTTCATTCTTCGTTCTTCTTCTCGTTATCAATCTCTCAACTCTCCACACAGACTCATTTAGAATCAATTTGTTTGATTAAATTTTCGTTATTTAAATATGATTCTTTGCCATTGTCAGTCTTCGTCTGTATCAATTACTTCGTAAAGCTTATCAGCATCTACATAATCCTGAACTGTATGAGAATCTTCAGGCAGATTGTAATAAATATAGTGCTCAAAAGGATACTCATTGCTGAAAGTCTGGAACATCGTGAAATCAAACCAGCACTTTTCTCTGGAGTATTCTTTCCCATCAATTGTCTCTGTATCTTCATATTCTGATCTGTAATACGGAAGCTGATATACAGCATACGGGTTATTTAAGTCCTCCATGAGAATCTCAATATCATAGTCGTCACAATGATGGTATTTCTTGAAATACTTTTTGAATTCCTCTACGAATTCCTGCCGGTTCAGGAGCTTTCGCTTGCTTGGATCGTACGGCTTCTTTGTGATTCTTTTAAAGAAACGTACCGCTTCTTCATAGTCTTCGTTGGTCCATTCATCATCAGGATCGCACTCTCCAAGACCAGAATCGCCGGATGAAGAAATTTCAGCGTTTTTTGTGATCTCTGTAATCTCATCGTCCTCAATTTCAAAATAAACAGAGGTTGTTAAATGCCAGTTGTATTCTTCGCTTTCCTTATCCTGTGAGTATCGCCTATAACCAACATCATAGGTTCCGCTATCGCCGTCAAATTCAAAGCCTTCTATAAGATCTTCCAATTCGAAAATACAGTCTTTAACTTCCCTTCCGATAAATTCTGATAAATCAAACATAGACTTTTCCTCCTAATTCTCAAGATAGCGAACCGTTTTGCCTGCCTGGGTAGCATATTCAATTTCTGATTTTGTGCTGTCGCCGATATAGCCACCGACATTTATTACAAAGATCTCGTCAGCCAGATCGATCTTGCGCTTATGCATGTCATCGAGCATCTGCTTGGTCCTGGTGAGCGTTCCCTCATCCATGTCCTCCCAGACCTCGTTATCTCCGCTATGGCCAAACAGTCCAACACTAATGACGATATTTCCTTCAAGTGTCAGTTTCTTCTGCGTTTCCATGAAGGCATCTTTAAATCTTGTTGAGCCGCACAAAGTGATGACTTTATAATTTCCTACCATTTTGCTTTTGCTTGTCTATTCAACTCCTAACGCCTTGAATACGGCATCTTCGGCGCTGTTATAGAAAATCAGATTAAAACAGCCTATCAATTCTGCCGGGACACTTGAAAGATCTGCTGCGGACGTTATAGGCAACAAGACTTTCTTAGCACCGCTATCAAGACATACCTGTAACGCGTTCGCAAGATTCTCAACTTTAATGACTGTACCGCTGATACTGATATCTCCAAGGATAGCCAAAGAGCTTACCGTTGGTTTGCTTAAAGCAATTGAACATAACGCAATCAATGTTGGCAATGCCAACGTTGACGTCATTCCTATGCCCTGAAGATCCTGATAGTGAATCATGTAGTCTTTTGTTGTAGTGCTGATCGACTGGCTGATCCTATTACTGTTAGCTTTTAAGAAGTTAAATGCTATTGCAGATGATTCTCTGCATTCCCTGTCACTTCCTATACCGTTTCTTTCAAACTTGCCATTGCCAGGAAGCATCTGGGATTCCAAGCGGAACAAACCGATCATCCCGGATTTACCTTCAGCAACCGTATAGACTTGGCCAGGATTGCACATACCTTCCGGAATCAACGTGCTGGATCCTTGTTCTGGCACAGGAACATACTTCTCTTCAAAGGTTTCATTATCAATATATGAGAAGTTGATGTCGTAGAATTCCATGCCACCGATCTTCTTGAGTTGTTCTTTGACACGTCTTCTCATCTCTAAAGCGATTCTGAGGATCTCTTCAAGATCTTCCTTGGAATAATTGCCATCAGGATAGACAAGCTTGACTAAACCGGAGACGATCCTTCTTACACCGATCGTGTCTCTTTGATTCAGGTTCTTTCCTAAATGGAAGTATTTGTCCAAAGCATCACCCTGCTGATCCTTACGAAGTTCACGCAGCACTTCAGAGAAATAGTCAGTAATAAAACCATAATCATTCGTGAAATGCTCTGGCCTGAACTTGGTGATCTCCCATCCCGGGATATAACAGTGGATTCGGTCTAAGAAAGCTGTGTCTTGTCCCATCTCTGGTGGGAATGGATCAAATAAACTTGAGGTCTTTAACAGAACATCTACGCTCTTGTTGATGTTTCCTACAAACACCATGGAAGCAGATGCTGCCTTTTCTTCTTTTCCTCTGGCAAAAGATCCGGAAGCCATATAGTCCTTCATGATCTGAATTCCATCTTTATCCTTGAAGTTGATACCGGCAACTTCATCAAAAGCAACACAATCCCATAAACCGACGAGACCAACAGTCTTTCTACCCATGTTGTAGAACAGGTTGGCAACTGTTGTCTGGCCGCCTGAAACAAGAATACTATTTGGAGAGATCTCCTTGTATAAGTGTGATTTACCAGTGCTTCTAGGGCCTAGTTCACAGAGATTGAAGTTGTTTTCACAAAGCGGAACAGTTCTTAGAAGCAACAGCCACTTTTCTCTGTAGCTTAATTCATCCGGCTCCATGCCGATCGATCGCATCATTAAATCAATCCATTCCTCTTTGGTGAACAGATGACGGTTTTCTTTATATTCATTCAGATTGACCGTTGGAAGTTGTATCGGTTTAAGATTAACGATCTTGATCGGACTGCCGTTTCGATCTTCTTCGTCATATTCATATTCCAAAGAGACCATACACCAGATACCGCCGCATAAGAGACGGTCATACTTGGAGGGATAGTCTTCACTGATTGGGATATTCTTAATTCCTAAGTTGGAGAACTCTGCTTCATAGGTATCATATTTGATATTCAGATTGACGGTGATCTTGTCTATAACGGAATATGTGCCTCTCTGCCTTAAAACTGATAAGGTCTTTTGCGCCTCGTCCGGTCTGACAAAGTTATCAGCAAGGATTCTCTTTACCTTTTCAACGCCGCTTTGGATGACTTCTTCATCATCACTGCTGCAATATTGGCCAAGGAGGAACTCCAAAACATAGACAGGTACATTGGCACCTTCTTTTATCTTTTTCGTAAGATCTTTACGAACATACTTACCACCGAAATTATCGCGGAGTTTCTCTTTAATGGATTCCCTGTTTGTGAGTTCTTCTTCCATCTCATGTTCCTCCTATTTTATCTTTGTCAGTAATTCTTCAAACTTGGCGTAATTGACTTTTACGCCATCATCCAGATCCATAGGCATCATCATATCGGCATAATGATGGATCTTTTCTTCATAGATTCTTAGTTCTTCTGCCTGATCTTTGATCTTCTTTAGCTGTTTTTCCAATTTGACTCGATCGGATGTAGATGCAGCAGAATCGATCTGTCCTTCCAGTAATGAGATCTGACTGTTGTATTTGGATTGTAATTCGTGAATATAACTCGTTCTCATTCTGGCGATGAGATCCGGCGTGTATCTGTGAATGTATATTAAGGCTTTAAATCCAGATTTTTCTCCAGAATCAAATTGCCAATAAATAGGTCTTTCACCAGACCCTGTTATCTGATAAGTATTGCAGTGATCCTTAAAGAAATCGTACAAGAAATAGTTTCTGATGACTTCTCTTGGAGAGCCTTTCCCTCCCAAGGCGTCAGAGATAAACTTGAGGTTTTCTTCTAATGTATCTTCACCATATGTGACATTAATGAAATCAATGAATCTGGATACGATATCATCTTCAAAGTATTCATCATCGGTAATAGGAAGGATATTATCTGAATCAGGGATATACGTCTTGTACTTGCTGCTATCCCATTCTCCTCCGGCATAAGCCAAACCTTCAGTATCTAAAGAATATCTTCCAAACATGCAACCTACGGCGTATGAAATCAATGATTTGATTTCTCTTGTAAGATTGGCTTTCCTGACTGTTACATCTTTGTCTTCAACTTCTGGAGTTAATTCATCCTGTAATCCATAAATATCAATGAAGATCCTGTTGAGTTCTTCTTCGCTAGATTTGAGCTGAGAAAAACGGCTATCACATTCATCTTTCCATTTTTTAAATCGAACACTTATCAACGAAACATCGTCGTGTCTAGCCTTAACGTTAAAATTATAAGTCAATTGGTCTTCTCTCCATTTAGGATCAACCACCAAAGGATGCCTTTTAAAATCCCATGAGGTTTCAAAAGAATCCCAGTCTAGTTTTGCTTCATCAATGCATTGCAGTGAAATATTATTTATCGTCATATTACTGTTTGGAACAATGACGGGCACTAAAGAAACCGATCCAGCGCCATAATTGATTGTAGGGTTTATGACGTCTAGATAATACTGAGATATTTTTGAATTCATTATCCCTAGATAAAAAGGAATATCGTTTTCTTCCGGAAACATTGAAGACCCCGCACTATCAAATGTTCCATTGAATGCACTATATCTGAAGCAAGTATTCCCGTTTGTTAATGCATTCCATGTAATAGATTTGCGAAAATAAAGGTGCTGGCTCCTAAGATTAGCTTTTGAGTGCTTTAATTCATACCCATTATTATTCCAATTCAATATATAGGAGTTATTCCCATACCATTTTCTATAATCTCCTCCTTTATCGTATGGGACCCATTTTTTTGATGCATTGTAAAAATCTATTGTATTCAAAGAGACTTCATACCATAATCTTAAATACTTTTTATTATCTCCAGTATCCATCCCCTTTTTTACTGGTATCATTTCGCCTAATGGTCTGCTTTTCTTAAACACATTTATAAATTGAGATGACACCCAATATGCAATTGGATATCCAGGTATATCTGCAAAACTGTCTGCACCAATTTGCACATATCTGTTTTCTTTAATTGGAAAACTCGTCGGACATTCATACCCTTTTTCTTGAATATTGGATGATTTTATAAAATTATAGACTCCTTTATATTGTTTTGTATGGCCACGCCTAATTACAAATGCAGCAGTACCAAAAGCAATATGCATAACCATATTGTCAAGGTGCAACAAGTTAATGATTGTATACTGATCAATTATCTTTTTCCTCATTTCCTCATAACTAGTTAAAAACATCCAGCCTTGCATGGTCACCATAGAGTTGTATCCGTTAGTTTTTGCAAGATTATTACCTTTTGAAATGAAACAGGCAAATAGATCAAGCTTTTCATGAGGAAAATACGATTTAACATATTCAGATAGCTTGACGCTCATTCCGGAAAGACCCATATATGGCGGATTCGTTACTACGCAGTCATATTTGGCTGCCATGATCTTTGCCTGTCTTAGTAATGGTGTGAACTGATAAATAAGTTCATCCGATTCTGATTGTGAAAGAAGATCACCATAGGAAGACAGGACATAGATCTCATCGAGTTTCCTCTGCAATGAATCAAGTTCTTCTTTAGTGAATTCTACGTTAAGAATTGATCCATATTCCTTGGCATCAATAAAGGTATCTACAAGTCTTGTAGCCAGCGGTTGAAGATCCTTACCAAATCTATTAAGCAGATGACGCTTGAAGGTGTTGGACTCTTCAATAGCCATGACATTTGGAGCGATATTCTCTGACAGTATTCTTCTGTTGTACTGTCTGGCTTTCATCATTAAGGCAAAATAAGAAAGCTGATAAGCTCTTTCATCAATATCCAAACCAAAGAGATTATTCTTAATGATGGATACAGCAGCTTCCCTTTCTGTCCAACCCTCTGATACATAGATCTGCATAAGGACATCGAAAGCGTAGACAAGGATATGACCAGAACCCATACAAGGATCGAGGAATTTAATATCTGTTGGTGTGAGTTTGGCGTGTTCTGCTTTGATCTTGTTGAGTTCTTTCTGAACTTCCGGTTCCTGTTCGGCTTCATCCAGATAATACTTCCAGTTGGATTTGATGCCTTTATCGTCATGGCCGTCAAGCCACAGGCGACCTAGGGAATTCTCTGTCATGTAGCGAACGATCCAGTCCGGAGTAAAGAGCTGAGTGACTGCAGGTATTTCTTCCTTCTTTATCTTGGTGCCACTTTTTCTAGCATAGACTTTATCTTTTGGTTCCGTATTATAATACTGATACAGCCATCCTATGATCTGTACCTGATCGGTCCATGAATCTTCATCGATATCTGATATGAGTCTTCCAAGTACTGATTCTTCTCTTAACAGGTTATTAGGGAATAATAAGGTCATATAGTCGCTGATCGGCTTAAACATACCCGGGAGATAATTGGACATATCGTTGCAGGTTGCCAAAAGAAGTTCTTTATAGAGTTCTTCGTTATTATTAGCTTCCTTGAGTTCGAATACTTTGTTCTTGTCTAATCCCGGGATATCAATATGAAGGGCTTCTTCAATGATCTGAGGCTTGAATTCATTATTCTCGTTGGTGAATAATCTGATCTTGTTTGGAAGATAGTTATTCACTTCCATGTAACGTAACGCAATAAAGCGGTTGAACCAGGTATAGGCAACTTCTTCTATGACCTGATCGTAACCTTTGTTTCTGATCTCTCTGATTAGCTGTTGTCTCTTGTTCTTTTCTTCGGAAGAAAGTAAAACACCTCTTATGCTGTCTTCGTTAAAAGGAATGCTGTTTTCTTTCTCTACTCCATATTCATATGCCTTCTGGGAAACCCTAGAAATCAGCTCATTTCTAGCCCATATGGCATAGGTCTTTATTGCGTTCTTGTTCATGGAATTATCCTTTCTTAATCACCAAAGAAATTGAAATTGTCGAATGACATTGCAATATCAATCTGCATCTCTTCTTTAATCGGTATCTGCAAACCCTCTTCATCCTGAATCATCAGATAGTAGGTCTCATGATTATCGTAAGTCTGTTGTTTCAGATTGAATGTACACCTGAACTCTCTTTCCTTGACGTCCTTGCTTGTGCGATCAGCCACAATCTTCTGAACATCGCTGATTGTGTTGCCAGCACCATCAACAAGGAACAATCTGTATGTGCAAGGCACATAAACGCCCTCGACCGCTTCCTTTTGATAGAAGTTCAGGTTGAAAATCATGTTGCTGATCTTTCTGTTTGCGGATAACAGAGCGATCGTAACCGGTTTGGAATCGTATTTATCTTTATGGAGTTCATAGGACTTATATCCGGATCTGAGATATTTGTATCTGATAACCGGAACGACCATTTCCTGTAAGCTTGCGCCACCATGGACAAAGTTAAGTCCGCCGGCCCCTTTGATCCTGATGTTTTCTCTTGGAGAGAACGCCTGAAAACCATTACCGTTATAGAAGCCTTTTACCGGCATCAGGAAATCAGGCTTCGCTTCCATATCTGTGATGATGTGCCTTCTATCCTGTTCAATGATATCTTTCTTGAAATCGGATTTATCCAGTTTGTCATCTTCGTTCAAAGGTTCATATGTATAAATGAATCCATGGTCCGAAGTTATGACTATGCTGAGCCCGTTCAGTTCGTTTGTAATGATCTTAACAAGATTAATAATTTCGTCGATTGTCCTATCACAAGCGCCGAAAACGTCCTGCTCACTTGAATGACCAGTCTGATCGATGACGTCATGATAGATATAGACGACTTCAGCGCCTTTGATGAGGTTACGACGGTCATCTCTTTTCATAAGAACAAGATCCTTGTATTTAACTGTTACACTGTTTGGATTTGCTGCCTGAAGAACGTTCTTGCGGTATCCGGATTCTGTGGACTTGCCATCAGCCAAGATCTTGAGACCTCCGGATTTTTCCTCCAGAGTCAGTTCATGATGAGGCAGAAGTGCAGCCATTCCAAATTTTGTGATCGTTGGGAATTGAGCCTGCACGCTGTCAAGATAGACATCCGATTTTGTTTCGATCCGTAGCTGTTCAGCCAAAGAGGTTGCTACTTCATAGCGCATTGCGTCAGAGATAATGACGAAAATCTTATTGTCTTCACCACTGACATATTTATCGTAGAAATTCGTCTGCTGTTCTATCTTAGGAATATAACCTGTTGTTTTAAGGTCATTTTCGACGGTCGTTGTCCAGTTTTGTGACAAGCCGGAAAGGTACCAGTTTTTATACAGCTTTTCAATCTCGGAAGCAACATTTTTTAGATTGTCATCAAGATGTGAGTTTGATGAACTGATCGCTTTATTGAATGCAAGACAGAATTGCCTGTAGTAGGAATCCATCAGATAGTAATCGTCACAATACGCTTTCCAGATCTTTTCTGCTTCTGTCAGATGGAAACCGCCGGCATGGCTTTCAGCAAACTGGAACATTTTTGCTGCCCAATACAGTCCGGAGTAATAGTCTTCCACTTCTTCATGCCAGGCCATAGTTCTTCTTTTTTCGGCAACAGAAATGATGCTGTCGGCAGAAACGGTGTGTTCGATGATCTTCTGCATCAGCTTGTTAAGTATCACTTCATCGATGCATGGGAAAACTTCGGTATCGGACAGATCTTCTATCTCAAAGCTGTTGAACCGGTCTACGAGTTTCAGATCTTTCTCTATTCTTCTCAAAGTTTCAACAATCTCATCTTTTGTATCGCTGTGGATCCATTCAAAGATCAGATCATAACAGAATGGCGCGTGAGTACCTGAATACCTGTTTTCCAGACCTGACAATACTTTATCAGGCATAGTTTGTGATGCTGCGCTTAATGCAATATGAGTATCCATATTATCAATGTTGTTATCAGCATCAAATCCTGTCGCTTTATTAACCAATTGCCAGTATCGGGTTGATGCGCTGTAAGTCAGAAGGTCTGCTTTGGCTTTGTTTTGGACGTTATCGCCTGATTTCATTACAGATTTGATGATTTCTTTAGGGTTCATCCGCGTTCTTAATATCGAAGCAAGAATGGCCATATGCAGCTTTTGGTCGTTTGTAATCTCTGGACCGAACTGAGAGAGCACCTTTCTTCTTGGTGCCGCATTCAGATACTGTCTGTATGATTTAAGGCCTTCCCTTACGGCAGGAATCGGTTCGATGTTCATCTCCTGCATCCACATTGATAGTTGATCGGCTCTGAAATTTTCGCTGTATAACTTGACATCAAGTAACCAGTCATCTTCCATGTCGGTTGCGAAAGGGTTGTAAACAAGATAATTGTTGGTCTGATCTTCGGATGACAACAATCTCTTAACAGCAAAATTGTTATTCTCTTTCAGAATAACTACTTTTGCGTTTTCCAGTTTTAGTTCATCAACCGACTCTTTAAAGTCTCCGTCTTCATCGTTCCAGAAAATGATTCTGCGCTGATAAAACTCAGGAAGAGGTTCGGAAAATCTTTCATTCAACTGCTTAACAATTTGTTCCAGTTCCATAAAGACCTCTTTTTCTATTCAATATCGATCTCGTCGTTGTTTTTCAGAAGTTCATAAAGATTTCTTCTTAATTCGTCAACATATGCGTCGATATCAGAATTACTTCTTAATTTTTTCTGCTGAAGAATGACGTTTCTGTATTTCTTAACTACTCTCTTTGGTGGATCGACAGGATTAACCGGTGATACAGTCGCAGGGGCCAACTTCTCGTCGATCAATTGCTCATATGTGCCTTTATCCGTCCAGGTTTGACTCTTTCTTGCATCCAAAACAAGAAGATCATCAATTTCATCGATTTCATTCTTCCTGTTATCAAACTTAATTCTTGCCTGGTTCAGAATGTTTCCTGCCTTTGATAAATCGGCCTTAGCCTTTGTTTCTAGTGCAGCAAAACATTGATCAATAACATCCTTGACCTCTTCTCTTTTTTTCTGGACCAACTCAATTTTTACTGTTTTAATGGTGGACATCAAACCGTTCAGGTCCTTGATCTGAGAATAATTGTAGTTATCTTTATATGTTATGATCGCTTTGATCTTGTTAAGTGCTTCTTCGACCTGAGGATAATTCTGGAAATAGTCGATGGATCCACTTGTTTCGTTACAGAATTTTGTCGCATCATCAAATAGAGTTCTTTGCGTTCTGTAGAAGTTGTCAACGCTCGTCATATCATCTTTATTGTCCAGAAGATCATCAGATACTTCGTTGATTTTATCAATTAGAGCGACACCGTCTGTCTTGGTCTTGAGAACTTCGTTAACAAGTTCGCTCCCCTTAAGGATCGTGTCATATCCCGGATAGTGACGGTGCGAGTTTTCCGCAAGGCGTTTATCAAAATCGCTCTTCTTTTCGGTGAAGTCGAGAACGATCTTGTTGAAAAGTCCGTCTTCATCATCAGGAAGATCCATGATATTGAAATACTCTCTAAGGAAGTCTTTGGCGTTTTTCAGTTTGACATGATTGATTTTGTCTCTTTTTGCTACAACCGCATTTCCTACTTCGCTCTTCTTTCTTAAGTATCCGACGAGCCGGTAGTCGTTAGTTGGAACCACCTGACCAGCCACTTTTACAGTAACCTTCTGATCATAGATGAGTCTTGCCACTACACCGGCAATATCCGCTTCTCTCCAGCCGTACGGAATTGCACTGTATCTTGACTGGATATCGTACATGGTGACCGTCATGTTCATCGTCTTTCTCGCATCCAGGAAGTCCAGAACATCAGCACACGCCTGTTTGTTCGGCTCTATTCCATCAATCGAAACGGCCTGCCCCAATAAGATCTGATTGATCTCCTGATCCGTGTTATAGGTCTCGTCAACATAATTGAGTTTTGTGTATGTGTGCTCAATCAAGTACTTCAATGCCTGGTTGATCTTGTTGGCGGCATCTGTACCTGCCAAATTCAGCTTTTCGCCTTGCGCATACCACGCTCCATTGACAATAGCCTTTTTGATCTCTTCCCTTGCTTCTTTCTCAAGTCGGGATGCTTCGCTTTGTTTATCCTGAATGATTCTCTGAAGTGTTGGCGCCAGCTGGTTTATATTCTTCTGCTTTGTATATTTCCTGATCTTTGCTGCATATTCCAGATTGTTATAGTATGGATTGTCGGATGTGAGAACACAGATTGCCATATTGTTGCCCGAATCCATCAGCAATCTTTGCTCGGTCGTGTTGTACGCATCTGCAGCAGCTGAATAGAACTTCAGAGAAATATTGTTTTCTTTTGTAACGCCTCTGCTTTGTCCATCGACATAGCTATTAAACTCGTAGTCATGTATATTATCATAACGATACTTCTTGAAGCTGTAGATATCGTCGAAAATCTGACTGCCGATCTCATTGATTACGGTCGCCGAATCTACCGGCGTGTTCTTGATCTCCCTTTCAACATCCTGTTCTTCATCTGTCAGGAACATATACAGGTCGCCGTTTCTTGAAACGTAGTTCTGCTTGATCAAACGATCAAGAGATTCCTTGACCTTTTCCTTCAGTTCAAGCTTATCGGTATCGATCTTCTCTGCCATAAGAATGGTCAGGTTTTCGATATTAGAAGGAATATCGTCAACATATCTAATCAGATATAAAAGCTTCAGTAGTTTGACATCGTCATCTTCAATTCCAAAGCCGTCTTCGGCGGCTTTTTCTGCTCTCTCGACGACGCTTCTGATTGAAGTGTCCAAGGAGCTGTGAAGCGTATCATAGAAAGCGAACAAAGGTACAACGGAAAGCTCGTCCCTGTTCTGTACGCTTTGCGCAGACTCCTGGAAGCCATTCAGCATCGATCTTTCACCCTGTGACTGGTGCTTGCCGGTATGGCCGTGCTTTCTTATTTCGTTATAGATATTCTGCATTACCAGGAACTGATACGGGACAAACGGGAACTGTCTTACAAATTCATCGCTGGACCTGTATCCGCGGATGTCCTTTTTGTCTGTAACAAACGAATACAGGTTCCTTAAAACCGCATCATTGTTGTCGTACACCTTTTCCAGGATCTTTTCAGCATCTTTTTCCTTGGTCAGAAGCCTCTTTTCAATTACTTCTCCTACAGAAGATGACGTTAAGCTTAAACGAACGGCAAAACGGGCCATGATCCTCGAGAATTCGTCCTCTCTGACCTTGATCATCTCATCCAACGCTTCCTGCCCAGTTGCAACAACCCACACCTGGCTGTGGCAAGCTGATCCTAATTTCTCGATTAAAGTCTGAAGATTCAGAAGCATATCAGTATGCGTTCCAATGTATTGACCGGCTTCATCGATCATAAACAGTAACCGGAAATTCTTTGGTTTTGAGTCAACATATTCTTTTATCTCGTCGACAAGCTGACCGATACTGATATCTACAGTCTCGGTTCCATCGAACCAGTGCTGTGCCGCTTCCTTGCTCATGCCAAGAACATTAACCAGACACTCTACGATATCATCTTCAAAAAACGCAAAAGAGTCTCTGGAATTAATCCACGAGTCCCCGTTAATTTCTTCAAACGCGCGTTTGAATTCTTCCATCTTGCCTTTTTTGGTAATGAACTGCTCAAGTTTTGCAACTTTCAGATCGTTTCCATAGAAGCCTAAGTGATCGTAAAACACCTTGGCAAAGACCTGAAGAACAGCGGTCGAATCCTTTTTCATCGGTCCCTCAACATCAATGTTGAAAAGGATGGTCTCAGTAGGAACCGATGTAGCGTTCTGGATCGGCATAAAAGCGAGCTCGTCGTCAAATTTCTTTCTAAAAAGCTCTACCGTTTTGTTTCCCTTGATTTCCTTGTTTTCCAACAGGTAAGAGAGCATCTTTAGGAAGTGTGATTTACCACTTCCGAAGAAACCGGTGATCCAGACGCCGGTGTTGTCCGTAGGGTGCTCAAATGAGTTGCTGTAGTAATTGAAGAACTGAGAAATATGCCTCTTGAGCTCGTTGGTCACCACATATTCTCTTATTTCCTGTTCAACAATATCTTCTTCTTTCTGTTCAACCTGAATAACACCGTTGATTGGACGATTGATGTCGTCCTTGAACATCTTTTGAATTATCATACCTGCCCCCTTTTAAACCGCTTTGAATGCTCTATAATACTCGTTTTTCTTGAGTTTATTGAATAACCTAACATGATGGCCATCGAACTCTCCTGGATAGAAGACTAGGATTGCAACATCTGTAAATAAAGGCTGCATCGCTTCTAATAGTGAGTGTACCCGCATAAATGGGAATACTTTTCCGACACCCGAAAGAACGATAAGATCGTTTTTCTGGTGGTTCGGGTAGTCTAGCTTTGAAGCAAATGTTTTGGCATCACAGCTTTTCTCAAACTGCTTGCCAATAAACTCCTTGCCTCTTTTTTCCTCCAAAGAGTCAACTTTATCCAATATATGTTTGTCTCGAAGAATATCGAGAAACACCTCGTACAGGTCATAATGAATCATATTGCATTTCAAACCTTCATCTTCTATCTGGGATAAGAAATGTCTGATCGTCATTTCCTGTTTCGGATCGTAGCAGAAGAAACGAATGTTTACTTCGTTGCTCAAACCTTTTCCTTCAAGGAAATCCGGATCCTGAATCATTGCCTTTAAATCATCTAGTCTTTCATTTAGTGACGCCATTGTTATGCCCCTTCAAAACAATTGAATACTGCCAAACTAGCATAGTCTTTGTTTTCTATAAGAATATCCTTCAATTCCTGATCAATAAGTACAGGATTCAATGTTTCAGACTTTGTGGAATCAAGATATTCTGTTTCTATAAGGATTCTATTTAGGACCTTTTTACATCTCGTTATCGTTTCATCGCTCCAGGATGCTACTTCATCGTTCTGCTCCTGCAGCCTAGTAAAGAAGGAATTGAGATCTCTTCTAGAATAGGAGAAGTCTTTTTGCCTGTATTTTTCAGCTATTACGGTTGTTGCGAAATCCCATACTAAATGGTAGTACTTCATCATGGCAAAAAAACACGCCTGTTTTGCAGATGCGGGGGCTCCATTCGCTATCATCTCGGTAAGCCTTGGGTTGTTAAGGTTATGAATCCTTCTAAGACAAACGCTTGTGATATTTGTAAGAGATTTTTCTGTTGGGAATTGAAAAAGATTGCTTCTTTTAATCTCATCAAATATCTCTTCGTCCGTTTTTCCCTCAATCAAGAGTTTTGCAGTCGTTCTCATCTCGTGGAAAAGGAATTGCTCTCTGGTAATTGTTTTATAACTTCTTGATTCTTCCATTATCTTGTCCTTAAACTTTGCCCCCTTTTCTTTTGATTCAATCTAATCTTTGACATTTATATACAAATTGCATTCAGGTGTGTTTTCAAATTTTCTTGAGATCTTCTATTGACTGGCCTTTACAGAAGCAATTGCAGATTCCTCAAGCACGAAGCAGATCCTTCCTTCTGCTTCCTCATCTATCTGATCGTAGATCCTTCCCGCCGAGTATGTCCCTCTGGCGACGGTACACACACTGTTTGCGACATACCCGATCTTTATTCCAGACGCCGACTTTACTACAATAGCCTCGTCATCATACGGATTGTTGAGATCTTTTTTTAGGGTAATCTGGTCTCCTGTCTTGATGAATTCTGTTGAATCAAAGAGATCGAGATGATTTATTGTGATGAATTTCTGATCCATAATTCCTTCTCCTTGATTTAAGGATACAGGCTCACTCTTGCAAAAAAACGCACATGGCCTTTATTTTCCGCTTCTTACTCACTTCTTATAAACCATTTCCTCCGAATGTGATTTCAGCCACTTCAAAACATCGATGTTTTCGGCATCCGGATCTCTGATGAATTTGTTTTCTATGAATTCCGCAAGCTTTTCATCCGACATCGCTTCCAGTTTCTTCCGGTTGGTGGAATATACATCGGCGTTGATCAGGGCGTCGAGCAGCAGGTCGAGCTTTGCATAGGAAAGTGTATTGGTGACCTTGCCGTCGGAGTATTCCTTACCACCATTCATGAAAAGATAATAGTTGCCCTTGGAAATCTTGCATTGCTTAAGAATCTCGGTAAGCTTGATCCGTTTGCCATTTCTCTCCATAATCTCGGCGATCTCTTTGCGGTAATCATCATAATTATATGTTTTTCTGACATCTATGCCTGGTAGATCTGTTCTCA
>JAFRJA010000143.1 GCA_017432545.1 Erysipelotrichaceae bacterium
AAAGGTCAAAAACAGATCTGAAATCTTTCATGTCGTAAAAATAAATGGAAATATAGCAAATCAGGAATCCGGGACAATAGAAACTTATACTGTCAGGGAGTACATTAAGGAAGGATTCAGCAAACACAAACACAATCAGGACTATATCGTTTATCTTCCGACCCTGATTATTTCTATTGTTCTTCCCTTTCCGACATTCGCTTTTTTTCAAATCCTCGGTTTAGATAGTCAGCCTCACAACTATCTCCGTCTTCTTCGGCATCTTAACAGAATAGAGAAAACCGAGAAGGAATGATTATATCTTTGATGGAACCTATGGCATCTGGAATGCGCTTCTGTACGATAACCAGTTTAAGAGAGGGTTCTGTTTTGACAAGCTGAAAAATGTCAAAGGGATCATATGCCCGGATTACAGCATATACGGCGATATGACAAAGGATCAGAAGATCTGGAATGTAGGCAGAAGCAGAAGAATCGGCAGCTATTTTAACAGAATCGGATTACCTGCAATTCCCAACGTGCATTGGCTGGGACCGGAAAGCTACGAATACTGTTTTGCTGGTTTAAGAAAGAATTCTATTCTAGCCGTCAGTACGTTAGGTTGCTTGCGTTCTAATCTCGATAGATCGTTGTTTATTCCGGGACTGATTTATCTCGTTAATAGTTTAGAACCATCAATGCTGATTCTGTATGGTACATTGACGGAAGAAATCAAAAGGATCCTGAAAACAAACTCTACAGAATATCTGTATTTTCCTTCAGAAATCTCTGAAGCCATGGAGGCCAAAAATGGGAATGAAAGGAAATAGTGGATTCTTCTCTGGAACATCCGGATCCATGAAATATAAGTTGGACATTCAGCGTTTTGGCCTAAAAGGCAAGTTTGGAACTATTGACAATTTTGTAAAAAATCCCACGAATTTTGGGAAGTATAAAACTAGTAGTATATATAACTGGTTAAAAAAAGATTATGATGTTAAGCCTTTGAGTAAAGGCAGATTTGCAGGAATCTCGTATAAAAAGGGTGGCGGATTCAAGGTTGTATATGGGGGAGATAAGCTTCTTCAATATCATCCCAAAGGTGGGCATCATGGAGGAATTGCATATTATAAAGTTTCATCTGGTACAGGTGGGACTCACAGATATGATTTAAATGGGAAGGAGATAAAATAATGACTGTATTATCAAAAGAAGAGTTTAAATTAATAATCACAGCTCTGGATGCAGAATTATATGAAACTGAAGACGGTTTTTGTTTCAAGATAAACAATGAAATTTATCGTTTGTCCTTGGTACAAGATTTAGGAGGTTATGTTATCGAATATGCAGAATCTGAGATTGATGCAAATAACAACTTTTTTGAAGATCTGGATGTAATATCAAACGACTGCCCAAAAGATGAACTAATTGCCGCTATCATTGACTATATCAGAAACATTTAATCTTATCTGGAGCAAGAGACCTGATCCCTCTCTTCTTACTACGACCATTTTGTAAAAAATGGTCTTTTCCTTTGTTTACTACGACCATTACTACGACTAATAATAGCCTTATTTGATGATCTTCCTATTTCGTTTGTTTCTTGTAGTCTGATTTATCTTTTTTTGTCTCGGATTGTTATGATGTAAGGAAAACGCCTATAATATAGGCTTTTTGGCATATATGAAATAAAAAAAGTCCTTTCGGACTTCTTGATATCAATGGTGATTCCCTAGGGATTCGAACCCTAGACCCTCTGATTAAGAGTCAGATGCTCTACCAACTGAGCTAGGGAACCAGATTGAGCATATATATCTTAACACTTTAACATTACCGAGTCAATTTATTTAAGTATTGAATCATAGGGTTTATAAACCGCTCCACATGTGAGATAATAGCGGAGTTATGGAAGAAACCAAGACGATAGGAAAAGACTATACGCTGACCCAGCTAGGCCTGTTCGCCCTGCCAACGATCCTGAACGAATCGCTGATCTCGTTGCTTTATACGATCGATGACGGTCTGTTCATATCCCGTTATGTCGGCCAGAATGCACTGGCGGCTTTTTCCATTCTTTCTCCGATCTTCATGAGCAACATGGCAATGTCTTCTCTGTTCGGGGGCGTTGCCAGTCTGGCATCCTATAAGATGGGTGAGAAAAGAAGCGAAGAAGCCAGATCAGACTTTAGCACTATGGTCTTACTGGTTTTTGTTTTTGGAACGATCATTGCCTTTATTGAGAGAGTATTTCTGAAACAGATTCTGTCTTTCTTGGGAACAACGGATCTGATTTATCCCTACGCGGAATCGTTTTTTAAGATCGGTGCCTTGTATACGCCTCTGACCCTGGTATCAAACGTTTTCATGCGTTTCTATGTGCCTTCCGGCAAACCGAAGATGGAGCTGTTCAGTTCGATGGTCAATGTCGGCTGCAATCTATTCTTTGACTGGTATTTTGTCGTATACAGAGGTGTGGGAATGATCGGTGCAGCCTATGCAAACCTGATTTCGACAGGTCTGCTGACGCTGATCGGCATTTTCTTCTTTTCCAGCAGACACTGTGAACTGCCTTTTGGGAAGCCGCATGCCAGGATCCTGTCTCTCGTCAGGGATTCTTCCAAATACGGCATATCATCCTTCCTGTCGAACCTGTCTGTCGCTTTCGGCAACATCATTTCCAACTATGCCCTGCTGTACTTCGGATCAGAAAAATATCTGGCGTCCTATACCATTGTTGGAAACATCCAGTGGGTATTCATGAGCTGTTATTTTGGTCTGCTGGGAACGACCGGTCCGGTCGTATCCTATGCCATGGGGGAAAGAAACAAGAGTAAACTCAGAAAGACCCTGCAGCAGATCTTTATCCTGTTAAGTTTGCTCACAATCGCTACGGTGCTGCTGTTCCTGTGTTTCTCACCGATGATCGCGGAACTGTTTATTGCAGAAAGTGCCAGGGATTCCAAGGATCTGATCAACTACGGACTGAGTATCTGCCCATACAGTTTCATCTTTTTCGGCTATAACGTCGGAGCCAGAATGGTTTTTGCGTCACTGGGCAACCATCGCATTTCCGCTACCCTGACTTTCTTTCAGGAAGTGCTGTTCTCCAATCTGGCAGTCGTTCTGCTTCCTTTCCTGTTCGGGATCCGGGGTGTCTGGTTCTCTTTCCTTCTAAGTAATGTTCTGATGTTCTTTGTGACTGCCTATGCGGTAGCGATCAATGCGGATAAATACGGATATGGAAGGTCCGGGATCGCGGAACTGCTGGAATAAAATAAAAAACAGGTCTTAGACCTGTTTTTCTTTTGATAGTGGTGACAAGTACGGGATTCGAACCCGTGAATGCCGCCGTGAAAGGGCGGTGTGTTAAGCCGCTTCACCAACTTGCCATAACAATGGCGCCCGAAACAGGACTCGAACCTGTGACCTGCCGGTTAACAGCCGGACGCTCTACCGACTGAGCTATTCGGGCACATTGCTTATAAAGTTTAACATAAGATATTTTAATTTTCAATAATAGGGAAATAAAAAAATTG
Organism: Erysipelotrichaceae bacterium; assembly: GCA_017432545.1. Classification (GTDB taxonomy): domain Bacteria; phylum Bacillota_I; class Bacilli_A; order Erysipelotrichales; family Erysipelotrichaceae; genus Colivicinus. The sequence goes on from JAFRJA010000143.1 coordinate 3,516, forward strand.
CTCTTACGAGCAATTTTTACTAGTTTTCAGTAGCAACTCCGGAAATACCGTCACGATTTGCACAGGTCTTACACAATCTGACACGGTTGGCCGCAATCGCTTCAGAGACGGTTCCATAGGTCAGCTGTTCAGACTGGTTGAGGTGTGAACAGTCATCATGAGTATGATAGACCTTGCCGAATGTTGACCAGTAGACTGTTTCTGAACCTAAAACATCCATGGCGGCTGCTTTCTGTTCGGAAGAAACAGGGTTGAAATCATAGGATGCTACCCCGCCGATCAGTAAGCAGATAACAGCTGCGACGGTGGCGATAGTCTTGGTCTTCTTGTCAGTGTTCTTGTCAGTTAAGGCTAAGATCGCAAATGGTACAAAGGCAACAGCCGCAACGATGACACCCATGTTGTTCCAAAGCCAGAATTTGAGCTGGTTTTCTTCGGAAGCCGGGTCGATGTGGTTGGCCTGTTTCCATAATTGTGAGCCAATGATCACAAATACCAGGTCAAGAACTAAGAACAGGATCAGCTGATAGAGCTGAGGCATGAACTTGAGATCGAATTTGCCTAATAAGACCATCAGAGCACAGATCTCGAGCACAAAGGCTATTGCCCAGCAGATCACCGCACCGATTCTTTTCGGTTTTGCATCACCGACCGGTTTGGCCTGTTTGGCTTCGATCTTCTTGGCAGCCTGTTTGGTCTCCTCACTGGCGGCGACATAAGTCTTCTTTTTTCTTTCTGCCATAAAGTTATTATCCCCCTATATATATTTATCACTATTATAAAACTTTTTTGATTTGTTAAGGCAATGATAGAATGTTAGTGTGAATTATCTGCCAAGCAAACTTTCAAAACTGCGCAAACACTACAACTATTCCCAGTCCTATCTGGCGGATGTTTTAGGTGTGGATACGCTGGAATACATGAACTATGAAAATGGTTCGAAGATGATCAGCTACGAACAGATGAAGAAACTTTCTTCACTTTATCACATCGATATGATGGAGGTCTTCACCAATTCCGATGAAGTGACGCTCTATGATGTAAACAAGGCTAACACCGATGAGATCAATATCGATTACTTCACCAGGGAAGAGACGTTCTTGGATAAAGTAAAGGATTTCTACGAACAGAACAAGATCGCTTCCACGATCATTGCAGTCCTGGTCGTCACGATCATCATCATGTCGATCGTCTTGAAAAATACGGCAAGGCCTTATACGCTGGTCAAGGACAATATCAACAGGCTTTCGGTTTCTGAGACCACTGTCGTCTATATCGATGACTATTCAGGTGTCAACGGTTCCGGTTCTAACGCAAATGGTGAGCTGTCCAATCTGACTTCTTCCGGGGCGATCAAAGTTTGTGAAGGAGAAGGTTTTACGATCATCCTCAATGACAACGGAACTTTAAGCAGTGCCGGTCTTATCGACAAGTATGCCAAGGAGATCGAGGACTGGAAGAATATCGTCGATGTGGCGGCCGGTAATGCGCATGTCGTGGGAGTGGATTCCAATGGCCGAGTCAGATGCAGCGGCGATGAGAGCCAGGGTGCCTGTGAACTGGCCGGGACCAACAATATCAAGAAAGTCTATGCGACGGATTTCGGTACGATCGTAATGGACAATGAAGGTGTACTTCAGTATTGCGGTTCTTTTATCGGTTCAAGTTCTTTAAAAAACTACTACAACATCAAGGACATCGCATCCAGTGACAATATACTGGCAATCCTCAATGGCGACAACACGATCGATGTCTATTCGAATAATTCATTAAACTATCTGGAAGCTGAGTCATGGGATGATATTGTCGATGTTGCCTGTGGTGACAGCTATGTAGCCGGTTTAGATCGTTATGGCAAGGTCCATATCGAAGTAGATAATGATGAGATCCGCAAGGAAGTGGAGAAGTGGTCCAACATCATTGCGATCGATGGTGCTTCCGATTATCTGGTCGGTTTTGACGGGATGAAGATCTATGGCGTCGGTAATAATTCCTATGGACAGTTCAAGAAAGAAGAACTGGTCAAACAGCGTCTGGATATGGTAAGTGATGTGGAATACACGATCGATATGGATTCTATTTCTGTCCAGTTTAAAGGCGTAAGCAATGCCTCAGGTTATCTGGTCAGTATCGATGTCGGTATCGGTGTTTCAAGACGTATCGAAAAGGAAGAGATCGTTAAGTTTGAAACGGCGAATATGACTCAAGGCAAGAACTATACCATTACGATCGTTTCGATCGGTGAAGGCGACTATACCGATTCCGATCCGTATACTCTGAATTTCACTTATGAGAAACCGGAGGAGACCTATACCTTTAAAGAGGGTGAAAACATGTCGGAAGAAGAATATGTGAACTATCTGCTTTCTTTAGGCGTCAGTGAAGAAAACATCAAAGCGGTAGAGGGAGCGGAAGATGATATCTGCACCGGTGAGGTCAGGACCGTGTCTTCGAGTTCGCTTGATGGAAAGACACTGACCCGCAGCGAACTTTTAAGCAGTGAGATAGAATATACTTATTGTAGGATCAAAGAAAATGAAGAAGAGTAAGATCTGGCGGATAAAGGGTTTTGAGGGAAAGTTTTCCGATGATGAGATCGTTGAACTGATCAAAAGAGGTGAACTTAAACCCGATTACTGCTTATCGACAAAAGATATGAAGAAGTGGATAAAACTGTCGGACAGTATCTATCAGTTTTATCTGAAGGAGGTTAAGAAATGAAACTGTATAACAGCTATACTTTAAAGACGGAAGAATTCGTTCCGATCAGAGAAAATGAAGTCAGTATGTATGTCTGCGGACCGACGGTCTATAATCATGCGCATATCGGCAATGCCCGTCCGATCGTAGTTTTTGATACGCTCAGGAGAACTTTTGAAGCTCTGGGTTATAAAGTAAAATTCGTTTCCAACTTTACAGATGTCGATGACAAGATCATCAATAAGGCGATCGAAGAAGGCGTGAGTGAGAAAGAGATCGCGGAGCGTTATATCAAGGCCTATAACGATGTAAGAAATTCTTTGAATATCATTCCGTTGGATGTCACACCGAGAGTTACAGAGACGATGGATGAGATCATCGAATTTATTGATAAACTGGTCAAAGGCGGAAATGCCTATGTGGTTGACGGTGATGTCTATTTCTCCGTTGAATCTGATCCTTCTTATGGTGAACTGTCACATCAGAAACTGGAAGATCTCAATGCGGGTGCTCGCGTCGAGACTAATGATCTAAAACATAATCCGCAGGATTTTGCTTTATGGAAGAAGACTGATAAAGGTATCAAATGGGATTCGCCATGGGGTGAAGGCCGACCCGGCTGGCATACGGAATGTGTCGTCATGATCGGGAAGGAATTTGATTCCGGTCTGATCGATATCCATGGTGGCGGCAAGGATCTGAAGTTCCCGCATCATGAGAATGAGATGGCGCAGTCTGAGTGCGCCAATCATCATCACTTGGCCAATTATTGGGTCCATAACGGCATGCTCGAAACCAAGGGTGGCAAGATGTCGAAGTCTTTAGGCAATACCCAATGGGCAAAAGATGTCATTGCGAAGTACGGTTCAAATCTTGTCAGATGGTTCTTATTATCAGGCAAGTATCGCGATTCCTTGATCTATGATGGTGAGACTTTCAATGCGGCAACTACCGAATTAAACAAGATCACGACCGCTTTAAAACAGGTCGAGGTCAAGAGCCAGATCGAGGGCTTTACTTTAAGTAATGATTTCAATGAAGATAAGTATAAAGAATTCTTAGATCAGATGGCTGACGATCTCAATACACCTAATGCCTATATGGTGATCTTTGATACCTTGAAACTGCTCAATCAGTCTTTAAGGACAAAGGATATCAACTGGAAAGATGTTTCTGCCAACTACAATGCGATTGAAAAGATGCTGGAGATATTAGGTATTTTTGTGGATAAGGTCGTTTTGAGTGAAGAAGATAAAGAGATCTACAGTAAGTGGAATGAGGCCAAAAAGGCCAAAGATTTTGAAACAGCTGATAACTATAGGACAATACTGACTGAAAAAGGGATCCTGTAATGGATATAAAAGAATATTCAGCTAATTCTTTCAGTTTTATCGGTGATGCGGTCTTTACTTTGGCGGTGAGATGTTTCTTTATCGAGAACGGCTATCAGTCTTCAAAGACTCTGCAACATTTGTGTAACAGCTACAATTCTGCAGCTGGCCAGCAGAAGGTATTTGAAAGACTCAAGACCGATAACTTTTTTACGGAAGAAGAACTGCAGATATTTAAGATGGGCCGTAATCACATCTCTCATATTCCGAAGAGTTCAGACAGATTGACTTATGAAACAGCTTCAGGACTTGAAGCGGTGTGCGGTTATCTGTATCTCACTGATAAAAAACGTCTGGATGAATTCTTTAATAAAGTCTTTGAAGGAGGGATCGGTAATGAGTAACTATGTTTATGGAAGAAATTCCTTCTTTGAGGCTTTAAAAAAAGGAAGGATCATCAAGGCTTATGTCTTGAATGATAAAGAGATAAAAAACAGAAATATTCCTTATCAGATCTGTGATCGCAAGATGCTGGACAGATTGTGCAATTCCGGTAATCATCAGGGCTTTGTGGGTGAAGTAAAGGAATATAAATTAAGCAATGTCGATGAGATGATCAGAGATAGAAACGGTCTGATCATCGTGCTTGATGGGCTTGAGGATGTCCATAATCTCGGCGCTATCATCAGAACGGCTGAATGTGCCGGCGCGGATGGGGTCATCTATAAGTCACATAATTCCGTGAAGGTCAATGATACGGTGGCGAAGGTAGCCTCAGGTGCTTTAGAGTATGTCAAGGTCGCTGAAGTCAACAATCTGGTGAATACCTTGAAGGAATTAAAGAAGAAGAATTACTGGATCGTCGGTTCGGATGGTTCAGCTGACAAAATGTATGATGAACTTGATTACGATATGAATACGGTACTGGTCATCGGTTCGGAAGGCAAAGGAATGTCAAGACTGGTCAAGGAGGAGTGTGACTTCATCGTGAAACTGCCGATGTATGGACACATAACTTCTTTGAATGCTTCGGTGGCGGCCGGTATCCTGATCTATAATGTGATCAGCAGCAGAAACAGAAAATAGCTTTCCACAATTGTGGATAAACGGGTGTAAATTATTGAGACACTTTTGAGAGGCACAGCCTCTTTTTTTGATCGATAATTTGGGTATGAAGAATATCAATCATATTTTGGAAAGGATCAGAAAAGGTGATCGGGAAGCTTTTGATTTCCTGCTGTACCAGCATCACAAGATGATCTACAAACTGATCAATTCCTACAACCTTGAAAGCGGAGATTATGCCATCGACCCGCATGATCTCTACCAGGAAGGATGTATCGCACTCTACAATTCTGTCTTTACTTTTGAAAAGGAAAAGAATGTCAAATTCTCGACCTACGCCTATCTGTGCATTAAAAGCGCCATCATCAAACAGATCAAAGAGAACTCCCGGCGTTATGCGAATGAAGCCTATTCTCTGGACGTGGTGCGCAAGATCAAACTGGAACTGGTTGTGGAAGACAATCCGCTTGATTATCATCACGAAGAGGAATGTCGCAAGAAGGTGGATGAGTTCATGAACAATCTCAACAGCGAGGACTATAAGATCCTTGAGCTGCGTAAGAAAGACATGTCTTATCAGGAGATCGCCGATTCTCTGAACATCAATGCGAAAAGAGTCGACAATCGCATCCAGGTCTTAAGAAGACGTCTGAAGAAGGGGCTGTATCTTCAGGAGGGCAGACTGTGATCGTACTTTATACCACTCCGCATTGTCATTACTGCAACAAGGCCCGCCGCTTTCTGGAAGAAAACGGTTTGCCTTATATCGAAAAGAATATCCTGTCGCGCAGGCTCACTTATAAGGAGATCGCTTATCTGATCAGAAGAACACTCAATGGGACCGATGATATCATTGTGAGGAATTCAAGACCTCTTCGAGAGGATAATCTGTCTGTCGATGATATGCGGCTGAGCGAACTGATCAGCTATACTCTGAGACATCCTTCCATTCTTAAAAAACCGATCCTGATCGATAATCATCACCTGCAGGTCGGCTATGATCCGGAACAGCTCTCGATCTTCAAACGGAAGGATCACTCTTATCTTGTTTTCTGAAAGTGACACGATGTGTCATTTTCCTTTTTTATGCTTTAGTAATTATAAATATAGGTATGATATATTATTAATAGAAAAAAAAGATGAACATATTAATATATGCAATGATCTATCTGGGGGCGGCGCTGATGGTGTTCAACATCTACAGTTTTATCAGCTATGCCCGTTATGTCCAGAATCAGAAGAGCTGGGATAAGAGCAATCATATCCTCTATGTACCGATCGTACTGCTGATCTTCTTTCTGGTCGGTTATCTTTTTGTCGGCATCTTCGGCAAGCCGGATCTGATGATCGGCGGAATTCTTTTCTTCGGCAGTGTTTTCGTCTTCGTCATGTCGCGGATCTTAAAAAGCGTCACTGCCCAGCTGGTGAAAGCCCAGAATACGGAAGCACAACTGATTGCTGCGGAAAAGACCAATCAGGCTAAGAGAAATCTTCTGGCTTCTGTCAGCCATGAAATGCGTACCCCGATGAATGTCATCATCGGTATCGATAAGATCGCCTTAAGTGATCCGGAGATTTCCGATCGCACGAGAGGTCATCTCGAGAAGATCGGTTACAGTGCCGGTCATATGCTGGGGCTGATCGACAACATCCTGGAGATGAATAAGCTCGATAACAATGAACTGGCGATCAGGAATGAAAGCTTCTCTTTGGAAGAATCACTCAAACAGATCGAGACCATCGTGAATACGATGTGTGATGAAAAAGGTCTGCGTTATGTTTCACATTTTTCACCGGAATGTAATCAGATCTTTGTTTCCGATCCGATCATGTTAAGACAGATACTGTTATGTATCCTGGACAATGCGATCAAATATACCGATGCACCGGGTCAAATCGATTTCACGGTCAGGGAGACGACAGCAGAAAACGGTGTCTGCAGCTTTGATTTCATAATCAAGGATACCGGCATCGGAATGAGTGAAGACTTTCTGCCGAAGCTGTTTACTTTATTCATGCAGGAAGATTCAAGTTCCACCAACCGCTATGGCGGCAGTGGCGTTTCTCTGGCTTTAGTCAATGAGATGGTAAAGAAACTTGATGGCAGTATCGCTGTTTCAAGTAAGAAGAATGTCGGTTCAATTTTCACGGTATCTATTCCACTCAGACTTTCTGATGGTCTGGATGAAAACGAAAACTATGATGAAGTGTCTTTAGTCGACCGCAGGATCCTGGTCGTTGATGATATCGAAGAAAACGCTGAGATCGTTAAAGATCTTCTCGAACTTGAAGGAGTGATCTGTGAAACCGCAGAGAATGGCCTTATAGCTGTACAGAAGATCATCAACAGCAAGCCATACAGTTATGACGGCATCCTGATGGATCTGCGCATGCCGGTGATGGATGGTTTAGAAGCGACAAGAAAGATCAGGGAACAGGAAAGAGAAGATGTAAAGGACCTGCCGATCATCGCTTTGACGGCCAATGCGTTCAAGGAAGATATCGATGCATCGCTGGAGGCAGGCATGAATGCGCATCTGGCCAAGCCGACCGATACCGAGGCTTTATACAGGACTTTACGCAAATATATCGGTATCTATGATAAGAAAAAGGGAGCTGCGTCATGATCAGATCCAGACAGATAGACAGACCGCAGCTGGTACTGGTCGTCGATGACCAGGAGATCAACCGCGATGCCCTGGGCGTAATATTAGAAGATTCATACGAAGTCATCTGCGCTGAAAACGGCGAAGAGGCTTTGTCTTTGATGAATAAACATTTTGCGGATCTTTCGATCGTATTACTCGATCTGATGATGCCGGTGATGGATGGCTATGAAGTTCTTAAAAGAGTCAACGAAGACGAAAGACTCAAGTCGATCCCGGTCATCGTTCTTACTTCCGAAAAAAGTGCTGAGCTCAAGGCTCTTTCGCTGGGTGCCGCTGATTTCATCACCAAGCCTTTTGATGTCCACGAAGTAATCATTGCCAGAGTCAGAAGGATCATTGAGCTTTCCGAAGGAAGAAAGCTTATTTCGGCGGCAGAGACTGATGCTTTGACGAGCTTATACAGTTCCAATTTCTTTTATGAATATGCCGGCCGGATCTATCGCTATCATCCGGAGATGAAGATGGATGCGATCGTATTGAATGTGGAACAGTTCCATTCGATCAATGCGCTAAACGGCCGTGAGTTTGGCGATGAAGTGTTAAAAAAGATCGCCGAGGCCATCAGGGAATATCTGAAGGACCGTAATGGTATAGCCACCAGGACCAATTCCGATCATTTTGGGATCTATTGTGCTCATCAGGATGATTATTCTGATCTTTTAAAGAGTATTCAGGATAAGGCCAATTCCTTGTCGGAAAACGTGGCCATCCATATCCGCATGGGTGTCATGCCTTATAGAGAAGGGATCGAGCCGATCCTGATGTTTGACAGAGCCCGTACGGCCTGTAACAGCGTCAGAGGCAACTATCAGAATCCGCTCATGGTCTATGACGAAGCGATGTGGGCGAAGGAATTATATGATAGACGCCTGCTCAACGATTTAAGCAGGGCGGCAGAAGAAAAACAGTTCAAAGTCTTCTATCAACCTAAATACGATATACAGTGTGATCCTCCTCGTCTGGTATCAGCCGAAGCGCTGGTGCGCTGGGATCATCCGGAACTGGGTATGATCTCCCCCGGTGATTTCATTCCGTTATTTGAAGGAAACGGCCTGATCAATACGGTCGACGATGTCGTCTGGAAGCAGGCTGCTGAACAATGTGCCAGGTGGAAACAGGATTACCATTTCACATTACCGATCTCGGTCAATGTTTCAAGAGCCGATGTCTATGATCTTTCCTTAGTAGATAGACTGGCGAGACTGATCAAGGAAAACGGTCTTGATCGCAATAATATAAAACTGGAAGTAACGGAGTCAGCTTATACCGATGATTCAAGAAGAGTACTGGAAGTTGTTGACCAGCTCAGAGAACGTGGTTTTGAGATAGAGATGGATGATTTCGGTTCCGGTTATTCTTCGCTGAATATGTTGTCACAGATGCCGATCGATGTTCTGAAGATGGATATGAAGTTTGTCAACAACATCGAAGAAAGCGATACGGACATGCGTTTAGTAAAGATGGTTTTGGATATCGCCAAATATCTGGAACTGACCGTGGTGGCAGAAGGTGTTGAAACCAAGGGACAGCTTGATCTGTTAAAACAGGCGGGTTGTAAACTTGTACAGGGATATTATTTTTCAAGACCGATACCGGCTGAAGATTTTGCCAGACTGATCGAAAAAGAGATCAGTATAGAAAGGAACTGATATGACGATTGAAGAATTATATAAGGTAATTGGTGGTGATTATGAGCAGGCCTTAAAAGTTTTGAGGATGGATAAACTTATCGACAAACATATCCGCAAACTTTCACAGAATGAGATCTTTGACAATCTGCTTAACGCAAAGGAAAGCCTTGATCCGGTGGCTATATTTGAAGCTTCCCATGCGATCAAAGGTGTTTGCGCCAACCTGGGCTTAGTTAATCTTTCCAGATTAGCTTCCGATATTGCGGAAGAATTCCGAACAGGTTCTGAGCGTAAGATGAGTGATGATGAAGTGAGAGCGAAGATCGATGAACTCGAAGACCTATATAAACGTTCCGTTGAAGGAATCAAGGAATATGAAGCTTCACAGAATTAAGGGAATTTTTTATGAGTCAGATTCCCCAAAAAAATGAATCAAATAATAACCGGTCTTATCTCAGCGGCTTAGGTGCCTGGGCTCTATCTTTTGGCTGTGCGGTCGGCTGGGGCTGTTTTGTCATGCCGGGAACGACCTTCTTACCTCTGGCAGGACCTTTGGGAACGGCTATCGGGATGTTTATCGGGGCGATCGCGATGTTTATCATCGGGGTCAGCTATCACTATCTGATGAACAGATTTCCGGATGGCGGCGGTTCCTACAGCTATACTGTGCGCTGTTTCGGCTATGACCAGGGCTTTCTCAATGCCTGGTTTCTGATATTGACTTATATTGCGATCATCTGGGCCAATGCGACGGCACTGCCTCTGATTTGCAGGACTGTTTTCGGAAGTACCTTTCAGTTTGGCTTTGATTATTATGTCGCCGGTTTCCACTGCTATATGGGCGAGATCATGCTGGTGATCTTTGCGCTTTTATTTGCGGCTTTGATATGTCTGAAAAGAAAGAGTGCTGAATGGCTGCAGATAATTGCGGCTGTAGTTTTATTTGCTGGTGTGATCATCTGTGTTATTTCTGTATCTGGAAATAACGTAAACAGTTTCGCTGATTTCAAACCGTATTATGCTCCGGATAAAACGGCGGCTTATGGAATATTTACGATCTTTTCCCTGACGCCATGGGCCTTTGTCGGTTTTGAATCGATCTCTCATTCAAGCCATGAAGCAGCTTTTTCGCTCAAGAAGAGTATAACGATCTTTGTGGCCGCGATCATCTGTGCAGCGATCGCCTATGTTTCTTTAGCCTTTATCGCCGCCAGTGCTTATCCGGACGGTTTAAGCAACTGGAGCGAATACATACATAATCTTTCTGCTTATTCAGGACTTACCTCTCATCCTTCTTTCTTTGCGACTGAAAAAGCCATGGGCTCAAGCGGAATTGTCGTTTTAGGTCTGGCTGCTCTTGGTGCCATCCTTACCGGTCTAGTCGGTAACTATATCGCTTTAAGCAGACTGATGGCCGTTTTAAGCAGAGAAAAGATGCTGCCGGAGTGGGCGGGCAGGATCGATGAGAATAATGTTCCGCGCAATGCGATCATCTGTATTCTGATCGTTTCGATCTTTCTGCCGTTTTTAGGCCGTACCGCGATCAGCTGGATCGTCGATGTCACCACAGTAGGTGCGGCGATCACCTATGCCTTTACTTCGGCTTCGGCTTTGAAGATCGCCAAAGAAGAAAACAACAGCTTACATAAGCTCTTCGGTGTGCTGGGGCTGATCGTCTCTATGATGTTTATGGTCGTGTTCTTGGTTCCAAACCTCTTGGGTATCACGACCTTATCAAGAGAATCATATCTGATCTTAGCTATCTGGGGTATTTTGGGTTTTGTCGTATTCAGACAACTGCTCAAAAATGACCATGAGTATCGTCTGGGCCGATCGACGCTGGCCTGGATCGTTTTACTTGGTCTGGTCATGTTTGCCTCAACGGTGTGGATGTATCAGAAGTCCGCTTCCGATCTGACGGTCTTATTAAGTGAAGACGGAGTCGATATCGCCAAGGTCGCAAGATCGGCGATCGGCAAGAGTTCTTTAGTTCAGATGGGCATCATCTTCTTTGCCCTGGCAATCCTGTTTGATATCTATGCTCTGATGCAGAAAAGACAGCGCAGCATCGAGATCGCCAAAATGGTGGCGGAGGAATCAAGTAAAGCCAAGACTTCCTTCCTTTCCAATATGTCACATGAGATAAGAACCCCGATGAATGCGATCATCGGTTTAGATAATATAGCACTCAGAAATCCAGATCTGCCAGCTAAGACCAGAGAACAGCTGGAGAAGATCGGTTCAAGTGCGAAACATCTTTTGGGACTGATCAATGACATCCTGGATATGTCGAGGATCGAATCAGGAAGAATGGTCCTGAAGAATGAAGAGTTCTCTTTCAGGGAATTCCTTGATCAGATCAATATCATGACCAATGGACAGTGTCTGGACAAGGGGCTTCATTATGAATGTCATATCAAAGGCCAGGTGAATGATTACTACTATGGCGATGACATGAAACTGAAACAGGTCCTGATCAATATCTTAGGCAATGCGGTGAAGTTCACCAATCCGCCGGGCAAGGTCATCTTGAGTGTTGAACAGCTCAATCAGTTTGAAGACAAGTGTACACTGCGTTTTGTTGTATCAGATACCGGAATCGGTATGGATAAGGAATACATTCCGAAGATCTTTGAAGCCTTCTCGCAAGAAGATGCGACAACGGCCAACCGCTACGGCGGCAGCGGTTTAGGCATGGCCATAACCAAGAACTATGTGGAGATGATGGATGGCGAGATCAAGGTGGAAAGTGAGAAGGGCGTCGGTTCGACCTTTACTGTTACGGTCACGCTTTCCAGTTCCAACCGCAATATAGAGACCGGACAGATCCAGGTATTGCCTTCCGATATCCGCACACTGATCGTTGATGATGATCCGATCGCCCTTGAACACGGTCAGATCGTTTTGAGATCTTTAGGCATCGAAGCCGATGTATGTGAATATCCTCGCAAGGCAGTGGAGATCATCGAACAGGCAATAGGAGATGGCCGTCCTTATCAGCTGCTGATAAGTGACTACAAGATGCCTGAGATGAATGGTTTACAGATGATCGAAGAGATGAAAAAGAAGGGCTCTGATGATATGAAGATCATCATCCTGACCGGTTACAGCTACGACAGTTTTGAAGATGATATCCAAAGTGAAGGTATCAATACGATCATGGCTAAACCGTTATTTGCGGAAAGTCTTTATAAACAGATCAGTTCCCTGTTCAATCTCAAGAGGAGTGATAACGCTGATGAAAAATCAGCGGAAGGTGATGGCGAATACAATCTCTCTGGCAAACGCATCCTGATGGCGGAAGATGTCGAACAGAATGCCGAGATCTTAGAAGATCTTCTGAATCTTGAAGATATCATCTGTGAACATGCCCATAATGGCGAAGAAGCAGTTGAGATGTTCAATGATAATAAACCGGGCTACTATGATGCGATCCTGATGGATGTCAGGATGCCGCTGATGGATGGCTTGGAAGCGACCAGAACGATCAGAGCTCTGGAAAGGGATGATGCCAAGTCCATTCCGATCATTGCGATGACGGCCAATGTCTTTGATGAAGACGTCAAACAGTCGCTGCAGGCAGGTATGAATGCCCATCTGTTCAAACCGATCGAACCTGATCGTCTTTATGCGACTTTGAGCTCCTTCTTTAAGAATAAGGAATAAGTGATCCGGATACTGTAAAAGGTATCCGGTTTTGATAGAAATTATGCATTTTCTGCTGTTTTTCGATTGACTTTGTTTTTACTTTCGGTTAATCTAAAAATGGTTATCAAAGGGATAACTTTTTATTTACCTTGAGGAGGCAATATGAAAGATAAAAAAAAGGTTATTCTGACTTGCAGCGTCTGTCTTTCCAGGAACTATTCCACAGAGACAAATCGCAACAGCAGCAAGCGTATTGAATTGAAAAAATATTGTCCGACATGCAACAAACATACCTTGCATAAAGAGACAAAGTAGGAGGAAATTATGAAGTGGTTCAATTTGAGTGCCATCTGGAAGGAAATATCCAAGATCCGCTGGCCGAAGAAGGAAGATCTGCTGGTCAACTCAGTTCAGGTCATTATCTTTACGGGATTCTTTGTTATCTATTTCGCAATCTGTCTGGTTGTGATTTCCGCATTATTGAATGCTTTGGGAGTTCTCTAGTATGACAGAAACTGCGAAAAAAGAATGGTATGTGGTCAATACCTATGCCGGACATGAAAACAGAGTAAAAGACAACCTGGAAAAACGTATGGAGACCATGGGTATCGCCGACAACCTCTACAGAGTAGTCGTTGCCGAAGAGACTCAGATCGAAGTCAAGAATGAAAAATCCAAGGAAGTTGTCAAAAATATCTTCCCGGGCTATCTGTTCGTTGAGATGATCATGACAGATGAAGCCTGGTATGTCGTACGTAATACGCCGGGTGTTACCGGATTTATCGGTTCATCAGGCGGTGGTGCCAAACCTTTCCCGGTCAAGCAGGAAGAGATCGACAAGATCTTGAGAAGGATCGGTCAGTCTGACAAGAATGTCGAAGTCGACTTCACTGTCGGTGATTCCGTCAAGATCCTTTCCGGCCCGTTCTCCGGTATGGAAGGCAAGGTCGATTCAATGAATGATCAGACACAGGTCGCAACTGTATTGATCATCCTGTTTGGTAGAGAGACGCCGACCGACATCAACTACGTTGATCTGTCTAAGGCTGATTATTAAGAGGTGCAAGATGAGAGTATTATTATTGATCGTTTCTGTATTACTGATCCTTATTTCGCTGTTACAGGGCGGAAAATCCGATGCGCTGTCAGCTTTCACAGGCAATTCCGATCTCGGTCTGTTCCAGAATGTTAAAGAAAGAGGCCCGGAGAAGGTCATTTCCATTGCTACGATGGTTCTGGGTATCATCTTCTTTGTATTGGTAATCATTATCAGAGTCACAGAATAATTAAAAAATAGCGAAATATTGTATTTCGCTATTTTAAACAGAAAACATGAAAGATATTGCGGTAAACAAAAAAGCCTATCATGACTATCTGATCGAAGATAAATATGAAGCCGGTATTGTATTGACTGGCTCCGAGATCAAATCGATCAGAGCAGGCAAAGTCTCACTTAAGGAAGCTTATGTGTCTTTTGTGCGTGGGGAGGCCTTTCTCAAGGATATGCATATCGCCATCTACAAGGAAGCCACCTACAACAATCACGAAGAGACCAGAGACAGAAAACTCCTGCTTCATAAAAGAGAGATCGCCAAGCTCTTTTCCAAGTGTAAGATGCAGGGTTATACCTGCATACCTCTGAAGCTTTATTTCAAGGAAGGCAGAGTCAAGGCGGAGATCGCTTTAGCCAAAGGCAAGAGCCTTTATGACAAGAGAGAATCCGATAAGAAAAGGGCTATGGATAAAGCCGCAAAACAGGCCTTAAGAAGATAGAAATTTAAAGTATAATTATAGTGAAGAATGGAGAAAGAAAATGGAAAAATTCATAGTTGAAATTTCAGCACGTCACATTCATGTTACCAAAGATCAGGTCGCGATCTTATTCGGCGAAGGTCATGAACTTACAGCCAAGAAGGCTTTATCACAGCCGGGTCAGTTTGCTTGTGAAGAGAAGCTGACGATCGTCGGTCCAAGAGGTGAACTCAAGGCTTCGATCTTAGGTCCGGAAAGAAAGGAAGCTCAGGTCGAATTGTCTTTGACTGATGCCAGAACATTAGGTGTTGAAGCTCTGATCAGAGAATCAGGTGATATCGAAGGAACAAGCGGTATCAAGCTCGTTGGTCCTTGTGGCGAGATCGAATTGGAAAAAGGCGTTATCGCTGCCAAGAGACATATCCATATGACTCCTGCTGATGCGGCTAATTATGGTGTTGAAAACGGCCAGATCGTCAATGTCAAAGTTGAGACCGAAGGCAGATCACTGGTATTTGGTGATACCGTTGTCAGAGTAAGAGATGATTTTGCGCTGGCTATGCATATCGATACTGATGAAGGCAATGCTGCAGGTATTAAAGGCAGTGCTTTAGGAGAAATAGTGAAGTAATTCACTATTTTTTTGTCTTTATGATCTATACATTGGAAAATGATCAGGCGATCATTCAGATCGATACGAATAAAGCCGAGATCACAAGTTTTAAACGCAAGGATAAAGATATCGAATACATGTGGAATGGTGATCCCAAATACTGGTCAGGGAGAAATCCTTTACTGTTCCCGCATGTCAGTTCACCCGCGAATAAGATCATCAACTTCAAGGGCAAGGACTATAAGGTAAACAATCACGGTTTCTGCCGTAAGAGTGAATTCAAATTTGAGGAACAGGGTGATGATTATCTGATCTTCTCTTTAAGAGATAACGAAGAGACCCTGAAGGAATTTCCTTATCACTTTGAACTGCAGGTCAGATATACTTTGACCGGCAGCAGGATCAGTATCGATTACACGGTTAAGAATACCGATGAGGATGATCTGTATTTCGGTTTCGGTCAGCATCCCGCTTTCAATTGTCCTATGGTTGAGGATAAACAGTTCTCTGATTATTTCATCGAATTTGAAAAGGAAGAAGAAGGTGTTGGAAAACGTCTTGATCTGTCTTATGAACTGTTTGAACAGTATCCGACTTTTATCATCAATGATCCGAAAAGCAGAGTGTTTACATTGAGTGATGGGGGGAACAAGGTCGTCATGTATACGGATGAAAAGTATAAGATCTTTGCGCTGTGGACTCCTCACGCCCCGTTTGTCTGTCTTGAGCCTTGGGTCAATAATATCAATGCCATGGATGAGTCTCTGCCTTTTGAAAAGATGAAGGAAAACATCTGTCTGCGTCCTCAGGAGATATATGAGATAGGCTATGGGTTTGAGCTTGTTTAATAAGCTATAATAGATAATAGTGAGAGGTAAATATAATGTTTAATGTAGTTAAAGTAAAAGATTATGAAGAAGCTTCAGACAAGGCGTTTGAAGTAATGAAAGAATTCATTAAACCTGGCAAGGTCTTAGGTCTGGCTACCGGCTCAACACCTTTAGGACTGTATCAGCGAATGGTCAAGGATCATAAGGAAAACGGTACAAGCTATAAGGATATCAAATCATTCAATCTGGATGAATATGTAGGATTACCTATCAGCCATCCGGAGAGCTACTATGCTTTCATGCATCGCAATCTGTTTGATCACATCGATATCATGGAAGAAAACGCCCACGTTCCATCCGGCTTAGGTGAAGATCTGGAAGGCCAGGCTAAGCATTATGATGAGATGATCGATAATGATCCGGTGGATATCCAGTTACTTGGTATCGGTTCTGATGGCCATATTGCTTTCAATGAACCGGGTACACCATTTGATTCACCGACTCATGTTACCGATCTGGCGGAATCAACGATCAAAGACAACTGCCGTTTCTTCGACAATGATATCAGCAAGGTCCCGACCCAAGCTGTTACTCAGGGTATCGGCACGATCATGAAAGCCAAGAATATCCTTCTTATCGCTACCGGTGCCAATAAGGCCAAGGCGGTCAAGGATATGATCGATGGTCCGGTAGATGAAGCTTGTCCGGCTTCAATCTTACAGAAACATCCGAATGTAACGATCATCGTTGATGAAGCTGCCGCTTCTTTACTCTAGAGCATATTCCTTTTAAAAAAGGATAGCTCATAAGATAATAAGACCGGAGGTAATTAATTATGAAAGTTATCAAATCAGCTGAATTTGAAGATACAATCAAAGACGGGGTCACTTTAGTGGATTTCTTCGCCGACTGGTGCGGACCATGCAAGATGCTGGCACCGGTGTTGGAAGATGTATCATTACAATATCCGGATATCAAATTCGTCAAGGTCAATGTCGATGAGAATATGGATCTGGCGGAACGCTTCGGGATCATGTCTATCCCGACAGTCTATCTGTTCAAGGATGGTGAAGTCATCGCCAAGACCGGCGGTTATCAGGATCCGACGGGAATCTGCCGCTTCATCGACGACGCTTTAAAAGTTTAAGGATCAGGAGGAGAAATCCTCCTTTTTTGAGGTTATTATGTTTTTTCTAATCGGAATAAATCAGGAAAGTGAAGAACTCGAACACGATCAGATGATGGTCTGTGACAACTGCGGCAGTTATGGCCGCTACAGAGTTTTCATGACTTATATGGTGTTTACTTTTTTCTTCATTCCTTTGTTCAAATGGGACAGACACTATTTTGTTGAAACAAGCTGCTGTCACAGTCTGTATGAACTATCTGAAGAAAAGGGCATAGCCATAAAGGATCATGAAAGAGTCGAGATAACAAGTGAAGATCTTAGACCCGTAAATGTCAGTAACCGGGTTTACAAGAAGTGCGCCACTTGCGGTTATGGAACGGTTGAAGACTTCGAATTCTGTCCAAAGTGTGGTAAACGTTTCTGATTTATCGTAAAAAAACAGTTCAGGGAAGATCGTTTGCGGATGATTTTCCTTTTTTTCTTTCTGTTTCATCCTTTTTGTGGATTAATATTAGAAATAACGTATAATTATTTTATTTAAAGGGGGAACGTTGACTATGGAAAAACTGATTGAATTCAGGAATATTGTCAAGAATTTCGATGGTCAGATGGTTCTAAAGGGAATCAATCTTGATATTTTTGAAAATGAGTTTGTGACACTTTTAGGACCGTCAGGTTGCGGTAAAACGACACTTTTAAGGATCCTGGGGGGATTCTTGGAGCAGGATGAGGGCTCGATCATTTTCAATGGCGAAGAGATCTCGAATGTGCCGGCTTATAAGCGACCGATCAATACGGTATTTCAGAAGTATGCACTATTCCCGCATCTGAATGTTTATGAAAATGTGGCGTTTGGACTTCGGATCAAGAAGATGTCCAATGACCTTATCGAACCGAAGGTCAACAGGATGCTTGAACTGGTCGGTCTCGACGGTTTTCAGAAAAGAGATGTGACTCAGTTATCCGGTGGTCAGCAGCAGCGTGTCGCGATCGCAAGAGCTCTGGTCAATGAACCGGATGTGCTGTTACTGGATGAACCTTTAAGTGCTCTTGATGCGAAACTGCGTAAGGAAATGCAGCAGGAACTCAAACGCATTCAGGAAGAAGTCGGTATCACCTTTATTTTTGTTACCCATGATCAGGAAGAAGCACTGACGATGTCAGATAAGATCGTGGTCATGAAAGACGGTGGTATCCAGCAGATCGGTACCCCAACTGAAATATATAATGAACCGGTAAACCGCTATGTAGCGAACTTTATCGGTCAGTCAAATATCGTTGATGGCATCATGAAGAAAGACTTCCTGGTCAATTTTGACGACAAGGATTTCGAATGTGTCGATCAGGGCTTCAGACCTAATGAACCGGTCGATGTCGTCATCCGTCCGGAAGATATCGATATCAAGAAGAAGGGCCGTGGCAAGATGAACGGTCAGGTCATTTCTGTTTTATTCAAAGGTGTTCATTACGAAGTCGTTGTCGAAACCAAACGTGGTGCCGCCAAGACGATCAAGCTGCATGTTCTGGGCAACCAGGATATCTTCAATGAAGCAGCCAATGAAAAGATGTCGGCTTCAAGTTTCACGATGGATATCGAAGACGTCGATACGATCACTGATCAGGATCTGATCTTACGTGCCAACGCGCAGGCCTGGAAGGCTGACACCGAGGAAGAAATTTCCATCGCTCATGTCGAACATTCCATCAAACCGGAAGCCGGCAAATATACGATCACTTTTAAGACCGAGGCCGGAACCAGTGTCAACGTTGATGTCGATGTCGTACTGCCGAAAGTCGTTGAAGACAAGGAAGAGCGTATCGGTATCCAGGCTTTCGATGTCTACAAGACGATCGATGAGATCGAAGAGTCCATGGCTATTTCCGTTGATTTGAAGAACTGGGCTGACGCCTATGCGTGGGATCTTGAAACCGAGAATGAAGTTGAGATCGATGATACCCGTTTCGATTTTGATCCGATGGAGATCACGGAAGGCGTTTATGATGTGACGTTTGTTACCGAAGGTCGTACCTATATAATTCATACCACTGATTATCAGGAAGAAGGCGATATCGTTTCCCTTGATTTCGCCCCTGAAGATATTCATGTAATGGAAAAGAGTATCGGATAATGAAGAGCTTTAGAAGACTGGTATATCCTTACCTGGTCTGGGCAGCTTTACTGATTGTCCTGCCGATGCTGATAATCGTATTCTATGCCTTTACGGATCAGGGTAACGATGTAATCCCTGTAGTATTTACCTTCCAGAATTTTGCGCGTTTCTTTTCCGACCCGATCTTTCTGGAAGTATTGGGCCGCAGTTTGAAACTCGCCCTTATTACAACGATAATCTGTATCTTGATCGGTTATCCGGCTGCTTATTTCATCGCCCAGATGAAACCGGACAACCAGGCGGTAATGGTACTGATGGTAACTTTGCCGCAACTGATCAATATGTTAGTCAGAACCTATGCCTGGAGAGGAATCTTACTTAAGGCACCTTTCTCTCCGGAAGTGAAGGTCTATATAGGCATGGTCTATAACTTCTTGCCTTATATGATCCTTCAGATCTATACATCTTTATCCAAGATGGATCCATCTTTAGTCGCTGCCGCTCATGATTTAGGTTGCGATGACAAGACGGCTTTTCTCAAGGTCACTTTGCCATTAAGTGTACCGGGTATCATCTCCGGTATCACACTGGTATTCTTACCGGCGGTTTCAAGTTTCTTTATTCCGAAACTCTTGGGCGGCGGTTCCTATGTCTTAGTCGGTAATCTGATCGAGAACTACTTCGTCACGACCGGTGACTGGAACTTCGGTTCCGCGATCTCGCTGATCATGGCTTTAGTCATTCTGATCTCCATGTATTTCACGAGAAAGTTCGATTATGATAAGGAGGCTGTATGATGAAAAAGAATAATTCTTTCCAGAAGATCTATCTGATTCTGATCATGGCTTTCTTCTATCTGCCGATCATCTATGTCGTGTTCTTTTCCTTCAACTCATCGCGTTCCTTGAGCAACTTCACCGGCTTCTCTTTGCGCTGGTATGAGAAGATGTTCAAGACGAGATCCATGATGGAATCGATCTACTATTCAACGATCATTGCGGTCATCGCCACAGCCGTATCTACGGTTGCCGGCACGATCGTTTCGATTGGTTTAAGCAAGTCTTCTAGACTGGTCAGACAGCTGGTCACGCAGGTAAACAATCTGCCGATGCTGAACCCTGATATCGTTACGGCGATCGGATTGATGCTGCTGTTCTCGACGATGAAAGTACCTAATGGCTTTGGTACTCTGCTGTTGGCCCATATCATCTTCTGCATTCCGTATGTGATACTGTCGATCATGCCGAAACTGAGGCAACTCGATGATAACCTGGCCGAAGCGGCCCTGGACCTAGGCTGTACGCCGTTCCAGGCTCTGTACAAGGTCATCATCCCGCAGATCAAGGAAGGTATCATCTCCGGTGCTTTAGTCGCCTTTACGATGTCCTTCGATGATTTTGTCATTTCCTATTTCACGACGGGTCCGGGTGTAAACAATATCTCTACTTATGTCTATGCGACGACCAAGCGTATCAATCCAAGTGTCAATGCCTTGTCGACGCTGATCGTTATTGCGATCACGATCATCATGGTGCTTTCCAATGTGATCCCGCTGTTAAGAGAAAGGAGAAAGAACCGTGAAGAAGCTATTTAGTGTTTTACTCTCTGTTTTACTCCTTGTTTCTCTGACCGGCTGTTTATCCGGCAATTATGAAAACGGTGATTTATACATCTTCTTGCCGGGTGAATATCTGAGTGATGAAGTCGTCGAACAGTTTGAATATGAATATCACGTCAAGGTCTATGTTACGACTTTTGATTCCAACGAGTCGATGTATACCAAGCTGCTTGGCGGAACCGTCTATGATATCCTGATCCCTTCCGATTACATGATCGAAAGACTGATCAGTGAAAAGATGGTTCAGAAGCTCGATAAGTCCAAGATCCCGAACATGAGCGTTCTGGATGAACAGGTATTGGGTCTGGACTTTGATCCGGAAAATGATTATTCTGTTCCTTATTTCTGGGGCAATGCGGGTATCTGCTATGATACGACTCAGATCGATGAGGAAGATGTGGAATCGCAGGGTTGGGAAGTCATGAGAAATACCAAGTATGCCGGCATGATCTACATGTACGACTCGATCAGAGATGCGTTCATGATGGCCGAAAAGGCTTTAGGTTATTCGATGAATACTGATGATCCGGATGAACTCAATGCGGCTTATGAGTGGCTGGCTCAGATCTCCAAGACGATGTCTCCGGCTTTCGTTACCGATGAGATCATCGATGGTCTCTCTTATGGTGAAAAGGCGATGGGCTTTGTCTATTCCGGTGATGCGGCTTTGATCCTTTCCGAAAATGAGGATATGGCTTTCTATGCGCCGGAAGAAGGAACCAACTATTTCGTTGATGCGATGGTCATCCACAAGGATGCGAAGAATGTCGAGAATGCCTACAATTTCATCAACTACATCATCGATTATGATGCGGCCTTTGAAAACGCGGTCTTTGTCGGCTACACTTCTTCCAATGCGGAAGTCTTGCAAGATATCACGATGGAAGGCGGCGACTTTGAAGGCAATGATGCCTATATCCCGCGTGAGATGAACGAAAACGATGAAGTCTTCCACAACAACGAGGATCTGCTTAAGGTCATCTCCGAGATGTGGGTCAAGATCAAGAATACCAAATAATGAGAGTAATAGTACAAAGAGTTACATGCGCCGACTGTAAGGTCGACGGCAATATTACCGGCAAGATCGACAAGGGTTATATGATCCTTGTCGGTTTTGGTTTAAATGATGATGAAAAGATCGCTGTAAAGATGGCGGAAAAGCTTTCCAAACTGCGAGTTTTTGAAGATGAACAGGGCAAAATGAATCTGAGTATCTTCGATGTCGGTGGCAAGATCTTGTCCATCTCACAGTTTACTCTTTATGCGGATTGTGCCAAAGGTAACCGCCCGAGTTTCACCAATGCCAAGCCGGCAGCTGAAGCAGAGAGACTTTATCTGTTTTTTGATGAACAGTTAAGAAAACTCGGTTTAGAAGTTGAAGAAGGTATCTTTGGGGCGGATATGAAGATATCTTTATTGAATGATGGTCCGGTAACGATAATACTGGACAGTGAGGAACTATGGTAGAAAATTACGGATTGTATGACATCGTACAGATGAAGAAGGATCACCCATGCCGCAAATCCCATTACTGGAAGATCGTCAGGATGGGTGTTGACATCAAGATCAAATGTGAAGGCTGCGGAGCGGTGGTCATGATGGAAAGACCGGAATTTGAGCGCAAGTGCAAGAAGATTATTGAAAAGGCGGCAGTAAATGATCAAGGCACTGATATTTGATTTTGACGGAACTTTATCCAACCGTCAGAAGAATGCCTATGAGGTCTTCAATGATTATTTCCGGAAGTATTATCCGGAGTTTTCCGATATCGAATATGAAGCTCTATTACAGGACATGATGCTGTATGACTGCAACGGCTCGATCTCAGTAAAGATCAGGATGTATCCTTTTATGCAGAAATACGGTAAGAACCTTCCTGATGACTTCCTGGATGTTTTTGTGCCTTATTATACGCAACACATGTTTGAGTTCACTGAGCTTAAGAAAGAGACTCGAGAGGTCTTAGAAACACTTCAGGGCAAATACAAACTGGCGATCATGTCCAACGGTGATTCCTTTTCTCAACACAGTAAGATCAAAAAAGTCGATATCGAAAAATACTTTGATGTGATCGTGGTCTCGGGGGATATCGGGTTCCATAAACCGGATAAAAGGATCTTTGAATATGTAGCTGATAAGCTCGGTGTAAAGACTGATGAATGTCTGATGGTCGGTGATGTCTTTTCTTCAGATATCCTCGGTGCTTATAATGCGGGCATGCCTTGTGCCTGGATGAAGACTGATCCTGAGAAACAGGCTGATTATTATAAAGGATATGTGATCAGCGATCTCAGGCAGCTGTTTGATATCTTAGATGAGGTGAATAATGAACGTACTGATAACTAATGATGATGGTATCAACCATGATGGCTTAAGGACGCTGGTCAAAGAATTTGCCAAGGTGGCTGATGTCTATGTCGTAGCTCCGCATGATGAGTGTTCTTCTAATTCTCATCATCTCAGTATTCGAGGCAAGATCCGTTTTGAGGAAAGGGAAGTTCCCTATGCGAAAAAGGCTTTTGCCTTATGGGGGACACCGGCAGATTGTGTGCTGTTTGGCATAGAGGTACTGCTCAAGGACAAGATCGATCTGGTCGTCTCCGGCATCAACAACGGTGCCAATGTCTCAACGGACATCATCTATTCCGGCACGATCGGCGCCGCCCGGCAGGCTTTTATAGATGGCGTGCCTTCACTCGCTCTTTCCCTTGATTACGCTAAAGAAATGGATTATGAAGTCTGTTCCAGATATGGAGTAAAGATCGCTTTGAAGTATTTTGAAAGTGAAAATAAAAAAGACTACTTCCTCAATGTGAATGTGCCTAATCTTCCGGAAGAAAAGATCAAAGGGATCAGAGTCTGCCGCAGATCCGGTAAGATCACTTATAACGATCATTACGCGGTAGTAAATGAAAACGGCCGAAACTATATCACGATCTCCCACAGTTCCTTAACCTATGATCCTGTTGGTGATATGGATGTCGACTACACCGCTTTGAAAGAAGGTTATATCACTTTATCTCCTTTGAAGAATGACCATATCGATCTTGATCATTTAAGCGATGTCGGAGAACTCTTATGAAAAAGAAATATCTCTTTTTTGATATAGATGGAACTCTGGTGGCCGGAGGCTATAGTGCCTCCTATATTCCTGATTCAGTTCATGAAACAATAAGAAGATTAAAAGACGCCGGACATTTCATGGCTTTAGCGACGGGAAGATCTTATGCGATGGCCGTTGATTTCATGAAGGCTCTGGGCTTTGAAAATATGGTCCATGACGGTGGTTATGGATTGACATTGAACA
Organism: Erysipelotrichaceae bacterium; assembly: GCA_017432545.1. Classification (GTDB taxonomy): domain Bacteria; phylum Bacillota_I; class Bacilli_A; order Erysipelotrichales; family Erysipelotrichaceae; genus Colivicinus. The sequence continues at coordinate 27,920 of JAFRJA010000143.1, forward strand.
ATGAATTACTTGGGATAACGCCTTTGGATAAAGACAAAGTCTGTGCTTTGATCAGAGAATGTGATGAAAAGGGTTTTCCCTGGGGTATCAGTGTAAACAATGATACAGTGCGTTTTGTAAGAGATGAAAGTTTCATGGCCGAGGCTCATGATACCTATATGACTACGAAGATCGTAGAAGGCCTCAATCCAAATGACTATGACAAGATCTATAAGGCTTATATTGTGTGCCAGGATGGTGAAGAAAAGCAGTTAGAAACTTTAAAAGATCTGCCCTGGTGCCGTTTTCATAAGGAATACTTCTTTGTGGAGCCGGCGGATAAGGCTTATGGGATCAGAAAGGTCATGGATCATTTTGACGCACCATACGAAGATGTCATCGTTTTCGGCGATAACAACAACGATCTTTCGATGTTTACGGATGACTGGTATAAGGTCGCTATGGGCAATGCGACGGATGATCTAAAGGCCAAAGCGGACTATATTACTGATGATGTGGATAGGGATGGGGTCTATAAGGCCTGTGAATATCTCGGTTTATTCGAAAAAGTAGCTTAAAACAGGTTATTTATGGCAAATTCTGCTTGAAAACTATCAGGTGGTTGATGTAAAATATTAGGGCATCGATATACCATAGACAGTAACGGCACTAGCTTAATAATGTTACCGAGGTTAATCTTTAGATGATTTTTAACCTGTGTCTATGGGCACAGGTTTTATTTTTGTGAGTATATGGGTGCTAGAAAGAGGAAATATGAATCAAGCTGTATTAAGTAACAAGCAGGCATTAGTTACCGAGATCTCTGACAAGATCAAAGATTCACAGGCAACTGTTGTTTGCGAGTACCGCGGTCTTAGCGTCGCCGAAGTTACTGAATTAAGACGTAACCTTCGTGCTGAAGACGTTGACTTCAAGGTCTACAAGAATACCATGGTCGAGAGAGCATGTGATGAAGCAGGTTTTGAAGATCTGAAAGACGCCCTTACAGGTCCGAACGCATTCGCTTTCTCAAAGGATGCAACGGCTCCGGCAAGAGTCTTAGCTAAGTTCGCGAAGAAACACAAAGCTCTGGTACTGAAGAAAGGTATCGTTGAGGGCAAGGTCGTTGATGAAGCTACTATCAAAGAATTATCAGCACTGCCTAACCGTGACGGTATGCTGTCGATGTTACTGAGCTGTCTGCAGTCACCTGTAAGCTCATTCGCAAGAGTTGTCAAAGCTGTTGCCGAGGCTAAGGAGGCTGGAGCACCTGCAGCGGAAGCCAAGGCTGAAGAGCCGGCGGAAGCTGAAACAGCCGCACCTGTTGAAGCCACAACAGAAGCTGCTGCATAATTACTAATTTATTTAAGAAAAGGAGAAAAAATTTATTATGGCAAAATTATCACATGATGATATTCTGGCATATCTTGAAGAAGCCAGCATCTTAGAACTCAATGATTTAGTAAAAGCTATCGAAGAGAAATTCGGCGTTACTGCTGCTGCTCCGGTTGCTGTTGCTGCTGCACCTGCTGATGAAGCTCCACAGGGTCCGACTTCCGTATCTGTTATCTTAACTAACTTTGGTGAAGCCAAGACTGCTGTTATCAAGGTCGTTAAGGCTATTACCGGTTTAGGCTTAGTTGAAGCTAAGGGTTTAGTTGACAAGTGCCCAAGCCCAATCAAGGAAAACATCTCTCCGGAAGAAGCTGAAGATATCAAGAAACAGTTAATGGATGCAGGAGCTACCGTCGAAGTCAAATAATTAGTCAATGAACCATTATTATACGGATAATAAGGATCTGCGTTCTGATAAGAAAGAATTCACTTATTATTTCGATAATGAGGTTTTCCGTTTCACTACCGATAACGGCGTCTTCTCCAAGAACAACGTCGATTTCGGAAGCTACATCCTGTTAAGAAGCATCTATAAAAAGGATCTGGGTGAATCACTGCTTGATCTGGGGTCGGGCTATGGTCCGATCGGTATTATCCTCAAACGTTTCCATCCTGAAATGGACGTCGAAATGGCTGAGGTCAATTCAAGAGCGATCGAACTCGCGATCCATAACTGTGTTTCTAACGGGGTAGATATTAAAGTTAATCTCTGTGATGATATCCTGAAGCTTCATCGTAGTTTCGATACGATCGTGCTTAATCCGCCCATTCGGGCTGGTAAGGTTGTGATCTATGAACTGTACGAAAAGTCCAGGGCAATACTCAATGAGCATGGTCACTTATATATCGTGATCAGAAAAGCTCAGGGGGCAGCATCATCCAAAGAAAAACTGGAAACACTATTCAGTGAGGTCGTAATGATCGAAAGAGATAAAGGTTATCTCGTCTACGACTGTTACGATTAAACTGTACATAATTATTTGAAAGGACGGCGCTAATGAAACAAACTTACAAAATTGTTCAATCGGGCAAGCATTCTACTCGCCGTGACTATTCAAAGGTTTCAGGCAACCTTGAGCTGCCTAACTTAGTAGAGGTACAAACTGATTCTTTCAAGTGGTTTATTACTGAAGGTATCAAGGAAGTGTTTGATGACATCTACCCGATCACGAACTATGGTGGAAACATCACTTTAGAGTTACTTAATTTTGAATTCGGTGAACCGAAATATTCCGTCGCCGAGACAAAATATCGTGAGGAAGATTATCGTGCGCCATTAAAGGCCAACATGCGCCTTACCATCGTTGATGATAACGGTGAACCGATCGTCCGTAACGAGGAAGTATTCTTAGGTGACTTCCCGATGATGACCCCAACCGGTACTTTCATTATCAACGGTGCCGAGAGAGTTATCGTTTCCCAGATCGTCAGATCTCCTGGTGCTTATTTTGACACCGAGAATGATGATAAGACGGGCAAGGAAGCTTTCTCTGGCGAGCTGATCCCTTCAAGAGGTACATGGCTGGAGTTTCTGACCGATGATAAGAAGAACGCTTTAGGCAGGATCATGAATATGTCTGTCGACAGAAAGCGTAAGATCTTATCAACAATCTTATTAAAATGTATCGGTTTCTCGCTCAACTTGGAAGGTGGAGAAGATGGTTTTGATGTCGAAAAGGTCAAGACTTTCTTAAGAGCGATGGATCTGGATGTCTATGAGGATCTGATCAATCAGAATGATGATCGTGAATTCTTAAACATCTATGAGGCTATCTATACTTCCTTCTTGGGTGCTTACGAAGAAATCGTCAATACGCTTCAGGCTGATAAGACAAAGACGACGGATGCGGCACTGCTCGAAATTCACAAGAACCAGAAACAGGATGAAGTTCCGACTGTTGAAGGCGCGATAAGCCTGATGAATGCGAAGTTCTTTGATCAGAAGAAATATGATCTGACGGCTGCCGGCAGATATAAACTTGGCAAGAAACTGAATGTGATCGATCGTATCGAACATCATGTTCTGGTTGAAGATCTGTATAAGGCTGACGGTTCCATCCTTTTCAGAGCCGGTACCAGGATCGAAAAGGCGGAAAGAAATGTTTTAAGAAATGAACTCATCAGAGCTTCTCATGTTGAAGCATTCCCGTTCAGACATAAATTTTCTCATCCACTCTCTGTTGAAGTTGCGACAAACGACAAGCTCGCTTTAGTCGGTCGTGTATTGGCTAATGATATCGATCTGTCAGATAAGACCTACTATATGGGTACAGTTCTGAATCCTGCCGATATCAAGAAGATCGCCAAGGAAGTTTCAACAGTCAGAGTTTACAGCGGAATCATTGGCAAAGAAGTAAAACTTACTTCGGAGAATTACCGTGCCGTTATGGACTATGGTCAGAAGCTGTTTGTCTTAGGCAGGATCACTGACAAGAACGGTGATGATGTTGAAGTCGATGGCGAACAGGCTATGCCGTACTATCTGCCTGATCATGACAGCTACATGCTGATGAGCGATAAGGAAGAAGAGATCAAGGCCCGTGTTGATAAGGGTGAAAAGATCTCGGCTTGGCTCGTCGGTACGGCTTGTCAGGTCGTCAATATCGTCCATCCGGATGATCCTGAGCGCAAGATCAGACTGATCGGTATCGATCCGCTCAACCGCAAGAAATGTATCACAATGTCCGATATGCTGGCGTTCTACAACTACATGTTCACATTGTTGGATGGTGTAGGAACGACTGATGATATCGATATGCTGGGTAACCGTAGGATCAGAACCGTTGGTGAACTGATTCAGAATCAGTTCCGTATCGGTCTCTCCCGTATGGAAAAAGCCGTCAAGGAAAAGATGTCGATCACGGAGATCGAAACAGCTACGCCTAAGACTTTGACCAACAATCGTCCGTTATCCGGCGCGATGAGAGAATTCTTCTCCTCTTCGCAATTGTCACAATTCATGGATCAGCAGAACCCTCTGGCTGAGCTCACCAACAAGCGCCGTATTTCGGCCCTTGGTCCGGGTGGTCTGACCAGAGAAAGAGCTGGCTTTGAAGTCCGTGACGTTCACAACTCACACTACGGCAGGATCTGCCCGATCGAGACCCCGGAAGGTCAGAACATCGGTCTTATCTCCTACCTGACGACTTACGCCAAGATCAATGAGTTTGGCTTTATCCAGACTCCTTACCGTAAGGTCGATAAGAAGGGCAATGTCGCTGAGGATTATATCTATCTGTCAGCTGATGATGAAGCCGATTTCATCATCGCGCAAGCCAACGAGGTCATAAACGGTAAACTCGTCAATGATCAGGTCGTTGCCCGTAAAGCCGGTGAAACCATCCTTGCCGACAAGGCTGATGTTGAGCTGGCCGACGTTTCGCCGAAACAGATCGTCTCTGTTGCGGCTGCTTGTATTCCGTTCCTCGAGAACGATGACGCATCCCGTGCTCTGATGGGTGCCAACATGCAAAGACAGGCGGTTCCGCTTTTAAGACCGCATGCTCCATATGTCGGTACCGGTATCGAACCAAAGATCGCTCGTGACTCCGGAACCGGTCTGATCTCGCATGATGATGGTGTTGTAACCTATGTCGATGCGAATAAGATCATCATCACCTCCAAAAACGGTGAAGAACACGAATACAAGCTGGAAAAATTCGCGCGTTCCAACGCGGGTACCTGCATCAACCATCGTCCGATCGTTCAGGATGGTGATGAAGTCAAAGCCGGCGATATCATCGCTGATGGCCCGAGTATGGATGACGGCGAACTGGCTTTAGGTCAGAATGTTACGATCGCTTTCATGACATGGCATGGCTATAACTATGAGGATGCTATCATCATGTCCGAGAGAATGGTCAAAGATGATGTCTACACGTCCATTCATATTGATGAATATTCAATTGAAAAGCGTAAGACAAAACTCGGTGAAGAAGAGATCACCAGAGATATCCCGAACGTTCAGGAAGGCGCTTGCCGCAACCTGGATGCCAGAGGTATCGTCATGGTCGGTGCCGAAGTCAAAGAGGGTGATATCTTAGTCGGTAAGGTCACTCCTAAGGGACAGTCGGATGCTTCGCCGGAAGAAAAATTATTATTAGCTATCTTCGGTGAAAAATCACATGAGGTCAGAGACAATTCTCTGAGAGTTCCTCACGGTGGTGCCGGTATCGTTCAGTCGATCAGAGTCTTCAAGAGATCTGACGGTTATGAACTGGGTCCGGGTGTCACTGAAGTTATCAAGGTCTATGTCGTTCAGAAACGTAAGATTTCTGAAGGTGACAAGATGGCCGGACGTCACGGTAACAAGGGCGTTATCTCCAAGATCTTACCGATCGAGGATATGCCTTTCATGCCGGATGGCACACCGGTCGATATCATGCTGAACCCGTTTGGTGTTCCTTCACGTATGAATATCGGTCAGGTATTGGAGATCCACCTAGGTATGGCTGCCAAGGCTTTAAGTGAAAAGACAGGCAAGCCGGTCATGTTTGCGACTCCGGTATTTGACGGTATCACCAATGAAGAACTCACTGACATCATGAAGGAAGCACAGACTTCGATGGACGGCAAGGTCGTCTTAAGAGATGGCAAGACCGGTGAACCATATGATGAGCGTATTTCCGTCGGTGTCATGTACATGATCAAGCTGGCGCACATGGTCGACGATAAGCTGCATGCCCGTGCAACCGGTCCTTATTCACTAGTTACGCAACAGCCTCTGGGTGGTAAAGCTCAGAATGGTGGTCAGCGTTTCGGTGAAATGGAAGTCTGGGCTCTAGAAGCCTACGGTGCCGCTCATACACTGGAAGAGATCCTGACGGTCAAATCCGATGATATCAACGGCCGTACCAAGACCTATGATGCGATCATCAAGGGTAAACGTATTCCTGAACCTGGTATTCCGGAATCCTTCAACGTCCTGAAGAACGAACTTCAGGCTCTGGCACTCGATGTCAGAATGCTGGATGAAGACGGTAATGAGGTCAGCGTTTCCCGTATTGATGAAGATGATAGAGAAGTAGCCCGCGACAAGGAAGCTCAGGTCGTCGAGGATTCAGAGGGATTAAGTATCAGAGATACACTCAATGATGACGATGCACCGGAAGCTATCATGGGCTTCGGAGATGAGGAGGTATAGACATGGCAAAAAATAAGTTTGACGCAATCAAAGTCGGTTTAGCCTCTCCTGACCGCATCCTGGAATGGTCACATGGTGAAGTGACCAAGCCGGAAACTATCAACTACCGTTCTCAGAAACCGGAAAGAGACGGATTATTCTGTGAAAGAATATTCGGTCCGACCAAAGACTGGGAATGTTACTGTGGCAAGTACAAGAAAGTGCGCTATAAGGGCGTTGTCTGTGACCGCTGTGGTGTCGAGATCACCAAATCATCAGTTCGTAGAGAGCGTATGGGTCACATCGCTTTGGCGGCACCGGTAGCTCATATCTGGTATCTCAAGGGTATCCCTTCCAGAATGGGTCTTGTGCTCAATGTCTCACCTAAGATCTTGGAAGAAGTTGTATACTTCGTTACCTGGATCGTTACTGATCCGGGTGATACAGATCTTGAATACAAGCAGCCTTTATCAGAGCTCGAAGTAAGAAACTACGAAGCTCTGTATGGCCGAGATGCTTTCAAGGCGCAGACCGGCGCAGAAGCAATCAAGACTCTGCTTGAACAGGTCGATGTCGTAAAGGAAAAGGAAGCCATCCTCAAGGAACTTGACAAGATCCAGAAAGACAAGGAAAAGAAATCTGATAAAGAGAATCATGCTTTGCTTTCGGATAAGAGCAAGAAGCTCATCAAGAGACTTGAAACGATCAATGCCTTCGTCAATTCCGACAACAAGCCGGAATGGATGGTACTGACGATGCTTCCGGTCATCCCGCCAGATCTTCGTCCGATGCTGCAGCTTGATGGTGGCCGTTTTGCGACTTCAGATCTTAATGATCTTTACAGACGTGTCATTACCCGTAATAACCGTCTTAAGAAACTGCTCGAGATCGGTACTCCTAGTATCATCGTCCAGAACGAAAAGCGTATGTTACAGGAAGCTGTTGACGCTTTGATCGATAACGGACGTCGTGGCAATCCGGTCAAGGGTTCAGCCAACAGGCCGCTTAAGTCACTGTCTCACTCTTTAAAGGGTAAGCAGGGACGTTTCAGACAGAATCTGCTTGGTAAGCGTGTTGACTTCTCAGGCCGTTCTGTTATCGCAGTTGGACCGGATCTCAAGATGTACCAGTGTGGTATTCCAAGAGAAATGGCTATCCAGCTGTATAAACCATTTGTGATCAATGAACTCGTTAATCAGAAGATCGCGCAATCAAGCAAGTTTGCCGAGAAGATGATCGAGAGAATGGATCCGCAGATCTGGGATGTTCTCGAGGAGATCATGGATAATCATCCTGTCTTCTTAAACCGTGCCCCGACACTTCACCGTTTAGGTATTCAGGCGTTCAAGCCGAAACTCGTTGAAGGTCGTGCAATCAGATTACATCCACTCGTATGTACAGCGTTCAACGCCGACTTCGATGGTGACCAGATGGCCGTACACCTTCCATTATCCGAAGAAGCACGCGCCGAAGCGGAAATACTGATGCTGGCATCAAACAACATCTTAGGTCCGAAAGACGGTAAACCGATCGTTACTCCATCACAAGACATGGTTCTGGGTAACTTCTACCTGAACATGGAAGAAACTGCTGAAGAATTCTACGAAAAGGCTGATCAGATCGAGGCCTTAGGCGATAAGGAAACAGCAGCGATGTGGAGAAAGTTCGGTGACAATGAAGGACATGTCTATCGTGACTTCAATGAAGCTTTAATGGCTTATCAGAACAAGGAAGTGCATCTGCACACCCGTGTTGCGGTACCGGCCAAGTCTTTGGGCAAGACAGGCTTTACTCCTGAGCAGAATGAAAAATATCTGATCTCAACCATCGGTAAGCTGATCTTCAATGACAGCTTCCCGGCGGACTTCCCATATATCAATGACGTTGAAGGTGACTCTTTGAAGAGAACACCGGACAGATGTTTCGTTGACTATGGCACAGATATCAAGAAGCACATCAAGGAACAGCCTTTAGCTCCGGAATTCACCAAGAAGAACCTTTCCAAGGTCATTGCGGAAGTCTTCGCAAGATACAAGACCGAAGGTTCAGCTGCGATTCTGGATGCGATCAAGGACTTAGGCTTTGAATATTCAACAGTTGCCGGTATGACAATTTCTCTGGCCGATATCAACGTTGCTCCGCATAAGCAGAAATTCGTTGATGAAGCCAAGAAGAAAGCTGATGTCTTACAGAACTTACTGAAGAGAGGCCAGTTGACTCTGCCGGAATGGGAGAAACATTTCTCCAGACTGTGGGCTGATGCGACTAACGCCATCGGTGATGACGTCATGGATAACCTGCCGCGTAAGTCTCCGATCAACATGTCATCCGTATCCGGTGCCCGTGGTAACAAGTCTAACTTTACCCAGCTGTCCGGTATGCGTGGTCTGATGGGCAGACCGACCCAGTCTAAATCGAAGAAAGAATATCAGCCATCGATCATCGAGGTTCCTATCTATTCTTCATTCCGTGAAGGTCTGAACGTGTCCGAGTTCTTTATCTCGACGCACGGTGTCCGTAAAGGTCTGACCGATACAGCCTTGAAGACAGCTGAATCAGGCTATCTGACCAGAAGACTGGTCGATGTCGCTCAGGATGTCATGATCATGGAAGAAGACTGTCATACTGATAAAGGTTACTATGTTGAAGATATCGTCGATATCAAGAACAATGCGGTAATCGAAAAATTCTATGACCGTATCGTCGGACGTTATGCCAAGGAACAGCTTACTGATCCGAAGACTGGTGAAGTCATCGTTGATTCCGATGAATTCATCGATGAAGCAACCGCTGACAAGATCGTCGCTGCCGGCTATAAAGGCATGAATATCCGTAACTCCTTCACCTGTGAGTGCAAGGACGGTATCTGCCGCAAGTGCTATGGCCGCAATATGGCAACTGGAAAACTGGTTGAAGCCGGTGAGGCTGTCGGTATCATGGCCGCTCAGTCAATCGGTGAACCGGGTACTCAGCTGACCATGCGTACCTTCCACTCCGGTGGTGTCGCTAACGCAGACGATGATATCACACAGGGTTTACCACGTGTTCAGGAACTGTTTGAAGCACGTTGTCCTAAACATCCGGCTTTATTAGCCAAGATCGCCGGTGAGATCACCAAGGTCGAAGAACTGGAAGATCACAGCCGTATCATTGAAATCTCCAATGATAAGGAAACGATCGCCCATCACGTCGGTATCTCTCAGACAGTCAGAGACTGGATCAAAGTCGGTGAAAAAGTCAGAGCCGGTGCTAAACTGACTGAAGGCAATGTCGATCCTAAGGAGCTGCTTTCGATCGCCGGTGTTCAGGCTGTTCAGAACTACATCATGAAGGAAGTCAAGAAGGTCTACTCAGCAACCGGTATTGACATCTCCGATAAGCACGTTGAAGTTATCATCAAACAGATGCTTAAGAAGGTCATCATTACTGATGCGGGTGATTCCGAGCTGTCTGTCGGACAGACGATCTCGCTCAAGAAACTGACCGAGATCATCAATGATCTGATCATGGCCGGCAAGAAGCCGCCACAGTTCGGTCCGCTGCTTCTGGGTATTTCCAAGGCTTCTGTCGAAACTGATTCCTTCTTATCTGCTGCTTCCTTCCAGGAAACCACCAAGGTCCTGACGGATGCTGCAGTCAATGGCAAGGTCGATACCTTATTCGGTATCAAGGAAAATGTTATTATCGGTAAGCTTATTCCGGCCGGTACAGGTTCAAAATTCGAACGTGAAACGACCAGACAAGTAGAAGATCGTGCTGCTGAACTCGATGAGATCAGAGAAGAAAAACTTCTCGCTGCTCAAGAGGAATCGCAGTTACCAAGCGAGATGATCGGTGATAACGATGATGATCTTGACCTGAATGGTGATGAACTGCTTCAGGATTCAGCTGAAGAATTCGAAGAAACAGCTGAAGAAGAATCAGACGAATAAAAGAATCAAGGTGTATCAGAAATGATGCACCTTTTCTTATGGAAAAGAGAAAATAGTTTATAATCTTTATAGTGAAAAACAAGCCAAGACTGCTGATGTGTGATATCGATGGGACCTTAGTCGAAAAAGGTGGTACCCCAGCAGGCAAGACCAGAAAGATCTTAGAGATCCTTCATGATGAGGGAGTGCTTTTGGGTCTGGCTTCAGGCAGACCCGTAGACCAAAGGACGATCAATCGTTTCAGAGTCTGGGGCTATGACTTTGATCCGGATATCGTAATCGGCGTAAATGGATGCGAAGTGTGGGATTATAAGGACAAAGTCAAACACAAATACAATTATCTGCCCAAAGAGATGACTGAAAAGATATTGGATTACATGTGGCCGCTTGATGTCAATGTCTGTGTCTTTGAAGACGGCTACAACAGAGTCTTAGCAAGAAGAAAAGACTGGATGATCGAAGAATCAATGAACCGCAACAAGTCCAATGTCATCTTCTGTGATAAGGAGCGTTTCTGTCTCAATGACATTCCGAAACTGGAATTTCATTATGAAGAAGATAAATATGAAGATCTGATCAGTGAATTATTGGAAAAGCATAAGGATGAAGGTTATGTCTGGATCAAATCTTTTAATGGCACCCTGGAGTTCATGAGGCCGGGCATCAATAAAGGTATCGCGATGGAAAGGTTCTGCAAGGAAAGAGATATTCCGTTAAAGGATGTCATAGCCTGTGGAGATATGGATAATGATATCGTCATGTTAGAAAAGGCGGGAGTCGGTATCTGTCTGGCTAATGGTTCAGATAGCACCAAGAAGGCGGCTGACTATATCACCGATAAAGATGTCGCTCATGACGGCTTGGGTGAATTCCTGTTTGAGTATCTTGGCATCGAAGAATGAAAAAGATGAGGGTATCTATAGATATCCTTTTTGTTAGGTTGGACTAAAAATTTCGTTCGGTCTTTAATAATAAAGATATAATTATTTATAGAAATGAAGATTTTTCATAAGGTTTTGCTTTGGTTTGTAGCCATTATGCTGCTGGTCGGCTGTTCATCTTCCGATGACAAGCCATCAGGCGGAGGTAATGACTCTAAGCCGGCTGTTGAACAGAGCGAAAAGGATCCTGACAGTCATTACGAGGTTCCGGAATATGCGGAAGCTGTTTTTAATGAGACAGAAGCAGAAGGAGAGGGTGATGTCTGGATCGATCTTTCTTCCGTGGAAGAAGGATATGTGGCTGTTTCGGCAAAAAGTGAGAACCGTCTGAAATTCCAGGTCATCAAAGACGAGACATATAATTACGATATGAACAACGATGGCACACCATCGATCTTTCCTTTGCAGAGTGGAGATGGTGAATATTCGTTCAGGGTCATGGAACATATCGCGGACAATAAATATGCGGCTTTATATGAGACAAGTGCAGATGTGAGCCTGATCGATGAGTTTCAGCCTTATATAAGGACCAATGATTACGTATCATATAATAGAAATTCCAACTGTGTAAAACTGGCATCGGAATTTGCATCGAACGCTTCTGATGCTTTGGATCTGATCAATGAAGTCTTTTCTTATGTCTGTGACAATATCGTCTATGATTCAGATAAGGCTTCATCAGTTGAGACCGGTTATATTCCTGATCCTGATGAGACATTGAGCTCGCAAAAGGGCATCTGTTTTGACTATGCGTCTTTGACTGCAGCAATGTTCCGCTCGCAGGGTATTCCGACCAAGGTCATCTTCGGTTACGTTTCACCTAACAACCTATATCACGCCTGGAACATGATCTATACGACCGAACAGGGCTGGATCGTGGCGGAATTCAAGATGGATCAGAACAACTGGAACAGAGTAGATCTGACTTTCAGCGCAAACGGTGCTGATGCCGATTTCATTGGTGACGGCAGTAACTATACAGGTATTTATCAGTACTAGAGGGAGAGGATAATTATGGCAAAAAAGGAAAAACTTGATCTTCTGGGTGTCAGCGCTTTCTGTGAAAGCATGGGCATGATGATCCAGTCAGGTATTCAGCTGGATGAAGCTATCTCGCTGTTCAGACAGAAGGATCATAAAGGCGGAGTCTTGGAAGAAAACATCGAAATCATGGAAAAGTCGATTGCGGAAGGCAATTCTTTAAAGACGGCCATGGAAGAATGCGGGATCTTCCCGGAATATGTCCTGAAGATGATCGAGACTGGTGAAAGTACCGGCAAGCTCGAAGATGTGCTTTTCACTCTGGCTGATTACTATGAGAAACAGAATACGATCATCGGCAAGATCAGATCAGCTCTGATCTATCCGCTGGCGATGTTTATCATGATCATCATCGTACTTTTTATCATGCTGAAAGCCGTATTGCCATCATTCTCCGGTGTCTATACTACTCTGACCGGTTCTTTATCTGATAGTTCCTATCGCTATATCAGTTATGCCTATATCTTCTGCCGCGTTGTACTTATTATCATGATCATCCTGGTGGTCTTACTGATCGTCGGTTATCTGATGTATAAAGGTTCCGGTAAAAGAAAGATCCAGAACTTCTTAGCTACCAACAAGACTCTGGCTTCGATCATGGAGTCATTGGCTTTATACCGTTTCACTTCAGCTTATGAAGTATTACTGGCTTCCGGCAAGATGCAGGATGATGCTTTGGAAGAGGCTGAACAGATGGCGGATTATGAACCGGTCGAAAAGAAACTTGATCAGGTTGCGGAAAAGATGAGAGAAGGCAATGGCTTCGCCAATGCGGCTAATGAAGTTGAACTCTATGAACCGATCTATGGCAGAATGCTGATACCGGGCGAAAGAAGCGGCAATACCGATCGGATCTTAAGCAGACTGATCTCCTTATTGGCTAATTCAGCTTCCAGCCAGCTTGATGATTTCATCAATACGATCGAACCTTTACTGTCTGGTTTACTGATGCTGGCGATCGGTATCGCTTTACTGAGCCTGATGTTGCCTTTAATCGGAATCATGAATTCTATAGGATAAAAAATGTACAGAGATACAAAAAGAAATCCTTTGCTATATGTATTAGCTCTTGCCCTTATTGTGGTGGTCTTTGTCATGGGCTATCGGGCTTATGATAAATACCATAACTATGACAATGACGAAGAAAGCATAGCGGCGATCAAAGCGGCCGTCGAAAGAGCAGCTTTGCAGTGCTATGTCGTCGAGGGAGCCTATCCGGTCGATCTCAGGTATCTGCAGGATAATTACGGTCTGATGATCAATACGGATAAATACTATGTCGTTTATAATGCTTATGCGGAAAACCAGCTTCCGGATATCAGGGTCGCAAAGAAATGAAGATGAAAAAAAGCAGAAATAACTTTTCGGAATTATCGATCATCGGGATTACCGCCTTCTTTTTAGGCTGTTTCTTTCTGCTGATCATTTTCGGTACCGGGATCTATTCTGATATCGTTGATTCGCAAAGTACCAATATCTATGAACGTTCGCTTTCTTCTTATCTGCTGACTGTTTCCAAGATGTCCGAAAGCAAGATCATCTATGAAGACAACTCTGAAGTCGGGCAGATGTTGCTGATCGAAGATGAAGATACTGGTTATGGAAACCGCATATATCTTTACGATGGTTATCTTGTTGAAGACTATGGCCAGATCGGCGGAAAACTTTTCCCGAAGAATGCGATAAAGATCGCAAAGAATAATACCTTTGATATCGAAAAGATCTCTGAAAGATTATTGAAGATCACGACTGATTCCGGTGATGTCTATATCAGTGTGAAGATAAACGGGGAGGATATGTCATGAAGAAAAACAATCTTTCCTTTATGGTAGAACTGCTGATCATGCTGGCGATCATTATTGTGATGATCAATGTGCTGGTCGGCGTCTATGCTTCTTCACGCAAGACTTCAGTTGAGGCCAAGCATCTTTCTGATGCGGTTATTCTGGCTTCCAATGGTGCGGAGGTCTTTATTGCTACGGATTCAGATGAAGAAATGGCGAAGGTCTTGAATCAGAATGATAATGTTAAAAATGATGATGGACTCAGTGTCTATTACAATGATAAACTTGAACCTGATCCGGATGGCCGGATGATGATGAAGATCACAAGAGAAGAAAAAGACGGATTCGCTCATTGCAGTATCACTATCACTTATGATGGCGAAACTGTTTATGAACTTGAGACAGGTTGCGTCCAGAGAGGTGGTGAACAATGAAGAATACACCGATAAGACTGGGACTTTTAGCGCTTTTGCTGACGATCATCAGTATCTGTATGGCCGTGCTGGCGATGCTGTCGGTATCGTCTTCTCATGCCGACTTGAGACTTTCCGAACGTTTTGCGCAAAGTGTGAAGACGCGCTACGAACTGGAAGAAGAGGGACAGCTGTTCCTTAAACAGATGAACGAGTCCCCAAAGGATGAGATAATAAGTAAAGATATTGAAAAAGGCGGTTTCATTTTAAGTATTGAACTTCAACTGAAAAATGATGAATATATCATCAGAAACTGGAAGATCAAGAAGACGTGGGAAGAGTCCACGAAGATAGATAACTTATGGAAGGGAGATTAGTTATGAATTTGAATGAGATCTTACATGAGGCAACCAAGAGAAATGCTTCCGATATTTTCCTGATACCAGGTGCTCCGGTTACCTTGAAGCTCAACGGCGGTCAGGAAAAGATAGGCGAGGAAAGACTCGTTCCGGCGTCGATCAGTGAACTGGTCAATGAGATCTATGACACCAGTGGCAGACAGCGCACCAATCTTGAAAGCAGTGTTGATGATGACTTTTCTTTCTCCATCTCCGATCTGGGACGTTTTCGTGTCAATGTCTTCAGACAGCGTGGCTCTTTGGCAGCAGTTATAAGAGTTATCCATTTCGGTATGCCTGATCCGGAAAAGTTCGGCATCCCGGAAAGTGTCCTTTCTTTAGCTGATAACAAGAAAGGTCTGATCCTGGTCACCGGTTCTGCCGGCACCGGAAAGACGACGACTTTAGCCTGCATGATCGACAGGATAAACAAATCACGTACCTGCCATATTATTACAATGGAAGACCCGATCGAATACGTTCATCGTCATGAAAAATCGATCGTTACCCAAAGAGAGATCTATATCGATACACCTAGCTATCTCGAATCACTTCGTTCTGCGCTCAGAGAAAGCCCGGATGTAATACTGCTTGGTGAGATGAGAGACTATGATACGATCTCCGCAGCCCTGACGGCAGCAGAGACCGGAACCTTACTGTTCTCTACTCTGCATACAAGTTCGGCAGCCAACACGATCAACCGTATCGTCGATGTCTTCCCGGCTTCTCAACAGCAGCAGATCAAGATCCAGCTCTCACAGAACCTGAAAGGTATCGTCTGTCAGCAGCTGGTTCCGAAGATCGACGGTGGTCTGATCCCGGCTTTTGAAGTCCTCAAATGCAACACAGCTGTTCAGAATATGATCAGAGACGGCAAGCTGCATCAGCTTGAATCAACGATGCAGACAAGCTCAGCTGAAGGCATGTATACGATGGATACCTATCTGCAGAAGCTGTATAACGAAGGCAAGATCTCCAAGGAGACAGCCTTGGTCTATTCCACCAACTACGAAAACATGGCTAAGAAACTTGGCTAGTGATGTACTGCTGGAAATATAAGACACCGAAGGAATTTGACGACATCATCCTTTATTCCGATGGACAGTTTCTCAAAGCCTTACTGTTTGAAAGTGAGAAACAGCTTCCTGAAGCCGAAAAAGGAAAAAAGGATTATTTCCTGGAGACTATCAATTATCTTGACCAGTACTTTGATCATAAGATCCCTGATAATATTCCGAAATACCGTTTTGATCATCTGACTGTATTTCAGAAGGAAGTATATGATATCCTGATCGGCGTTCCTTATGGTAAGACGATCAGTTATGGCGAGATCGCCGGAATGATCGCTTGGAAAAGAGGCATAATAAAGATGTCGGCTCAGGCGGTGGGGAATGCCTTGAATAAAAACCCGATCTGTATTATCGTTCCCTGTCACAGGGTGATCGGATCAGATGGATCATTAGTCGGTTATGGCGGTGGCTTAGCCAATAAAAAAGCTTTATTGAAACTTGAGGGGCTTGATGTGTGAAGCTCCTTTTTGAGTGGTCAAACTGATATACTGAAAGTATATTTATGAAACAGACGGGAATAATAGATATAAAGATAAATGAAAAGATACGGCAGATTTTAATATTGTTGTCTGTATTGAGTTTATCTTTTTTATTTCTGTTTTCCTTGAATCAGAAGATCTATTCTGAAGGCGAAGAAGAGAGTCAGGGACGGGAAGAAAACGCGGAGCAGAATGAAAATGATAATTATGTTGTTGTCGATAACGGTATCCCGGTGGTTTATCTGAATATCGATGAAACAGATACTACGATCGAAGAGATGAATGCGAGTGTCGATCACAGTGTTTACTGTTATGGGACCATCAGTATCAAAGTACCGGAAGGTTTTCACTACAGTGATTATCCTGATACGGATCTTGAAAGTCTGGAAGATGTAGCGATGAGTATCCGCGGCAGAGGCAATTCTTCCTGGCGCGGTGCCAGTAAGAAACCATACAAGATCAAACTTGATGATAAAAAGCAAGTTCTGGGTATGGCGGAGAATAAACATTGGGCATTAATCGCCAATGCCAAGGATCCAACCCTGCTCAGAGACAGGATCACCGGCTGGCTGGGTGATGAGATGGGTTTTGCGTTTACTCCGCGTGGCGTACCGGTCGATCTGGTCATGAAGGATCAGTATTATGGTGAAAAGTACCTGGGCAGCTATTATCTTTCCGAAGTTGTGAGAGTCGATAAAAACAGGATCGAAATAGAAGAACTGAAAGAAGGTGACAGCAATCCGGATGTAATCACCGGAGGTTATCTGGTACAGAACGGGATGCAGGTAAGAGATGGCTCGCCGGATCGTTTCTATACCACCCGTGGGGCCAACTGGGCTACGGAAACACCGTCTTTTGATACCCAAGCTTCCTTTTTATATGACAGTTCTGATGATGAACCGGGATTACTGAATGATGCTTATGATAATCCTGTCCAGCAGAAATATATCCAGGACTACGTTCAGAAGATAGAAGATGTCATCTATAATGGCACAACTGAATATCGTGAACTGATGGATGTAGATACGGCAGCCAAGTATTGGCTGGTCAATGAAGTAAGCAAAAACAGCGATGCCTTTTCAACAGGCAGTACTTATATCTATAAAGACAGAGATCCTGAAGGCGGGGTAGCCAAACTGTATTGGGGACCGCTCTGGGATTTTGATTATGCCTGGAACTTTCAGCCTAATACCACCGGTCTTGATTGCGGCCATTTATGGTTCAAGCCCCTGTTTCTTGATAAGACAGAAGGAGGCTTTGTTGAAGCGATCTATCGCAACTGGAACAAAATGCGTCCTGCTTTGGTTAAACTGATCGAAGAAAACGGTGTGATCGATAAATACCGTGATGAGACAAGATCTTCGGCTGATAATGATCACGAAGTCTGGAAAGCTGATCAGGAATTTGATTATGATGAAACGGTTGAAGAACTTAAGGCCTGGATAAGCGACAGGATCGCCTGGCTTGATGAAAACATAGGTATCATCGAAGATCTGTGCCATAAGGTCACTTTTATGGCTGATGGAAAAGTCTATGCCTACGGATACTATGAAGAAGTAGATGTTGTTACCGGGAAGGAACCATATCCGGATGTTGAAGGCATGACTTTTATGGGCTGGCTGGATGAGGATGGGAATATCATTACTTCGAACATCAAGGTGAATAAGGATATGACGATCATCGCCAAGTATGTGTCCGATGATACGATGAGCCATGCCAAAGATATCGCGTTTAATAAAGATTCCGATGTCATAAACTATTCTTCTTTCAGAAAGGTCTATCAGATCCCTTATACTCTGATACCTGAAGATGCGGATGATCAGAATATCAGATGGACTTCATCGGATATCAATATCGCTACGGTCAATGAAGAGGGAACCGTTTATTATACAAATCCCGGAACCGTAAAACTGACAGGAAGTCTCAGATTAGGAAGTACCAGAACATTTACCCTTACGATATTGCCATCCGGATCGAGTTTGCCGGGTCCCAAAAAGATCTATCCTGAATCAAAAAAAATAAAACTGAAGGTCAACGAACAATCACCGTTCATGATCAGAACTGACCCGGATCCTTCAAAGATCAATGAATATGAATACTCATCAGAAAATGATGAGATAGCAAGCATTGATGAGAATGGTGCAATTACCGCCCATAAACCTGGCCAGGTTAATGTTTATGTAAAAATCAAAGCTGTGAACCAAGAGTACGAAGAATACTATCTTGATACCTATACAACTGTCAGCGTATCTTCGATAGATCCTGAACCTTCACCTGCGCCAAAGCCGGCGCCTGAGAAAAAGAGTTCACCAAAGGAATACAGATTACCATTAACAGGTATTGAATAACAGGGAAAGGAAGCAACATGGAAGGAAAGAAAACGGATATTCAGAATACGGGAAAACTGGGGTTTGGTCTGATGAGACTGCCCAAGAAGGGATTCGGGATAAATCTTGAAGAAACAAAGAAGATGGTCGATCTGTTTATGGAAGCTGGCTTCACCTACTTCGATACGGCCCATGTCTATCCGGGAAGCGAAGAAGCAATTGGTGAAGCGCTGGTACAAAGATATCTGCGTGATTCCTATACTCTGGCGACTAAGCTGTATGCCAGAGCGGCCTTAAATGAAAAGATGGCCAGAAAACAGTTCTATACATCGCTGGAGAGAACGGGCGCTGAATATTTTGATTATTATCTTCTACATTCTCTGATGTCTTCAAACTATAAGCTGTATGAGAAGTTTCATCTCTGGGACTTTGTGAATGAACTGAAAGAAAAAGGTCTGGTGAAACATATCGGTTTCTCTTTCCATGATTCACCAAAACTGCTGGAAGAGCTTTTACAGAAACATCCGGAAGTAGAATTTGTCCAACTGCAGATCAACTATGAGGACTGGGAAAATAAAAAAATAACTTCCCGAGCCAACTATGAGATGGCCAGAAAGTATGGTAAATTTATCATCGTCATGGAGCCGGTAAAAGGCGGTGTATTAGCTAAGCCGGATAAACAGATCGAAAAGATGTTCAAAGACTATGCGCCTGATATGTCCTGTGCTTCCTGGGCTATCCGTTTTGTGGCTTCACTTGATGGCATCCTGACAGTTTTGTCCGGCATGTCCAATGTTGGACAGATGAAAGACAATCTTTCCTATATGAAAGACTTCAAACCTCTAAACGATGAAGAGAGAAAGATCATTACTAAAGCTCAAAAGATCTTAGGCAGAAGTGCTATGATACCTTGTACTGCCTGCAGTTATTGTACAAAGGGCTGTCCTAAACAGATACCGATCCCGGAAGTATTTGCGGCCATGAACAAGCGTTTGGGCTATGGTCTGATCGAAGAGGCAAAAGCTGATTATAAAGCAATCTTGGAAAAAGGTATCGACCCGAAAGAATGTATCGGCTGTGGCCAATGTGAGAGCGTCTGCCCGCAACATATCGATATCATCGATAGATTAAAAAAGTGCTCAGAGGCACTTGGGGAATGATCATTGTCCATTTATAAGTTTCTGGGCTTTTAGCAGTTTCTGATCAGGGCTTAAACCGTTATTCAGAAACATCGATTCATAAATATTTATTGGATCGCCAGAGAGGGAGTTCTGATCCTCATCAGGATAGAAGATGATGAAGGAATCAAAGCCCTCTTCTTTTAAGGGCAGATCATAGTTTTCATACTGATCGATGATAACGTCATCAGTGATCCTGTTTTTTCTTCGGGCGTTACTTTTGAGACAGTTTTCGAGTTTGCGCATCATGATGACGCCGATCACTTCCACATCATCACTCAGGCTCTGAATAAAAGGCATACGGTATTTGCGGAAGGTATTGGTGGAATCAAGGATGATGTTCTGATTGTTACTGAGTTCTTTTCTGATGCATTCATACATGTATTCAAAAAGATCGATATTCTCATTATCATCAGCTGCATTGATATTCAGTAATAGACGCATCTGATCGGAAGAATAGATCTTCGCTCCAACTTCTTCTTTGAGTTTTCTGGCGACATGAGACTTGCCGGAAGAGGGGATGCCGATCATGATGTAGAGTTTTGCCATACCTATATTCTACAAAAAAAGCCTTATTCAGGCTTGTAGTTTTTAATATGATTCTTGATGGCTTTAAATGTCTCGTCAGAGATGACGTGTTCAACGCGACACGCATCATCTTCGGCCGTCTTATCATCGACACCCAGATATCTGAGACAGCGGGTGAGGATCTCGTGGCGTTCATAGATCTTTTCGGCGATCGCTTTACCTTTTTCTTTTAAGGTAATGTAGCCGTTGGAATCAACATTGATGTAGTCTTCAGCCGAAAGGTTCTTCATGGCTCTTGAAACAGAAGGCTTGGAAAAACCCATCTTGCGGCAGATGTCGATCGCTCTGACATTCTTGTTGTTTTGGGAAAGTACATGAATCGTTTCCAGATACATTTCCGCAGATTCCTGTATAGTCATCTACTATATTTTAATAAACTATCTGTCCGTTAGCAATTGCTAACGGAAATTTTATGAAAAAGTTAAGCTAAAATAATTAGTATGAACTTAAATTTAGCCGGCACTTTGACACTTCTTCATTGATCAAACCTTCAAAAGCAGCTTAACAGCTGCTTTTTATGTGTCAAGCAGGAAAAATATATGTTGGGTGGATGTTGTATGGTGTTGTGTGGTATGG
>JAFRJA010000144.1 GCA_017432545.1 Erysipelotrichaceae bacterium
AGAAGCTTCTGTCGATATGGCCAGAGAATACGCCCATAAAGCCCTGGATGCCGCAACCGAAGCCGAAACCGGAAACGAAGATCAGGGTTATGGTGTCGGCCTGGCCAGACTCGTACTCTCATATACCGGAGAATAACAGAAAAAAACGAAAAACCCGAAAGCGGGTTTTTCAATAGATCTTTTCTAAATCATCAGTGATTCCGTATTTTTCCTTGAAATCATCAAGGTCTTTTCGGTTTCTGATCAGGACCACTTCTTCAAATTTGCCATTGGAAAGATTCTTGAAACCGGCAACCTGTTCACCGGTACAGATACTGACTCTGATCACCGGTTTTCTGTTTTCGGGAATCTGTAATATTCTGACTTTCTTTCTGAAAAACATTTTGTCTCCTGATATTATTATTGCCAATAATGTGTTTAACTTCAATGGTTTAAAGTATAAAATAAATTCATATAAAAGATAACGAAAAAAGGAAAATAAAAATGAATCTTGATGAAAAGAAACTCGCAAGCATATTCGGCGGATTTGGCAGAGCGAAAGAAAAAGATATGACGCAGATGTATATGACCATGATGGAGTCAGAAGAGTGTTTTGAGGATATGAAAGAAAAACTCGAAGAATATAAGAGGTCCGGTCGCACCAGAAAACAGGCTGCCGCCAAACTGATCATCGACTTCAAAAACATGGATCACAATACTGATTTAAAGACGGCCAAGATGTTTGTGGATAAGTATTGGGACGAACTTTAAGGATAAGCAACAACACAAAGACACGGGGATACAACCGTGTTTTTAAATTCATAAAAATAATATTGATAATGTTTTGGTTTGCTTTCATTTAAAATAAAAATCAGAAAGAAGGATTTATTATGGCAACCATAATCAAGATCAGTAAGCGTATCAAAGGCGAATTAAATGGAAGACTGTTGTTTTTTGTGGACAGACCGGGTGATCATGAAGAAAAGATGTTGTTCAAGAGGAACGGTTTCGGGATGCAGGGCTGCCCGGTATTCGGTGTTACCTTTTATGGTCTGCAGGGTGGAGATGAAATAGATCTTGATGAACAGAAAGACAAGATTTTCGGTTCACCTATTCAATACGACCAGATACCGCATGAGAAACTGGAAGTCCAGGCTTTCTTTATCCGTTGGCATAAATTCACCCGTAAAGACGGCCATGAGATCTGGGGCATGGCTGATTATGGCGGAGGCGGTGATTTTGCGCTTAATCCTTTCAATCTGTATTCGGATGTGAAGAAAGTCGATTATGGCAAAAACGATATTACACTGACGATCAATCATGAGATAGAACCCGGTTATGAACTGAAGAAAGGTCAGGTCTATCAGCAGGGCAATTATAAAAATCACGGACTGGTAAGATACTTCAAGATCAAGAGTAAACTGCTTTCGGATTTCTGGGGCGAAGACATCTATATGGGTGCCAACATCCTCTTACCTCCAAATTATGACAAGAACAAGAAATATCCTCTGATCCTGTGTCAGGGACATTTCCCGGGAGCGACAGCACCGTTCCGCTATGATGTGGAATTAAGAGACAGAGAAAAAGGTTTTACAGAATATTGGAACTCTGGGAAAGGACCGGAAGTGATCTGTGTCAATTTCCGCCATGCGAATATGTATTATGACGATTCCTACATGGTAAACTCGCAAAACCTCGGACCATGGGGCGATGCCTTTGTGAAGGAGCTGGTTCCGGCTATTGAAAAGAAGTTTGGCGGAATCGGTAAAGCGGAAGGAAGGATCCTGGTCGGCGGTTCAACGGGAGGCTGGATCTCGGCAGCCTTACAGCTGTTCTATCCGGATTTCTTCGGCGGCACCTGGCCGGGCTTTGCGGATTCTTTGGATTTCCACAATTATCAGCTGATCGATCTCTATAATGACGAAAACATCTATAAACTTGATTATCCATGGCGTTCAATTGAACGTCCCGGTTCCAGAGATACCCGTGGCAATATCGTATGGACAAATCGTGAAGAGCACTACCATGAACTGGCGATCGGCGGGGATCTGGCTCATGGCTTGGGACAGTATGGTATCTATCAGGCCGTCTATTCCCCCTGCGGCGAAGACGGTTATCCGCTCAATGCCTATGATCCGCTTACAGGAGTCATAGATAAAGAAGTCGTAGCCTACTGGGGCGAACATTATGATCTGGCCGCATATCTCGAGAAGAACCACGAGTGGCTCGTGCCTAAGATCAAAGGCAAATTTCATCTGCGGGCCGGGGATATGGATAACTTCTATCTGAATCTGGGACACTGGTCATTTACGGAAGTACTGAAGAAATACAGATGTGGCGGTTATGCGCTGACTTTTCCGCGCGTTGGCCATGATGGCAATATTACGATTATTGAGATGCTGGAAGAGATGAGAGAATACCTGGACAAGACCTTATATAAAAAGGATAAGAAAAAAGGATAAGAATAGCTATGCTGATAAGAAATGCCTTGATCGAAAACAGTGAAACAGCCAAAGATCTCAGGATAAAAGACGGAGTATTTATGGAGATCGGATCTTTGAAAGAAGAAGAGAACGAGGAAGTGCTTGATCTAAAGGGAAAGCTGCTGCTTCCGCCGTTTATCGAATCCCATGTCCATCTGGATACCTGTCTGACAGCCGGCGATCCCTGTTTCAATATGTCCGGTACGCTTTTTGAAGGCATCGAGTGCTGGAGCAGGCGTAAGGAGAAACTGACAGCGGAAGATATCCGAGAAAGAGTGAATAAGGTCGTAAGAATGTATGCGGCCAACGGCATCCAACACATCCGCAGCCATGTCGATATCACTGATCCGTCACTGATGGCGATGAAAACGCTGTTAAAGTTGAAGGAAGAACTCAAGGATGTCATGGATATCCAGCTGGTCGCTTTTCCTCAGGAAGGTATCCTTTCCTATCCCAATGGCAGGCAGTTGCTGATCGATGCGGTGAAGATGGGTGCCGATGTCGTAGGGGCGATCCCGCATTTTGAGTTTACCAGAGAGTATTCGGTAGAGTCTCTGAACTTTGCGCTGGAGCTGGCCAAAGAAGAAAACAGACTGGTCGATGTCCATTGTGATGAGATTGATGATGAAGCTTCAAGAGGTCTTGAGACCGTGGCAACCAGAGCGCTGGAACTCGGCTTATATGACAAGGTCACCGCTTCCCATACCACGGCCATGCATTCCTACAACAACGCCTATGTTTCAAGACTGATGCGTCTGCTCAAAATGAGCAGGATCAACTTTGTCGCCAATCCGCTGGTCAATACCCATCTGCAGGGCCGCTTCGATACCTATCCGAAAAGAAGAGGCATCACCAGAGTAAAGGAACTGCTTGCGGAAGGCATCAATGTATCCTTTGGCCATGACGATATCGAAGATCCGTGGTACCCGATGGGCAACGGAAGTCTAAGAGATGTCGTCTTTTTGGGCTTGCATGTAAGCCAGATGATGGGTCATGATGAGATCATGAACTCCTACCGACTGATAACCTATAATGCCGCCAAGACTTTACATATCAGCGAGAATTACGGGATCGAAACAGGAAAACCGGCCAGCTTCATCGTGCTGGATGCGAAGAATTATTATGAGGCACTGATCAAGGATTCACCAGTTCTCTATTCTTTCCGGAAAGGGAAAAAGCTCGTCGAGAATTCACCTTGTAAACAAAGTGTGTTATTTTAAAAGGGCAAGGAGTTGAGAGAAATGGAAAAAAATCAGGAACAGCTTCAGGAAGTAGCAAGAGGCGAAAAAGAGTTTCATGGTGAAGCAAGCTGTCCAAACTGCGGATCAGGGAAAACGGTACAGACCGGATCATATGTCTCTTCAAGAGATCAGTGTATGGTCTATGAGTTCCGCTGCAGCGACTGCGGACAGACTTTTGAAATCAGTAACTGAATATAAACAAAGGGGCTGTAGTTTGAGCCCCTTTGTTTATATTTTTTTTTATCCCAGTTTTGATCTGACCATATTCATCAGCTGCTGATGGCCGATCGTTTCGCTGACCTCGTATTTCGGATCGCGGTTCGGATCATAGGATCCGAGGGTGTATTTGTTTTCTCCGGCAAAATCAGTTGCTGAAATGGTCTGAATTCCATGCGCGTAGAGATAACGCAGGATCATCGTCCGCTGCCAGGCTGACGGTGCAGACATGATCTCGCTGTAGCCCTGAGGATCATGCAGTCTGATATAATCGCTTAATTCCGCAAATTGGGCGTCATTGCCGCCGGTTACCTGTTCGAGTTCTTCGTTATCTAAAGCTCTGCAATTTCTGTTTTCCATATGTTTTTCCTTTCTGAAAGGTCATTTCCTTTCAAGAGATCTAAGGAGTAGAACTTTTCCTTCCTCCTATATTTTTACGCAGAAACAGAAGATATGGCAATATCCCGATCATTGTTTTAAAAGGTACACATCGATCGGTTCAAACTGCTTTGCAGGAACCGGATCAGGATAACAGGTCACATGGATCTCTTCATAGGACTGATCGAGAACAGTTTCAACATCGCAATGTCTTCTGAACAGTTCTTTCACTAAGATGATGCCTGCCGATCCTTTATAGATCCTTGTGTCAGATACTTTTCCGGGATAACTTTCCCCGTTCAGTTCAAATTCAAGAGTCCCGTCTTCTCTGACTGTCAGGCTGGAGCTTGTCGGGATGTTGAGGTCGTTGGTCGGGTGTTCTTCATTCAGGACCCACTTACCTGTAAATCCTTCTTCGATCCACCAGTCTTTTCCTTCATAATCAAGCTGACCATAGGAACCGTCATTATGAAAAGTTCCGGTACCGGGAACCAGTCTGACTTTACGGCCAAACCATTCCACCTCTCTTTCGTAATAAGCCGGATTATCTCTGGGATCAGGAAGGTTTTCGGAAACAACTTCTTCCCATCCCGTTTCCTTAGAAATGAGGTCGTTGAAGAAATTATATAGTTCAAAGAAGAAGATGTCTTCTTCCGGCGGAGTGGTTTTCGGGAACCTGGCGTTCCATCTGATGTCAAAGAGTATATCGTCACGGCTCAGGATCAGAAGAAAGCGTGAAGGATCTGATGAAGAAGAGGAGCGGGGCAGGTTGGACCAGGCTTTCAGATCATAGCGGGAAAAGATGTCGAGCAGTTTATCGATCTGTTTGACATCAAGATAAATATCGCCCTCTTTTTTATGGCCGCTATGGTTCATCGGACCCACTCTTTTGGTGAGTTCGACTAAGGCTTTATCCGTATCCAGTTTTGAGACATAAGCTGCCAGATAAAACTGATTTCCACTGTATTTGTCATAAGTGAAATTAACGTTTGTGATCTTCTGATCATTTTCTTTTCTCTCTGGAAACATAATCATCACTCCCTGAAACATAAATCATATGTTCTTTTAAATTCTAGCACAGGGTTATAAGTATGATCCGGAACACGGGAAATAGTCTGGTTTGATTCGTTGCAGGAAGTTTTTGATCAGCAGAAAACCAGAATCAAGCACCTTAACACAGTTGATATGATGATAGATGATTTAGTTTTATAATTATTGTAGGTGAACGATAAATCTTTTATTGCCGTCAGAAATGACCTGGAAAGCGATCTCAGGATGAGTCGGGAATTTCCAGAAATTATGGAGTGTCAATATTGCCGCTTTTTTGATTAATTGTGATACTTTGTCACTATTTACATTTTTAAATCATCGAAAAAGGGACTTCCAGCGGGAAGCAGTGACTTTTTAAGGAGAAGAGTTATGGACAGATACATAAGAAACAAACTTATTTTCAAGGGAACGGCCGAGGAGATGAAGCCGTTTGTACAGGAACTGAAGTATGGTGATGAACCTTTGAACTTCAACAAATTTATTCCGGTAACTGATGAAACCGAGAAAGAAGAAAAGTGGGGCATTGCCAGAGATTTTGAAGAATTTGACTGGGTCCTGTGGCGCAATGATACGATCCTGGAATATACCTTTGATACGATCAATGCGATCCCGCTTCCGGTGTACAGGAAACTGGCTGAACTTTATCCGGAAAAGCAGATGGAAGTAAAATATGCGGATGAAGATCTCGGTGAGAACTGCGGTATCTACGAATCGGTTGCGGGAAGTAATGAACTGATCGCCAAGGAACCTGATGATCCTTTTGAGTTTTCCTGTGAAGTCTGGGATAAGGATCCGGAAGAAGAGATGCAGGAAAGAATGATCAATTTCTACGAAGAATAATGATAAAAGACAGAATGATAAAAAGTTTCCGGGAAGCTAATGGCGGTCTTTTCGGTGTGAGCGAAAAGGCTGATGTCGGAACTTCTTATCAGGAAATGGCCAAGCGCGGGGTAGCCTTAATGGGTTGGGCCGATCCCTATATGCCTGACCGCAGTTTTCCTGATCATCTAAAGGTAGCTTTTTTAGAGGCACTGGAAGATCCTTCGGCTTCTCATTATACGGCTCCGGTGGGAAGCAGTGAACTGAAACAGGTCATAGCTGAGAAGTTGAAGAAATTTAATAAGCTGGATGTCATAGCTGACCGCAATATCCTGATCACGCCGGGTTCGGATTCAGGTCTTTATCTGGCGATCCTGCCTTTTATCGAAAAAGGTGATGAGGTACTGATCCCTTCGCCTTCCTATCCGAACAACTATACTGATGTGGAAATCATGGGCGGCAAGCCTGTACCGGTCCTGCTCAGGGAAGAGGACGGCTATCAGCTGGATATAAAGGTCCTGGAAGAAAAAGTTACCGATAGAACCAAGATGCTTATCCTCACTCATCCCAACAATCCGACGACGACGGTCTATAACCGCAGGTCACTGGAAGGATTGAGGGATCTGTGTGTGAAACATGATCTGATCCTGGTCTGTGATCAGGCCTTTGAAGATTATACTTTTGAAAATGAAATGATAACGCCGGCAAGTCTTGAAGGAATGTGGGAAAGGACATTGAGCGTCTTTTCCTATTCCAAGGGTTTTGGACTATCAGGCCTCAGAGTCGGGTATATTGTGGCTTGCGATGAGATCATGGATTCTCTCTATGCCAATGCGGTGGCGGTGATCGGGGCAACTTCAACGATTGCTCAGAATGCCTTACTTCATGTGTATGAAGATCCGGCTGTCATGGAAGAATTTGCGAAGACTTTTGATAGAAGACGGCGGAAAGCCTATGAGATCTTCAAAGATGAAGAAAAGCTTTCCTGCACTATGCCGGAGTCGGGATTCCTGTTCTGGCTGGATGTATCGAAGCTTGGCGATTCAGGAAAGATCGTTTCCTATCTGCTGGAAAAGGCCAACGTCTCGGTAAATGACGGAAACAACTATGGCCCGGGCGGGAAAGGACATCTCAGGATCGTGCTGGGTGTCTATAAGGATGATGAAGTCGTCTGTGATGCTTTGTACAGGATCAGAGATGCCTTGAGAGAATACGGAAAATTGAAGGATGAACAGAAGACCTAAACCGGTGATCGGTATCCCGGCCAAACAGAAGAACTACATCGAAGCCGAACTGGCTCATTTTGATACTCTCGTCGATGAACACCGGCTGATGGTCAGTAAACACGGCGGTATTGCGATCATGCTGACACAGAGCGAAAGAAAACTGAATTTCTGTAAGAGTGATCTGGGTGATGATACGGTATTAACTGAAGAAGAGAAAAATGACCTATACCAGCAGGTCGATCTGTGTGACGGCATCATTCTGCAGGGTGGGGATTACAGTTGCGAATATGAAGTGGAGATTGCCCGCTATGCTTTGAAGAAGGATCTGCCGATCTTAGGCACCTGTGCCGGTTTCAACAATATCCTGAGAGCCCTGGGTTCAAATATCTTTGAAGATAAAAGCGGAAAACACAGCTCACGTTCTCTGACCTATACTCATCCGATAAAGATCGAAAAGGATACCCTTTTATATCGCCTGATCGGCAAAGAAGACTATGAAGTCAACAGCCTGCATACGATGATCGCCGATGATGAAAGAGTCAGACCTTATGCGAACATCTCTTCCCATTCTCCTGATGGACTGGTGGAAAGTTTTGAATTACCCGAAAAAAGATTTGTCCTGGCTTTGAAGTGGCATCCGGAACTGATGATCAATGACGAAGGATCAGATCAGATCTTTGATAGCTTTATTTCGGCCTGTACAGAAAAATAAGCAGCTTAATGAAGAACGATCAGAACAGATAGCTGTATTTCTGTCGCTGATGAATAAGCAGTCTTATGACTCTTTCTTTTGTCCTGTCGTCATATTCTGAAACATTCGTAAGCAGATCAATAATATCCTGATCAGAGAAAAAGAACTGAAAAGCTGTTGAATATTTCTGCTTCAAGGCGTCAAGCTGATCGTCAAAATCTTCTGACAGCGCTTTACAATGAACCCTTGGGATCATTTTGATGACATCTTCCTCATAGGGATAGTCGAATCTGATATCAGACAGTAAGGCAGCACCATTGTCAAAGATCGGACACAGAGCATAGCTGCCGTCTTTTTCAATAAAGCCGATGTTATGGAAGTGCCTGTCTTCATTCAGAAAGAAGGCATCAATCACCGCCAGCTTATATAAACAGTTGCCAAAATCTTCGATGCCGGTCAGTCCGATCACTCTCTCAACCAGATAATCAGCTCTTTTTCTTATGATGACTGTCTCTTCCAGATCGTCTTTAAGATCTCTTCCGTAAGCCGCTTCATAAAGTCTTTGAAGAGTGATGATCCTTTCGCTTTCCTTCAGAAAGTTTATGCTTTTACAGCCGGAATAGATCCGGCCACGATAGCTGATGGTCTCGAGATCATAAGTGATGAATTCTTCTTTCTTCAGCGAGCTCTTCAAAAGAAGTGAAGATACGACATATTCACTCAATCCTTCATAGCCGTTGTTGTCTGCTTTGTACCAGTACCTGTTACTCAGCCATTTGAACTGATTGCTTTTGGAAGATCTCAGGTCGGTACCGATCAGCTCGTTTCTGGTCAGTTCGATCATTGTTCAATTATTATATAGAAATCATCATCAGCCATTCGCCCCTGTGTTTTTCGGATAATAGCCAGAGGATCATAGCTGTCGATGCCTAGTCTTTCCAGTTCGATCTTGAGTTTGTCTCTTGTCTCAGGGAAACACCTTGAACGCAGAAAATGTTCAAAATCTTCATATGTCACTTCTTCTTTGACGCCAAAGGCTCTGCGGATAAGATTGCCGGTGTAGTTTCGGAAAGCTGCTTTCCTGTTAAGCATATCAACATCAATGATCGTACTGACACCCTTTTCAGACATGTAATACATCCTCAACGGATATTTCTTTTCCCCGATCCGGTAATAATCGAGCAGTTCCGGCCTCTCATCAAGAGCGCTCAGCAAGGCAACTATGGGTCCTGAGATTTCTTCAGCAGCGTTTTCCCATTTTTCAACTGTTCTGATCGAAACATTGAGAAAAGCAGCTAATTCCTTTCTGCTTAGACCGTTTCGCTTTCTGAAAGCGGAAATTTCCTTTCCTGTTAATGATGTTTTAAGGGCAAAACTACTGTTCATATCTAAATATTACGAAAATATAATAAAACGACCTTTTCTGCAAGGTCGTTATATTAATAATAATGTTTAAATATATTATTCAGCCGCTATTTCAAACAGGTCTCTCGGGAATTTGGACAGTGATACTGCACCATCTTCGGTGACTAAGACCATATCTTCGATGCGCATATACATGATGCCGTAGTAGATCATCTTCGGCTCACTGCAGAAGATCATGCCCGGTTTGAGAATATAGTCGACCCCGTTGTTTACCAAGGGATGTTCGTGACAGTCGATACCGATCTGATGGCCTAAGCCTCCGGAATCGCGGAAGCGCAGGTAATCCTGATAGCCGAATTCACTGACACCTTCCAGGATGTAGCCATAGAGCTGATTGATGTTTGTTTCATATGGTTTTATCTTGGATATCATGTTGAGCTGGCCATGGTGCAGAGCGCGATAGCCTTCTTTGACGATTTCCGGGGCCTTGCCGTAATAAAGGGATCTGCCCCAGTCTGAACAGTAGCCTTTATGCATAAAGCCGATATCAAAGGCGATACCCGTGCCTTTGGTCAAGGTCTGTTCTCTGTCGTAATCAAAGGGGATCTCGACCGGCATCTGGTTCTTTCTTTTGAAGCCGATCGTCGGCGGGAAGGAGAAGTCATCGATGCCGTGTTCAAAGCCATACTGCATCAGGCAATCCTCAGCTTCTCGCATCGTCATGCCTTCTTTAAAGTTATTCACCACATGCATGACCGCTTCATCGGTGAATTCAGCCATCCAGGTCATGTGTTTTATCTCGTTTTCATCTTTGATACAGCGGATATCATCCCATATCTCTTCAGCTAAAACAGTCTCGATGCAAGGATCGATCGCTTTGACTGTTTCCTCTAACCATTTGTTCTGGTCGGAGCCTAAACCGAGTTTTCTGGCTTTGACGAATGGGGCTAAAGTATCTTCCATCTGGTCCATATAGGACAATACGACTTTACAGTTTGGGAAGCAGTCTTTGTTTCTGGGTGTAGTGATGATCGTGAGTTCACCCTCCTTGTCGAGATATGCCAGAGCCTCCGGCATCTCATAGGCACTGGTGTAGCCGGGCATGTTTTTCATGCAGGAACGCTGCCAGTAGAAGCTGGTGGTTTCGGCGATATACTGCAGGTTGGCACCGGTGGCGAATAAGACGGCGTCCAGTCCGTTTTTGATCAAAGCTTGTGTACATTTTTCTCTTCTGCTGCTCAACATATGGTTTACTCTCCTTTTTTTCATCTAAACTTTAACATAAAAGAGAGTTTATGAAAATAGTTTCATTACTTGAAAATACATTGAAAATGCAGGTGAAATATAATATCATATCTATATTAATGTGTCTGTAGGCAGAAGGAGGCACTAATGCTTAAGTACATCACAAAAAGACTGATACTCGGAATATTCACGATGTTTGTGCTTATGACGATCGTCTTTTTTGGAATGAAAGCTATGCCAGGTAGCCCGTTCTCCCGAGATAATAAAGCTATTGCGGCAGAAACGTTAAGAGCTTTGGAGGAGAAGTACGGACTTGATAAGCCGGTCACTGAACAGTATGTCATCTATTTGAAGAATGTATTGCGTGGTGATTTTGGTATATCCATTTCCAAAAAAGGACAGCAGGTATCAGAAATAATTGCTTTGCGATTACCGGTTACCGCAAAATTGGGTGCGATCGCCTTTGTTTTTTCGATTGTTGTCGGTATCACTCTGGGTGTGCTTTCGGCTCTGACCAGACACCGGTGGGTGAATTCGGTAATCACGGTCTTTACGACGATCGGTGTATCCGTGCCGGGATTCCTTTTGACCCTGCTGATGATGGTCGTGTTTGCGGTAAAGCTCAAACTCTTGCCGATAATCGGTCTGAATTCGCCAGCCAGCTATATCATGCCGGTAATGGCACTTTCATTTTCGCCGGTATCATCGATCACCCGTCTGACGAGATCATCACTTCGTGATGTCATGTCATCTGACTACATCACCCTGGCCCGTTCCAAGGGTACCAAGGAATTCTGGGTCGTCTTCAAGCACGGTCTCAAGAATGCCCTGTTACCGGTTGTAACTTATGCCGGTCCGCTTTTTGCGTGGATGATCACCGGTTCTTTAACTACCGAGACTCTGTTCTCGATCCCTGGTATCGGTAAGGAATTCACCAACTCTATTTCCAATCGTGACTATACTTTGTGTATGGGTCTGACTATATTGTTGGGTGCCCTGGTCATCATCATGACGCTTATTTCCGACCTGGTGGCCGCGATAATCGATCCGCGTATCAAGGTGGATAAGTAGGAAGGAGGAGAAACATGTCAGAGAAAATCAATTTAGATGACAGAATGTTTGAACTGCTTCCGGAAGAGGAGAAGAATTCCGAGTTTATCGCGATGGAATCCAAGACCTTCCTTAAGGACGCCTGGGGAAGGTATAAGAAGAATAAACTGGCTATGATCGGTCTGGCTTTTCTGATCGTCATGGTCATCATGTCTATCCTGGTTCCGATGTTTTCAAAATATGGTTTTGAGACTCAGAACATTGAAATCCGTAATTCCATGCCATCGTGGGAACACCCTTTTGGTACTGATAAATTAGGCCGGGATATCTTTGTGCGTGTCATGTATGGCGGCCGTATCTCTTTGGCGATCGCTTTCTCGAGTGCCTTTATCTGTTTGATCATTGGTATCTTATATGGCGGTGTCTCCGGTTATGTCGGCGGCAAAGTCGATATGATCATGATGCGTGTCGTCGATATCCTTGATTCTGTTCCGACGCTGTTATATGTCATCCTGATCCTGATGATCTTCGGTAATACGATCCCGGCGATGCTGCTGGCGATCTGTTTCACTTCCTGGATCGGTATGGCCAGACAAGTAAGACAGCAGGTCAGATCCATCAAGGAAATGGAATATGCTTTGGCGGCAACCGTTATCGGTGCCAGCCATGCCCGTATCTTATTGAATCATCTTATCGTCAACGCGATCGGACCGATCATCGTCAATCTGACGACGATGGTCCCGAGCGCGATCTTTACAGAGAGTTTCCTCAGTTTCGTCGGTATCGGTCTGGATCCGTCGATCCCATCCTGGGGAAAACTGGCCAATGACTGCCGTGACCTGTTCTTTACTTTCCCGATCCAGATCATCTGGGTCATCGCGGCGATCTCTTTGACCTGTCTGTCACTGAACTTTATCGGTGATGGTATCGGTGAAGCTTTCCAGACCAAGAAGAGATAGGAGGTAAGCAGAATGTCATTACTTAAAGTTGAAAATCTGACTACATCCTTCACTACTCCGCAAGGCAAAGTCCAGGCCGTGCGTGATGTCTCTTTTGAACTTGAAGAAGGTGAAGTGCTCGGTATCGTCGGTGAATCCGGTTCCGGTAAGTCACAGATGATGTATACCATTATGGGCTTACTGGCTGATAATGGCGTCGTTGAATCGGGCAAGATCACTTTCGATGGTGAGGATATATCTTTATCAAGTTATCCCGATCGTAAAGCTTATGAAGCCAAGATGCTGCAGATCCGCGGCAACAAGATCGGTATGATCTTCCAGGATCCGATGACTTTCCTGAATCCGGTTCTAAGGATCGAGACCCAGCTTGTGGAACCGTTATTGAACCACACCAATATGACCAGAGCGCAGGCCAAGGAAAGAGCGCTCGAACTGATGAGGTTAGTTGGTATCCCTTCACCGGAAAAACGTATCCGTCAGTATCCGTTTGAATTCTCCGGTGGTATGAGACAGCGTATCATCATTGCGATCGCTTTGACCTGTAACCCCAAACTGATCATTGCCGATGAGCCGACGACAGCTCTGGATGTGACGATCCAGGCTCAGGTTCTGGAACTGATCGATAATTTGCGAAAAGAGACCAATGCCGCAGTCATCATGATCACCCATGACCTTGGTGTCGTTGCAAAACTCTGTGACAGAGTGGCGATCATGTATGGCGGCAAGATGGTCGAAGTCGGTACCGATAAAGAGATCTTCTATGATCCAATACATCCTTATACCAAGGGCTTGCTTAACTGTATAGCTCGAGCGGCTGAAGATGAGACGGAAGAAGACCTCAAGCCGATCCCCGGTTCCCCACCTGATCTGCTCAATCCGCCGAAAGGCTGTCCATTCGTGGATCGTTGCGAAAAGGCGATGAGAGTCTGTAAGGAATATATGCCGGATACGACTTCGTATTCCGATTCACATAGGGCCAGATGCTGGCTGAATGATGCAAGAGCGAAAGGAGACAAGTGAAATGGAAGATAGAGTCATTCTGAAAGTCTCCGATCTAAGAACTTATTTTGATGTAACGAAAGGACTGTTTTCTCCTAAACAGATCGTCAAGGCTGTGGACGGAGTCAGTTTCGATGTAAAGAAAGGTGAAACGTTCGGACTGGTCGGTGAATCCGGCTGTGGTAAATCCACTTTAGGCCGTACGATCGTCAAACTCTATGAGCCGGTATCCGGTACCATCGAATTTGAGGGTAAGGATATCTCCAAACTCAAAGGGGCCGAACTTAAAGCCTTCCGTAAGGATGTCCAGATGATCTTCCAGGATCCTTACGCTTCACTTAACCCGCGAATGACTGTCGGTGAAATTATCATGGAACCGATGATCATTCATAACATCTATGACAGCGCAGCGGAAAGAGAAGCTCAGACCGTGAAGCTGCTGGAGATTGTCGGATTAAAGCCGGACCACATCCGCCGTTATCCGAGTGAATTCTCCGGTGGTCAGCGTCAGAGAATCGGTATCGCCAGAGCCCTGGCGGTCAATCCGAAGTTCATCGTCTGTGATGAACCGATCTCAGCGCTCGATGTCTCGATCCAGGCTCAGGTCATCAACCTGCTGGAAAACATCCAGAAAGAGATGAACCTGTCGTACCTGTTTATTGCCCACGATCTGTCGATGGTCAGACATATCTCTGATCGTATCGGCGTCATGTATCTGGGCCACATGATGGAAATAGGACCGGCGAATGATGTCTTCTATCGTCCGCTGCATCCTTATACCATTGCTTTATTGTCAGCGATTCCGATTTCGGATCCCGATATTGCGAAAGCGAAGAGCCGTATTATTCTGGAGGGAGAGATCCCATCACCAATCAATCCTCCACCAGGCTGTCCGTTCGCATCCCGTTGTTCGAAGGCAACGGAGCGGTGTTTCAAATCAACACCGGAACCGATCAAAGTCGGTGATCGTCTGATTACTTGTTTCTTATATGAGAAATAGAAAGGAAGAACACATGAAAAAATTATTAGTTCTATTGCTTAGCTTATTGATGATTGTTTCATTAGCAGCCTGCACAGGTTCTAACAATGGCGGCGGCGGTGACAACGGCGGCGGCACAGAACCAGTTGCTGAAGACAAGGTATTCAAGTATGCGATCGGTGATTCGCCAAACTATCTTGATCCGGCTATTGCTTCTGACTCCATCGGTTCATATGTCATCAATCAGTTCTACTATCCTCTGTATTACTTCTCTCCAACTGGTATCTTACCGGCTGCTGCAGCTGATACAAAGGTATCTGATGACGGTTTAGTCTACACGATCAAGATCAATGCCAACAACTGGTCTGATGGTCAGCCTGTTAAGGCTGATGACTTCGTCTATGGTCCTAAGCACGCTCTGTCTTTAGGTGATGCTGAAGTATCTTACCTGGCTTGGATCACTGACTACATCGTCAACGCCAAAGACTATGTCGGCAAATCAACTGATGAAATGACTGACTTAGGTATCAAGGCTCTTGATGACGAGACTGTTGAGTACACTCTTGTTAAACCTTGTTCCTTCTTCACTTCATTACTGTGGGGTGGTATCTACTATCCACTGCGTCCTGATTTCGCACCTTCAGGTGATTACACTTGGGCTAACACTGTAGGTTATCCTACTTGTGGTGCTTTCACTCCGACTTATATCGACCCAGCTGAAAAGATCTCTTCTGTAAAGAACGTGAACTGGTTCGATGCTGACAAGGTTAAAGTAAGCGGTCTTGAGTGCCTGGTTATCACTGATATGGAATCTCAGCTGATGGCTTACCAGACAGAAGAAATCGACTTCGCGACTTCACTTTCTGCCGGTACAGTTTCCAAGCTGTATGATGACAAGGAACTGTTCGCTTCCGGTAACGTTAACTACTACATGGAACTGAACATGAGACCTGAGACAGCCAAGAATGAAGCTTTACTGGATGTCAATGTCAGAAAAGCTATCCTCTACGGTGTAGACAGACAGGCTATCGTTGATGCTATCGACGCCGGCACTATCTACTATCCTCTGTATGGTTTCGTTCCTCATGGTATCGTAGATCCAACTGATGGTGACTTCCGTACAACCGGTGGTGATCTGTGCTCTTATGACCAGGAAGCTGCCAAGAAGTATCTGGCTGAAGCCGGCTACTCAGTAGACAACCCATTAGAGCTCGAATACTACTACAACCAGAACACTACTCACGATACAGTTGCAGCCGTTCTGAAGGAACAGCTCGCTGCTATCGGTATCAACCTGACTCTTAAGACTGGTGATGTCCGTACATTCTTCGATGACAGAGATAACCAGGCTAACTTCGAAGCAGCCAGAGGCGCTATGTCAGCTGACTACAACGACTCTCTGACTTATCTGGATATGGCTACTTATACATACCAGACCAAGGCTTCTTGGGGCGATACAGTTTATGATGAGTTAATGCTCGAAATCGCTTCTATGTCCGGTCAGGAAAGAATTGCCAAGCTGCATGAAGCTGAAAAATATCTGGTAGAAGATCAGGCTATGGTCATTCCGCTCTTCGGTTATGGTTCCGCATGTCTGCGTAAGCCATATGTAACCGGTGACTTCGATAATGGCCAGGGTAACTCAATCTTCTGGTATGTTGATGTAAACAAATAATCAATAACCAAACAGATAATAGTTTCAAGGGCAAATATCGAACATAATCGACATATGCTTAGATAAGGGGTCCTTCGGGACCCCTTATATTTATCAATTAGAAATGAGGACAATATGTATAGTTTAGCGAAACAGTATGAAATCGCCGATCAATGTCTTAAAGAAAGATTAGAAATGGTTCTGCCTGCGGCCATGGAAGAAAGCGGGATCGAGTGCTGGCTGATAGCCTGCAGAGAATACAACGAAGACCCGATCATGAAATTCATCACGCCATCCCATTACCCGACAGCCAGAAGATTATCGATCTTTCTTTTTTATCACAAAGATGATGTGACTAAATACATTTCCGTTTCAAGACCCGATCCTGATCTCGCGAAATATTATGAAAGAGATTATGACGTCAAGAACGAGAGTCAGATGCAAGCGCTGGAAAGAGTTTTAAGGAAACTTGATCCGAAGAATATTGCGATCGATGTCACGGAAAAAGACTATGCATATACCGATGGGTTAAGCCATTCGTTATACGAAATGTTCAAAAAGGAATTACCGGATGATTTAACCGAGCGGTTTGTCTCAGCTGATGAGCTGGGCATCCTCTATCTGGAAAAAAGAACACCGACAGAATTGAAGTACTATCCTCAAGTCATGGCCGAAGCCATGGAGATCATTGAAGCAGCTTTCTCTGATGAAGTGATCACCCCAGGCAAGACGACCTGTCGCGATGTCATGAACTTCATGGAACAGATGACCAACGACAGAGGATTGACTTTGTGGTTCCCGGCCACCGTTGACTTACAAAGACAGGGTGGCATGTTTGAAGAAGATACCGTCATTGAAAGAGGTGATCTCTTACACTGTGATTTCGGCATCGTCTATATGAATCTGTGCACCGATACGCAACGTCTGTGTTATGTCTTAAAAGAAGGAGAGGCCGATTTACCGGAAGAACTGAAGATAGCGATGAAACGCAACAACCAGTTCCAGGACATCGTCAGAAAGAATATGGCTTCAGGCTTAAGCGGCAACGAGACCTTTACCAAGAGTATCGAAGAAGGTAAAGCAGCCGGCTTAAGACCGGTGCTCTATTCTCACCCTTGTGGCCTGTTTGGTCATTCGGCCGGACCGAGTATCGGCCTTTGGGATCATCAGGCTGGCGATCTGAGCCATGGTGAACATAAAATATATAATGATACGTCATATGCTCTGGAACTAAGCATCATCGAATATCTGGAAATGTATAAACAGGACACCTACATCTTCACGGAAGAGACCGTTGTCAATCATGATGGTGAAGTAAGCTTTTTAGCTGAAAACCGTGAGCGCATAAAAGTAATCGGAGGAAAACAATGAAAGCGATCAGCAGAGATCTTATCTACAAATACCAGCCCTTGTCAGATATCCAGCTGAGCAAGGATGAAAAGAAAGTCTATTTCGTATCGACCAAGGCCGATCTCAAAAACAACGACTATAAACAGGATCTAAGAGTCATCGACACTTTGACTAAAAAGCAGAGTATCGTTTTAAAGGATCAGAAAAGAGCGAGGTATTTTGTCTTAAATGATGAGATATTGCTCGTTGACAGTAAGAATAAGAAGCCGGGTTATACAGCCTTCTTAAGATTAAATGAGAAAGGAAAAACAACAAAAGCCTTTGAATTGCCGCTTTCTGTAAATACGATTGAAGACTTTAATAAAAACTTCTATCTGGTCAGCGCAACCTTAAATCGCGACTGTCCAAACTTCTTTGAACTGGATGAAAAGAAACAGAAGGAATACTTCAAGGAAAAGAAGAAGAACGAAGACTATATCGTTCTGGATGAATATCCGTTTGTCTATAATGGGGCCGGTCTGATCAATGGAAATCGCAACTCATTATTCCTGGTTTCCAAGAAGAATCACAGGATCACCCGCGTGACATCTGAGACACTGGATGTGGAAAACTTTGATGTATGCAAAGAAAAGATCCTGTTATCAGGTGTAGATTTTGAGACTTTCAAGGGAAAATTCTCGGCCGTCTATGAATATGATCACAAGGCCAAGAAAGTTAATAAACTATTTGACGATAAGATGGAAGTCTATCGCCTGTTCTACTACAAAGACAAAAAGATCGTCTTAGGTACTTTCGGTAAGGACTGGGGTGCCATCGAATCGGGCAAGTTCTATTGCCTGAATGAGAGAAAGATGGAACTTTTCCTGGATTGTGAATATTCTTTCTATAATGCAGTCTTATCTGATGTCCGTTATGGCAAAACAAAATCCTTATATAAATACAAAGATGATGTCTACCTTCTGACCTGTGCGAAGAATCAGACGATCATCGTTAAGTTCGGTGAGAAGTTAGAAACTGTATTTGAACAAAACGGTACGGCTGATGACTTCGTTGTATCCAAAGATTGTTTATATGCGATCGCCATGGTCGAGATGAAACCGGAAGAAGTCTATGAAGTAAAAGACAACAGTCTTAAATGTCTGACTTCAATCAATAAGAAAGTTTTAGCTGATAAATATGTCGCGAAACCGGAAGAACTTATCCTGAATAAACCGATGCCGGTATATGGCTGGGTATTGAAACCGATCGATTATGATCCGAAGAAGAAGTATCCGGCGATATTGGATATCCATGGCGGTCCGCGCTGTGCCTGTGGTCCGATCTATATGCATGAGATGCAGATATGGGCTTCGGAAGGCTACTTTGTCTTTTTCTGTAACCCACGTGGTTCTGACGGAAGAGGAAACGCTTTTGGCGATCTGAGAAGAAAGTTCGGTACGATCGATTATGAAGATCTGATGGATTTTACGGATCTCGTCTTGAAGGAATATCCGCAGATCGATCCGGAAAGAGTAGGTGTGACCGGTGGTTCCTATGGCGGTTATATGACCAACTGGATCGTTGGGCATACCGATCGCTTCAAAGCAGCCGCATCGCAACGTTCCATTTCCAACTGGATCACGGAAGTTACGATCTCCGACTATGGTATCGACTTCCCGATCGAGATGGAATTCGATGATGTCAGAGCTTGTGAGAAGGAACTCTGGGATATCTCACCGTTGAAGTATGTCAATAACGTCAAGACACCGATATTGTTCATCCACTCGCTGGAAGATTACCGCTGCACCTTACCGGAAGCTGTACAGTTCTATACACCGATAAAGATCAATGGTGTTGATACAAAGCTCGTCATCTTCAAGGGTGAGAACCATGAGCTTTCCCGTAATGGTAAACCATTACACCGTCTGAAGAGACTCAATGAGATCACAGACTGGCTGAATAAATATCTGAAGGGGTAGGAATATGGAATTTGATCTGAATAAAAGACACTGTTACTGGTTTAATGAACTGGCCAAGATCCCGCATGGATCTAAAAACGAAAAACAGCTGAGCGACTATATCGTTCAGTTTGCGAAAGATCACGGATTCAAATACAAACAGGATGGGGCTTATAACGTCATCATCGATAAGGATGCATCTGAAGGTTACGAAGACAGTGAACCACTTATCTTACAGGCCCATATGGATATGGTCTGTGAAAAGAATAAAGATACTGATCATGATTTCTTGAAAGATCCATTGGATCTCTATGTGGAAGACGGTTTACTCAAAGCCAGGGGAACGACCTTGGGTGCCGATGATGGCACCGGTGTGGCATACATGCTGGCGATACTGGAAGATGACAGCCTGAAACATCCGAAGCTCTCCTGCATCTTTACGACGATGGAAGAGATCGGCTTGCTTGGTGCCAATGAGCTGAAGCCGGAAGATGTCCATGGTCACCGCATGGTTTCCCTGGATGGTGGTGGTGAGTGTCACACCCTGTTATCCAGTGCCGGTGGCGGAACCGCGATCGTGACCAGAAGACTCACTTATACAGATAACAGCGATCCTTGTCTGTTACTGGAAGTAAAAGGCTTGCTGGGTGGCCATTCCGGTGGTGATATCCATCTGGAAAAAGGCAACGCCAATAAGCTGGCGATCAGGATCTTAAAGGAAGCTGAGCTTGCCGGATATGAAGTAGTATTAGTTGACTTCAACGGCGGCATGAAAGACAACGCGATCCCAAGGGAAGCATCTGTAAGATTTGCTTGTAACGATCCTGAGGGAATGAAGAAATTAATCAAGGATAAAGAGAAAGAGATCTGGGCGGAACTGGAATTCTCTGATGCGGGATTCAGAGTTGAAGTGGCAGATGTAAAATGTGAGAAGAAGATGTCTGAGAATGATTCAAAGGACGTCATGAATATGCTGTATCTGTTCCCGAATGGTTTCCGTAACCGTTCAATGGTCATTGAAGGATTGACGACCGCCTCGCTCAACGTCGGTGTCGTCAAGACTGATGAGGAAAAGATCGAGATCGATGCGCTGGTACGTGCGGCGCTTGACTCGCATACGGATGATATGCTCAATCAGATAAAGGTTTTAGCTGAATTACTGAATTTTGAATTCAGAGTTGAAGGCAAGTATCCGGGCTGGTCATATTCGGAAGTATCGGATATGCGCGATGTCTTCAAGAAGGTATGTGAAGACAATGGCAAGGAATTGGTCGTCTCAGCAGCCCATGGCGGTTGTGAGTGCGGTGTCTTCAAAGGTCTTGATCCAAAAATCGATATCATAAGTTTCGGGCCGATTACCCGTTATATTCATACACCTGATGAGGAGCTTGATCTGGAATCATTTGACAGATCATATGGTCTGCTCAGACAGATCGTAGAAGCGTGCAAATAAAGGAGACATTATGAAAAAAGGAACTGTAGTTGTATTAAGCGGTGCCAGCTCAGTAGGCAAGGCAGAGATCAGAGATCTCCTACTTAAGGATGATGATCTGAAGCTGTTCTATTCAATCTCAGAGACCACCCGTCCTAAGAAGGAGGATGAAGTGGATGGCCGCGATTATTATTTCGTGTCTCATGAGGCTTTTGCGAATTCTGTCAAGAATAAGGAACTGCTGGAATATACCGAGTTCAACGGCTATTACTATGGCACACCAAAGGCACAGATCGATTATCTGGTCAATCTGGGCAAGAACGTACTGATCGAAGTCGAAGCCCAGGGCGTTGGTTCGATCAAACTGAACATGCCGGAAGCGATCGCTTTCTATGTCATGCCGACAAGTTTTGAAGAACTGGAAAAACACATCATCGATCGCTATGGTGATGATGAAGCATCTATTCAGAGACGTCTGAATAAGGCAAAGATGGATATGGAGATCGCGCCTTTATTCAGAAACGTTGTCTATAACGATGATCCTGAAAAGGCTTATCAGCAGATCAAGACAAAAGTATTGAAAGAAATGGAGAAGAAGGACTGATGGAAATTTCAAGAGAAAACTTTATTGTTGATGTACCAAGCGTTGATGAATTAAGACCTAAGATCCTGGATTATCGTGCTCAGGATAAATTATTGGATGGCTGGCTGGTCAAAAGACTGGATACCGTCTTACCGATGGTCATGAAAAGAAGCGGAATCGACTGTTGGGTCGTCTGCAATAACGAATACAATGAGGAACCGGTCTTCTGGACTCTGGCGCCCCGTTCACTGATAACGGCGAGAAGACTGACGATCCTGGTCTTCCATTTAAAAGAAGATGGAACTGTCGATCGCATGTCTCTGACCCATCCGGTACCGGTGATCGGTGACTACTACCGTCCGATGTGGACAAACCCTAAAGGTCAGTCCTGGGGCGAATCAAGGATCTTAAATCCAAATGCGCCGGTAACTGAACAGAAGGGTGAAGGCGAGACGCAGATGGAATGTCTGGCCAGAGTTTTAAAAGAGATAAACCCGAAGGTTATCGGTCTGGATATGTCCAAGAACTTTGCGTTTGCGGATGGTTTGAGCCATACCTTATATGAAGAAATGATGGAAGTCTTTGATGATGAGCAGAAGGCCAAGATCGTTTCAGCTGAGAATGTGGTAGTCGGCTGGATGGAAACAAGAATCGAAGAAGAGATGGATGCCTATCACGGCATCATGCAGATAGCGCATGCGATGATCGCTGAAGCTTTCTCTTCAAAAGTCATCTTACCGGGCGTCACAACTAATGAAGATGTCAAATACTGGATGATGCAGAAGACAGTCGATCTTGGTTTCAGACCATGGTTCGACTATGAAGTATCAGTAAGAAGAGCTGGTGTTGGTGAAGTGGTCGGTGAAACAGTCATCTTACCGGGCGACATCTTACATTGTGATGTTGGTTTCCGTTATCTCAATCTGTGCACTGATACACAAGAAAATGCCTATGTCCTGAAACAGGGCGAAGTTGATGCACCGGAAGAACTGAAGAAGGTCATGAAGACGGTCAACCGTTTCCAGGATATCGTAATCGGTGAATTCAAGATCGGCCGTACTGGCAATGAAATTCTGGCGGCTTCTTTGAAAAAAGCCAAAGAAGAAGGTATCGTTCCTTGTCTTTATACGCATCCGATCGGTTTCAATGGTCACGCAGCAGGACCGACGATTGGTTTATGGGATAAACAGGGTGGTGTACCGGGTACCGGTGATTATCCGATGTATGATAATACGGCTTATTCACTTGAACTCAACGTCAAGTGTCCGGTCAAGAGCTGGGGTGTTGAACTCACTTTCGGTGCCGAGACTGATGTCCTGGTAAGAGATGGAAAGGTCTATTTCCTGGCGGGACGACAGGATAGATTCCATCTGGTTAAGTAATGAAGAGAAAACGTTCCATATTACGTTTGTTTATTTTGGCGGCAATCTATTTTCTTGTCGCCAATTTTGCCCATCCGGTAGAACCTACTTTCTATAAGCTGCTGGAACTGCCGGACTATATGTTCGGGGTAGCCTTTGCGGCGATGGCGACCACCGTCTTTCTGTTTTCGCCTTTCTGGGGCAAGATGTCCGACCGTATCGGTCCTTGCAAGGTCCAGGTAATCTGTTATATCGGTTATGCGATCGGTCAGCTGTATTTCTTCTTTCTGGCCAAGGGGATAGTTCATGTCGTTCTCGCAAGACTGTTAGCCGGTGTCTTTATCGGCGGGATCGGTGTTGCGAATATCCTGTATAT
Organism: Erysipelotrichaceae bacterium; assembly: GCA_017432545.1. GTDB lineage: Bacteria > Bacillota_I > Bacilli_A > Erysipelotrichales > Erysipelotrichaceae > Colivicinus. The sequence continues at coordinate 23,374 of JAFRJA010000144.1, forward strand.
CATTGAGAATACGGAAGGTGAACACAAGGGTGGGCCTTTAGCGACCTATGCGACCTTATCGGCTGTCTTTTCGGCCTTTGGTTATCTGATCGGCGGTGTAGTTGGTGATCTTTCCCTGAAAGGTTGTCTGGCTGCAGAAGTAATAGGTCTGTTTCTTCTGTCGCTGCTGGTCTATCTGTTTATGGAAGACAAGCCTAGAGAAGAAACAAAGATCGATGTACGCGAAGTCATGAAGGAAGCCAATCCTTTAAAGGCCTTTGCGATCCCTAGAGAAGATCTGAGTATTGCGTTCTTCGCTTTTTTGATGGTATGCATGTTTACGAGCTTTGCCTCGACCTGTTATGAACAGTGTTTCAATTATTTCATCAAGGACCAGTATGGTTTTCCACCGTCCTATAACGGATACCTCAAAGGTGGCGTAGGTATTATTACGTTGATCGCCAATTCGACGATCTGCAGCTATCTGCTCAACAGAACCGAGATCAGAAAGTCGATAACTTACGTCTTTGTATTATGTCTGATCATGATGTGGGGCATCATTGTGATCGAAGAAGTCAGACCATTCATTATCCTGAATGTCGTCTTCTTCGCCTTCAATGCCGTGTACAAACCGTTACTGCAATCGATGCTGAACGGCTTTTCCAAAAAGTCGTCAGGTTCGATCGTCGGTATCTACAACTCGATGACCAACATCGGGACTATCGTCGGTTCGCTGACTTCGGGTTTTGTCTATGCGGTATCACCAAAAGGCTCGTTCTTCTATGCAGCGATCGCTTTTGGTTTTGCGATAATATTCAGTATCATTCAACGTTTCAACGATAAAAATACAAACAGGATCATAGAAAAGTGAGGGGTTAAAAATGATCGTAAGTGAGAGAAGAAGAAAGTGTTATGAAGAGTTTAAGAAAACAGGTTTAGATGGCATCCTGTTTGCGACCGGTGCCAATTTCCAATACCTGGCCGAGTGCACATCCTATTTCTGGCAAAGGTACTGTTTCAATCTGGATGCGCCGATCGCCGGATCACACATCATTCCGGAAGCCATGATCTACATGAACAAAGAAGGAAAGACAACGATCCTGACCATTCCTTCCAAGAAGGATTATTTCGATACGACTAAGAATGATGTCGTCGTCAGTTACATGGATCAGTTTGAAGATGAATTGCGTCATATCGTTGATGGCAAGAAGATCGGTATCGGCAGAGATTGTGATGACTGGTTTGTCAGAACTTTAAAGGAAGTAGATCCTGAGATCGAAACAACAAGTGTGGAAACGATCTTTGATGATATAAGAAGGATCAAGGATGAAGAAGAAATCGATAAGTTGCGTAAACTGGGTAAGTTTACCGATGAGGCAGTCATGTATGTGGTAAAGCACATGTATGAAGGCATGACCATGTTTGAGTGTGAAAGAGGCATCATCGATTACGGTCTCACACACGGTATGCAGGATCTGTC
>JAFRJA010000145.1 GCA_017432545.1 Erysipelotrichaceae bacterium
ATCATTATCCTTAATAAACTGCTGCAGGTCTTTTTCTAAATACGTTCTGACAAGATCCGCAAACAGAGCCGGAACGATCACAAGTGCCAATGGGAAGGCATAGATCGCGTAGACCAGGAATAAAAACAGTAGAAGATAGAAGAGATTTCTAAAAGGTTTCTTCATTGCAAAATAAACCGAGAGCCTGATGATTGAAAGTATCGGAGCGACAAAGCGCGATAAGACCGGAGGGATATAAATGACAGTTGTGATGACTACAGCTGAGATCAGTAATCCCAATATCATATACAACATGCCCCAGATATTCAGCTTATAGATCTGATAGCCGGTCCATAATCCTTCGGCAACAAATAAGCCCGCAATTAAAATGATAAAGAACAGTTTGATACCTGGTACCAGATTCAGTTTATAGGAATCAAAGAAATCCCTGAAAACGCCATTGCCTCTTTTAGGTCCAAAGACGACCTTGGTCATCGTGTGATACAGTGCACTGCTGGAAGCGACAACGGTCAGTACCGGTAATGAAAAGACGAACCACAAAAACGTCGCAATCAGCATGTTTGCGATCGTTTCCAGCATTTTGATGAAAGGATTGTTGTAGTTCATAGTAAGGTATCTTGAATTCTGGTGATCTCTCCGGCTTTTAACACTTCTTTAGTCGTAAAGGAAGTGACGATCTCCACATCCGTACAAGTCGGGTTATAGATCATAGATCCATCTACACTATATTCTAAGCGTTTATAGGCTTCAAGGTAAGACAGCAGTTCACCATTGGTCGCAAACCAGATATCCTGACGATTGGCGTCCATATAAGCCAGGAATTCATCCATAACATCCCAGTTGTCATCTTTATCAAATTCATAGGCATGACCCCAGACAAAGAACAGTTGCGGTCTGAGGCTGGCAGAATTGATAAAGTCGCCGGCTAAAGACATCAGTTTCTCATCCCCATGGTGGCAGGTCGGATCGATCTCAAAAGGATCATCCGGCAGATCAAAACGATGTGTCGTCCTGATCGTTCTGGCGCCTTTGTATCCGGCTGACTTCAGAACTCTTTTGACATTCTTGTTGAATAAGCCAAACGGATAGGCAAACATCTGTAACGGTTTCTCCACGAGACTTTCCAGTTTCTGCTTGTCTTCCAGGATCTCATACATCATATAAGGTTCACCCAAAGAAGTCAGATCGGAATGATAAAGTGAATGACCACCGACTTCCTGATCCTTATAGAGTTCTTTGACTTCTTCGATCTCAACTTTGGAGATACTGAAAGGACCCGGGCCTTCCGGCTTGTAGCCTAAAACACCGTAACCGATATTGAAGGTTCCCTTGACATTATATTTTTCAAACAGTTCAAGCAGTCTCTTGTCCTGAATGACCCCGTCATCATAACTTAAAGTAAAAGCTTTCTTAAAGCCACCGGGGAATAGCAGTGTATCAAATCTTTTTCCCATAATGTGCTTCTCCTTTTAATTAATGGTCCACTTCCGTGGACCATTACTATATTATACTTCTATTAAACTTTTTCAACTACGATCGGCGGAAGCTTGAAGAACTTGAAGGCCGAATTGTTGTCGAGCTCGACCTTGAGATCATCACCATCAAACTTCAGTACATAGACATCCTGGATGCAGGTCTCGACCCAACGCCCGTGCATGACAAGCGTATTATCATCTTGCCAGAAGCCGTCACCGAGATACATCTGCGTCGTATCTTCTTTCTTGCCGATAAGGTTGGTGAACCTGGTACCGTTAGTTGTGAATCTGATCTTCTCTTCTCTGCCTGATCTGGTGACAAAGTTCCAGACAAAACCATAGTCATCGAAATCCAGTGAGAAGGTATCGATACCATCGGCTTTTTCACCGGTCATGAAGTTGAAACCAAACGGCGTCCAGTCGCCGGAGGTAACTCTGTACTTCTTACCGGAGATCTTTTCAACAGTTGGCGAGAATGGCTGGCATTCCGGATTGCCGATGTTGAGTCTCTTTAGTTTGCGACACAATGCATCATAAGCTTCCGGATCTTCCTCTAACGGTCCTTCTTCCTTGATCTTTTCAACAAAATCCCAGGTGATATTCAATGTGGACTGAGCCCAATGAGCACCCACGGCCGTTTCGGTAATGGAGATCTCCATATCCTGATCCGGTAAAACGATAGAGAACTGGCCCATCGCACCATCGGCACGGTAGGCATGTTCAGGCTTGCACATCCAGATCTGGAAACCGTAGCCCAAGAAGTTATCGGAAGCTTCCGGATTGTTTATTGATTCAGTAGCGGAATCATTCTGGTTGGTCGTAGCCAGCTTGACATAGTCTTCAGCCAGGATCCTTTCACCATCCCAGACACCGCCATCCATATAAAGTTTCATCAGACGGAAGTTATCTTCAGTCGTACCGAATAAACCACCACCGCCTACTTCCATTCCATCAGGCATGCACATCCAGCGCAGATTGTCCGGATTGATACCGATCTTATTGAAGAGTCTCGGTGTCAGATAATCATGTAAACCAAGACCGGTCTTTTTTCTGACGATCGCACCTAACAGGGTTGAACCTGTAGAGTTGTACATATAAGTCGTACCAGGTTTGTGAACGACTGGCGTATGCAGGAAATCTCTGATCCAGTCCTTGGAAGGACGAGGCATCTCATCCATACCGCAACCCATGCATAAGACATCTCTGACGGTCAGAAGCTTGAGATTCTCACCTGGATCTTCCGGTGCTTCATCAGGGAAGATATCGATGATTCTTTCATCAAGCCTGACAAGACCTTCAGTGTAGGCGATACCGACAGCTGTAGCTGCATAGGTCTTGGTGTGGCTCTGTAATCCGTGACGCAGATTTGGTCCGTATGGCGTCCACCAGCCCTGAGTGATCATCTTACCATGACGCATGATCATCAGACCATGCATTTCTGTTTCCGATTTCTCCAGATTATCGATATATTCCAATATTAAAGAACTGCTTACACCCATTTCTTCAGGTGTAGCTGTTTCAAACGGTTTACGTGAATTCATATTGTATTGCTCCTTAAATTATTTCGTATTGATTAACCCTTAACACCACCAACGACCATACCTTTGATGAGTTCCTTCTGAATGAACGGATAAACGACAAGGACAGGTATTAAGGCAATGATCGCAACCGCCATACGCGCTGATTCGGTAGGCAGGCTGCGTGAAGCAAGCAATGTTGCTTCGCTGGAAAGGTCAGTTGTCTTTAAAAACTGGATGGAATCCATCAGTTTCTTCAGATAGACCTGAATCGTATACAGTTTAGGATTGTTGATATAGTAGATACCGGCTGTCCAGTTGTTCCAGTAACCTAAAGCAGAGAACAGACCGATAGTCGTCATGATCGGCTTGGAAAGCGGAACCATGATCTTGGAATAGATCGTCCAGTCATTGGCACCATCCATACGGGCAGCTTCGACAATGGAATATGGAATATTCGCATTGAAGTAGTTTCTGACAAGCATGACATTCATACCGTTCATCAATGAACCAGGAAGCAGATAAGCCCAGATCGTATCCTTGATATGGAACAGTCTTGTCCAGACGATATAGGAAGCTGTCATACCACCGTTGAACAGCATCGTGAAGAACAGAATAAACGCGATGACGTTACGAGGTTTGAAGTCCTTACGTGAAAGCGGATAAGCAAACATCGAAGTCATGATCAGGCTCGCGATCGTACCGACAACCGTGACCAAGATCGTCAGACCATAGGCACGGAAGATCGTTGCTCTTTTAGCCCACATGAATGCATAGGCGTCAAGTGACCACTCATCAGGAATGAAGCGGTAACCACGAACTAATGAAGCTTCCGATGAAAGTGATACGGAAAACATCAGGATCAGCGGAATCAGACAGAAGATCATCATCAGAGTCATGATGACTAAGGCGATATAATGGAATTCTTTTTCGCCCTTCATTAAGACGATTTTATTGTTTTTCTTAGCCATACTTAATCTCCTAGAATAATGAGTTCTCCGGGTTGATCTTCCTTACCAGCAGGTTAGAGACCATAACCAGTACGAAACCGATAACGGCCTGGAAAACGCTGGCTGCCGAAGACTGTCCGACGTTATTACTGATCATCAAAGCACGATAGACGAAAGTATCGATCGTCTGAGTTGTGCTGTAAAGCATGCCGTTGCCTAACGGTACCTGGTAGAACAGACCGAAGTCTGAGTTGAAGATTCTACCGACTGACAGCAGCAGCATCATCGTGATCATTGGTTTGAGTAAAGGAAGCGTAATATACTTGATCTGTTCAAATTTGGTCGCACCATCGATTCTGGCCGACTCGTACAAGCTCTTATCGATACCGCCGATACTCGCCATATAAATGACTGAACTCTGACCTGCCGATTGCCAGATATGGACGATCGTCAAGATCAGCGGCCAGTACAGCGGTTCATTATACCAGGCGATAGGGTTGTCCTTGAAGAATGTCGCATTGAGATAGCCATAGCTGTGGCTTAAGAATGCGTAGACCAGGAAGGACAGGATAACTGCTGAAACCATGGAAGGGAAGCAGATGATCGGCTGGATAACCTTGGCGATCTTACGCTGAGCAATTTCATTCATACATAAAGCAATGAATACCGCCAGGAAAAGGTCCATGATGATCCACACGGCATTGTAAGCCAGAGTGTTTCTGATCATGATGTAGGCATCCTTGGTCTTGAAAAGGTATTCAAAGTTAGCGAAACCGACCCACTTACTCTTTAAGATACCTACGGTATAGTTGATCTTCTTGAATGCCAACAGGATACCGAACATCGGTAAATAGTTGTTGCAGATAAGATAGATTATGCCCGGAAGCATCATCAGATAGAGTGGGAAATCATTTTTGAATTTTTCCTTGCGCCGCAGTTTTTCCTGTTCTTTTAGAACGTCATCGAACTCGGTGCTTTTCGTCTTATTTTCAGACATGATTCGACTCCTTTACTATATAATCATCCATAATTTCATATTAAACATAAGCCAAAAAGCTATCATTAAAAAATGTACACTGCATTTGTCATTTTCTATCACTCAACATGAGCCTTATGAATTCGATCGCCACATCCATATTATTCGCATTAGCCGTCACCCCCATGATCACATCATCGTGGTAATAGTTGGCTTCATGCAGGATCGAACCTTTATGTAAGATTATCCCAGCTACATATTTATAGCCATTTGAATCTTCAAGATAGTACAGATCCGAACTTACTTTTTCCAGTAATTCCTTATCGATCAGCCTGGAAAGATCGCAATATCCCCCATCTTCCGCAAAATAATCGAAATATTTCTGATCAGCGACATACAGATCGAGATCCGAGATCGTAAATAGAGCCGTCAGGATCTGTAAAGTCTCGATATCGGCCTTCTCATTATCCTCAAAACCCAGCATCAGCTTGTCATTGACATCAACTTCCTTGCCTTTTAGATCGATACTGCTGTTTTCCAGCACCTTATCAAAGACCTTTGCATCGCATTCGACCAGAGAAGAATCGTTATTCAGTAAAACGACATACATCGAGGCATCCTTACGCCCGATATTGCTTATCCTTATGATTAGAGCCAGAGACAGTATAGTTACAATGAATATAATAGGAATCTTATAGTAATCCCAGATGAACTGTATCTTAGATTTCCGATCCGGCAGTTTTTTAAGAGTTTCAAGATCCTTATTTATTCTTTCACTGATCTTCATCTTCACTTTCTCCGTTATTGCGCCAGTCAAAAGGGCTTACTCCGACCAGTTTATGGAAAACAGTCGAAAAATAGGAAATATTGTAATAACCGACATTTGAAGCTATCTCCGAGATCGACATCGAAGTCGAGATCAATAAACGTTTTGCTTCTTCGATTCTTAACTGATTGATATACTCTCTTAGATTCATATTCATCTTGTTTTTGAAGATCTTGGAGAGATAGTTCGGCGTGACAAAAGTGACGGCTGCCACATCGTTGCGGTCGATATTCTCCCGGAAATTCTCTTCGATGAATTTACGGGCTCTGACGATGATATCTTCCGAATCGATTGCTTCCTGCAGTTTAGACTGCTGGATCGAGAACAGCAGATTCGCATATTCTTCCAGATTCTTACGGCTGGAAGTAGCCTTCTCATCGGCGGCCATTACTTCCGGATTCATGAAGATCTGATTGGAACTCATGCCGTTGTCACGGAAATGTGTCACAAAGATATTGACCAGTTCCTTTCGGATCTGATCGAGCTTCTCTTGCGAACCATCGATATTATTCAGAACATTGTTTATATATTCCCTGTAACCTGCTTCATCCTTCTTTTTCAGATACCACAGGATCTGATTTTCATTAAGGATGACATCATCATTTATTTCATAGTTTATGTCTTCTTTCTCAAAGAAGATCCTGCCGGAGAAGTATCTGATCTTGCGCATCTGATCATATAAGCGACATACCACATCGGAAGCCTCATAGAATTCAAAAGGTTCACTGATCAGTACTACCGGACTCATTGACATGTATCTTTGCGTAAAATCTATCAGTTTCTGGCTCTTTTCTTCGAGTTCTTTATCGTTTGGTGTTCCGTTTACAAAACAGAAATTCCACATGAAACGATCATCGGAATTGACTACGGTATGAGCTGAACCGATATAGCCCAAGATCGCTTCATCATGAAGTCTTGAAGAAGTAAAGATAAGCAGGTCCTTGTTCCAGGTCTTTCTGATCGCATCGGTCATATCGGCACAGGTAAAGACGATACGCCATTTACTGTCGGCATGAAAATCGATACCGTTGATCCTCAATCCCGCTTCCACGATATCCTTGTTTGTACCAAGGATGCCATCGCAAGCCTGTCTTAATACCGAAGAAAGAAGTGAATCGTATTGACTCTGTGCCTTCAAAGAATCGGCTGTCTTCTTCTTTTCGACATTGGCGATCATCCTCTGAATACAGACCTTGACTTCCTCCAGATCAAAAGGCTTGGTCAGATAACTCGTGACACCATACTGAATTGCCTTCTGTGCATATTCAAATTTCTCATAACAGGTCAGAAAGGAAAACTCGATATCCTTATTGCGGTTATAGACATATTCCAATACTTCGATGCCGTTGGATATCGGCATATCGATATCACATAAGATCAGTTCCGGTTCTTCCTTGTCTACGATATCCTTGGCCATCTGACCATTATAGGCTCTTAGGATCGTGGAAATACCTAACTGCTTACAATCAAGCTGAGACTGTATGACATCGATCGTCGAAATATCATCATCACATACCAGTAATTTCATCATCATTCTCCATTTCAGGGATCAGTAATTCAATGTGCGCTCCGCCTTCTTCCCTGTTGGAGATTCTCAGCAGATCATCACGTTTATAAATGAGGTTAAGACTGTAACGGACATTGGTCAGACCAAGATGTTCCTTGGTGAAAGGATCATCGGCCTCGGCACTGGTTATCTTTTCTAAAGCTTCTTCAGAAAAGCCCGGTCCGTTATCTTCTTCAATGAGTCTGAAACCTTTGAAATTCTCTTCTTCATAGTATTCGCCACTGATCGTGATATAGGTCTTATCGATCAGCGTCATCGCATGTTTAAAGGAGTTTTGGACCAGAGAGAACAGGATCAGATAAGGGATCTTTTCCGGCAATAGTTCAGCCGGTACATCATAGATGATCTCGATCGATTCAGGAAATCTGATCTGCTGCATCTTCGCATAGCTGTCGATATTCTTGATCTCATCTTCAACTGTCGTCCAGTCCTTGGCCTTATACAGCATATATCTGGTAAAAGAGGCAAAAGCGGCAATATATTTTCTGATATCTTCCGGTTTGCCTGTATAGGTCATATTGTTGATCGTATTGATCGCATTTAGGAAAGTATGCGGTTTGACCTGTGCTCTTAACATCTTCAGCTGATTCTGCTGTCTTCGGATCTCCGAATCATACTGCTCGATCGTAAGATCCTTGATCTTGCCGGACATTTCATTGAAACTCTGATAGAGCTGTTCAAACTCCTGTGAACCCGCTTCTTCAGTATTTAGCCTGTATTCAAAATCACCGCTGGCCAGTTCCTGATTGGCAGAAACCAGTTTTCTGATCGGGGTCTTGATCATGGTGTTGGTATTGTAAATCAAAACAAATGCAAAAAGCACACACAAGGCGCTGTCCACGATCAGGAATATCGAAGCCATGTTCCAGACCTTGGACATACCTTCGGTCTTAGTCAGTAGATAAGTCGTTGCATTGGCACTTTCCTGAATATTTGGAACAACAGCATAGCCATTCACATAGTAGCCCTCTTTTTTATCCGTATCGATATAGCTGATCAGACTGTCATCGCTGTTGACGGAATAGATCTTCTCTCCATCACTGATATATGAATTGACATCATCCGCATCTGATCTGATCGAATATAAGTTGAAATCGCTCATCGCACCGATGATGTATTTTCCTAATCTGAGTGCGTTGTAGTAATACTCTTTATCCAGAACCGAAATGATAGACCACTTTTTATTGTTGATGGAATAATTGTTTTCAATGGCATATCCTCTGACAAACATCTTCAGGAAATTGCCCTCTTCTGACATGACGATACCGTTCTTGGAAAACAGGTACATATCGCTTTCCGTATCGATCACAAAGATCGTCGTAATGTCGGAAGAAGTCATGACCTTGGAATTGATCATTTCCATTGTCTTGCTTCGGATAACGAAATCCATTTCCATCGAACCCGGATAGACATCAGTGTTTCTGTATATACCGGTCGACAGATCATAGAGGTGTTCGTATAAAGTATTCAGTCTGTTATCGATAGATGAGGTCCAGTTGGAAGCGATCTTGGAATTATCCTTGATCATTGTTTCCTTATAAAAGGTGTCATACATCAAAGAGATCGTAATAAAAAACAATATCGATGTGATCATGATCCCGGATATCAAAAGCAGTGTTTTTCTGATCAATGAGTTTTTCATTATACCTCTTCTAATTATAACAAACAGGGCAGGAACCAAGTCCTGCCCTATTGAGTATCAGTTTTTTAGGCTGTGATTATGAGTTAGCTTTTACCCATGCATCAGCCTGGGCCTGGTAGTCAGCAACGATCTTATCGATACCTGCATCTTTCAGAGCCTGTAAGAATAATGGATACTGCTCATCCGGATTGACATCACCATAAGTCAGGACATTGGTGTACTGGTCGACAACGTTGGATACCGCAGCGATCTCGTTAGCAACGTTTGTAGTAACTGGAACGAAGCCGTAAAGAGGTGGAGTAGCAGCGTTTTCGAATAAGTACTTGCCATATTCACCGTTAGAACCTGTTTCGTTTCCTGATTCATATTCAAGGAAGAAGTCGAAACCGTTACCGATCATACCGCAAGAGTACATGCAGTTGTAAGGTACTGTGTTGAAATCCATGCCTTCAGGATATCTGATCTTTGTATGATCTTCATTCCATTCATAGTCCTGGCCTTCAGCACCGAAGATCAGAGCATCCCAGATGAACTGATCGGTGTAAAGCAGGTTGATGAATCTAGCTGCAGCAGCCGGATCCTTGCATGAATGAGAGATACCGATACCTAATGTGTCAGTAGCCTTGTCATCCATAGCGATCGTAACAGCACCGAATTCATGAGTCTGACCATCACCATAGTCAGCAGTTGTAGTGAACATCTGAGCGATAGAGTCTACATCGTTTGAGTGACCCATGATAACGCCCTTAGCAGCACCACCCATGACAACAGCGTCATGGCTCAGAGTATTTGCAGAACCTTCTGGATCAGCATAACCCTTCTGACGGAAATCATATGCCTTGTAGATAGCATCTTTGAAGGCATCAGTCTCATAGTAGTTGACCAGCTGAGTGCTGTCACCGACTGTAGCAGTATAAGTGCCTACCTGAGCAGTCTTTGTCTTAGGCTGGAGAATTCTGTCGAACTGGTTGCAGTATACCAAGAAGTATTCATCAGGATACTTAACCTTGAGTTCAGCTAAAGCATCGCCTAATGTGTCGAGGTCAGTGATCTTGCTTACATCAACACCGGCATCTTCAACCATCTGCTTGTTGTAGATCCATTTCCAGTCAAGAACAGTACCGAAGTAACGTGGAACCATGAAGATCTGACCATCGACCTTACCATTGTTGATAACGTCACCGATCATATCAAGAGTTGGTTTCAGTTCGTTGTCAGCGTATTCATCAAGCGGAATGATATAACCGTTGTCTGACCAGTTGGCAACATCGAATACCTGAACGACATCAGCAGTGTCATCACCGCCGGAAGCCAGTTCCATAGGGATCTTCTGGAGATAGTCACCGATAGCAGTGATCTTCAGATGGACCCTGTAAGTCTCGTGTAATTCGTTTTCCAGATAATTATTGATTGCATCTTCTACAGTCTGAGTAGCTTCCAGGTTTGGAACGATAAACAGAGTAGACATGTCAAGAGTAATTACTGAAGGCTCGTCTGTCTTGGTCTCACCGCCACCGCCACCTGAGCAGCCAGTCAGGAGAAGAAGAGCAGTAGCTAAAATAACAAAAAGTTTTTTCATTATAAATTTCCTCCCTAAATGAGTCCTTTCGTTATAACCATTTAATCACATCAAAAAAACTAATACTTTCAAAAATATCATATTGTTTTTCGAATTAAATTACTTTTATGCAAGAAAAGAAAAACCTAATTCAAACTCAAAAGTCCACCGCACTTTTTTAATATAAATAGATATATATTATTCCTATAATACAGATAAACCAGAAGGAGGACTATAGTTATGTCCACTCATTTTGTAAAATTCAGATCAAACGCACTTTCCTGCAACGGAGAGTTCTATGTGCATCTGGTAGACAAAAATCTGCCACCGATGTTCACGCAAGGCAATCCTTATTATAAAAGGCCTGCCAAAACGATAATACTCTTACATGGCTACAGCGGCGACTGCACCGATTGGCTCTATAATTCAGCCGCCGCTGATTTCTCCCTTAAATACAACCTCAATGTCGTCATGCCTAGTGGCGGGGTTGACTTCTACCTGGACAAGGAAGCCACCGGCCACCGTTATTGCGAATTTATCGGAAAAGATTTGATCCAGTATCTGCGTGATACCTTCAATATCGCTCAGAAAAAGGAAGACACCTATATCGGCGGCTTATCCATGGGCGGTTTCGGTGCCCTTCATACAGGTTTGACTTATCCTGATACCTTTGAAGGAATCATGGCCTTGTCTTCAGCACTCATCATCTATGGTCTTAAGGATATGAAACCGAAGATGGCTGATCCGGTCATGGCCAATTATGCCTATTACGTAAATGCTTTCGGAGATCTGCAGAAGGCTGAAAAGACAAGCTCCAATCCGGAAGTACTCTATAAACGCAACAAGAAAAAAGGGATCAGAAATCCCAAGATCTATATGGCCTGCGGAAGCGAAGACTTCCTGCTTGAACCGAATCACAGATTCAGAGATTTCTTAAAGAAACAGGACGCCGATTTCATCTATTGCGAAGGCCCGGGAGTCCACGACTGGAACTTCTGGACACCTCATGCCTATGAAGGAATCGAATATCTGTTGAATAACTGACAAAGGAGAAAAATATATGACTAATTTTGAAAATGCAAAAGTACAGGTTAAACAGGGCTGGTTACAGGGTTATGTTGAAGGTAATCTGAAGATCTTCAAAGGTATCCCGTTTGCGGCTCCGCCAGTCGGCGATCTGCGTTTCAGACATCCGCAGGATCCGGAATGCTGGCGAGGCGTCAGAAAGGCCGTTCAGTATTCAGCTGCTTCTGTTCAGCACGTCATGGAACAGGAAGATCTGCCGGCCAATGTCCATGGTGTACCACAGTTTCTGGCTCCTTCCCAATATGAAGAAGACTGTCTGTATCTGAACGTCTGGACTCCGGCCAAGAGTGACAGCGACAAGCTTCCAGTCTTCATCTGGGTCCATGGCGGCGGGATGGTCGCCGGATCAGGATGTGAAGTTGTATGTGATGGCAGCGGCTTTGCCAGCAGAAAAGACATCGTCGTCGTCACGATCAACTATCGACTCGGCTTCTTCGGCTTCTTCGCTCATCCTGAACTCACCGCTGAAGCAGGCGGTACATCAGGCAACTATGCCTTATATGATATGCGCAAGGCTTGCCAGTGGGTAAAAGAAAACATTGCCAAATTCGGTGGCGATCCTGATCGTATCACCGTAGCCGGTCAGTCAGGCGGTGCTGCCGGAACCGGTGCTTTGCATGCTTCACCTTTAATGAAAGGCATCATCAAAAGAGTATCGATCGAAAGCGGCCCGATCTACTGGGGCTTCATGCAGCCTGGTCCAAGAAAGAGAATGGAAGACCTCGGTGTTGAATACATGAACTACATCGGATGCAAGAGCATCGAAGAACTCAGAAAGAAACCGACCTGGGAATTATTCGACAAATATGAGGAATTCCAGAGATCAAAAGGTATCGGACCGATGGGCTTCGGTTTCACCTTCTGTGTTGATGGCGAATTCATCCCTAAACCTTATTCCGAGATCATGGAAAAAGGCGAATTCAATGACTTCGATGTTCTGATGGGATCCTGTGCTCAGGAATTCCCGGCTGTCAAAGCTGATGAATATTCAGTCGAACAGTTCCATCAGTATCTGGAAGAAGCTTTCCCTGATAATGAGGAAAACATGAAAAAATGGTATCCGGCTGACAATAATATCATTGCCGCCAAGCAGTGTTCAACAATTGCTTCCGATATCATGCTGATGGGATCAGCTAAAGTCGGCGAATTCTGCAGTGAGCGCGGCAGGAATGCCTACATCTGGCTGATGTCCAAAGAAAACGAGACCGAAAGAGGTCATAACGAAGGTTCTCCGCACTGTGCAGAAATGCCATATGTCTTCGGCAGGGTCGACACAGGTGAAAGAAATCCGTTCTTCCCTTATCACTGGGAAAAAGAAGACTATGCCTTCATGGATCTGATCCAGGGCTACTGGTACAATTTCGCCGCTACTGGTGATCCAAACTTTGAAGGTGCACCTGTCTGGAAGAAATATGAAAAGAGCTTTGATATCAATGATCTTGATAATGACACGCATATGATCCCGGAAGAACAGCAGGCAAAATATCACTACTTCTACGAGAAACTGCAGAACAACAACTTCGTCGTATCATTATTCGGTCCGGCCAGATTCACACCTAAAAAGGACTGAGAATGAAAGATAAACCGATTCTTGAGATACATATCGATATCAAGGAAAATGGTCTGAAGATGATTACGGAACTGGGAGAGGTATCGATGATACCTTTCTCGGGAACCGTTGACTGTGAACTGTTTAAAGGCATCGTTGAACCGTGTGGAGTCGATACACAGATCGTCGATCAGACCAACATGCGTCATCTCTCAGCCAGATACATGCTGACAGGTAAAGACAAAGATGGTCAGGATTGTCACATCTATATCGAAAACAACGGTTGGATGGAAAACAGGCCTTCCATGAAGTTCACGACTGTTCCAACCATGCTTACTGATTCAAAGCTGCTGGCCCCAATTCTACATCGCAACCAGTTCATCGGAACCGGCACCGTAGAAAAAGACGGGCTCTGGATCAGGTTCTACGAAATCGATCATAATTAAAAGCGCAAATCAATTGCGCTTTTATTCACTTTCAAACTGCATATAAAGCCGTTTTCTTATTCTATCGTATAAGTCTCGTTATCAAAGTCGACACTCAGTTTAGCTGAACCATGGACATTGGTCCAGGTGATCGTCATGACCGTTTCATTGCAATCGACGACGATATCCGCATCCTGCGTAAATACCGGATTGGTATTGCGGTATCTGAGCAGTTCAAGCTGTTTATTGACTACATCGGAAGATAACAGTTCCTGTGCCTGATCAAGAGACAGATTACTGCGGTTGATCTCTTTATGACCGCCGACACCGGCTCTTTCCATTGCCTCATAGTCATTCTTTCCGGCAAACAGATCAAGATACCAGATCTGTGGTTTGCCCGGCATGAACATCTGGATCGCTCTGGCCATCAGCATCCTCTGATCACTTTCACCAAGCGCAGAATAATAAGTCGCATTGACCTGATAGTAGACATTCTTGGCACCATGCAGATCCTTGACATAACCACCGCGGTTAACGACCGTATCGATCACATTCTGGATGTCTTCTTCCGGTAAAAGACCTTTCAGATCAAGAAGCGGAATGCCATCGTGGCAACCCAGCATATTTACGGTCTGGATACCGTTTTCAATCACCTCATCAGCCCATTTCTTCAGATAGACAGCGTTCTTTCTGATGAAGGCATCGATCAGTAAGCCAGGCAGGAAGAAGTCATAGACCATATAACCTTTGTCAGCCAACAGCTTATAGATCTTTTCTTCATAGCTGGCATGGATCTCCGGCAGAAGTGTCAGACCATATTCGCTGGCGATATCATCGATCTTCTGAAGCAGATCCCAGGTTCCAGGATCATTCAGGAAATTCCTTTCTCCCGGTTCTTTCGGTGCATAGGCAAAGGCATCAAGTCTGACGATGGAAACCCCGTAATCAGATAATCTCTTCAAGGTCTCTTTATAGTAATCCCAGACCAGTTCAGATTTGATGTTGAGATCCATCTGTCCGAGATATGTGCGTTCAGATCTTAAGATGTCCTTGATCATCTCCGCATATTTGCCCCATTTGCCAAAATCGATCTCCTTGCTGATCTTGTTGTCAACGATCTGTTCATTGACGATCCTGGCGAGCTCACAGGCTGTACCATACTGAAGACCACATTCTCTGACCAGTCTGTAAGGATCGATTTTATGGTAAATGACTTCCTGATAGAAGGTATTCCAGTATGGAACTTCCTTGCCATCAGGGAAGCGGACCATCAGAATCGGCAGACCAGTCTTTCTGAAGAACATATCTTTGATGTAATCATCATCAGGAACGATATAGCCTTCAGGTGCCATTTCACCATAACCCTTCCAGAACTTGTTCCAATCGATGAAGAAATCGCGATACTTTGATTCATCACCATTCTTCAGGATGTCCTGGAATTGCGGTGATAAAACAGAGATATGATTGAGGATAAAATCCATCAATAAGTCGATATTCAGCGCATGAAGGTCTTCGATATCCTCTTTGGCTGCCAGTGTTTCAGACAGATCATAATTGATCAAAGAGAAACCACGATCAAGATCAGTATTGAATACACTTGGCAGAATATAGAATGATCTGAAGACATCTTTGAATTCATCTTTTTTAAGTAACGATACAATATCCTTTAAATGCCCACCGACCGAATCCGGATAGGCATTCAGCATCGTTCCGATACCCATTTTTTTACCAGTCATGTTTTCTCCTTTTTTTTAGTCCATGATCTCGCCGGCTTTGGAGATCCTTATCTTCGCAAATTTGCCTCTATCATCGAGCTCTTCCTGTTCCACAGAAAGCACCATCGTTGTAAATGCGGAATCGACCTTGCCATCTCTGGCTCTTAAACGACGATGAGCCATCGTTTCTTCAGGTGTTGAATTAAGTAAAATCGGAATATCGATGCCTTTAAGGTTCTCGTTGCCGCCATGAGTCCATTCGATCACCAGTACATCCTTGTCAGAGAAATCGACTTCGTCATACCAGCGTTCCTCTTCCTTACGACCCATCCTCTTGAGATAGATCTTCTCATTTCCTTTTCTGAATTCGTCAATGATCTGATTTACTTCATCATAGTTCTGTTCCTTGGTGGTACCTAAATATCCCTTTAGAGCTTTACGGCCTGCTTTCTGATATTCTTCAAGCCATGGATATTCATTTATCTTGGAAAGATCCGGATCAGTTTCATCAGCCCAGAGTTTAAACAGAACTTCCTTTACTTCATCATTGAACAGTTTCGCATCGACCAGTCCTCTAAGACCGGCAGCTCTGAAGATCGATAATCTTTCCGCATCGTTATAAAGCGGAATGCGATATGGATAGTTATCGCCTGATAAGACATAGGCACCGATACCAGACTCCTGCAGATAATAAGTCAGTAAGGAAGCGATCTCACTTTTACCGACACCTGATCCGCCAAAGACAGATACGACGACCTTATCGGAACCATTCTTTCTGATCTCTTCGATCAGTAAAGGAAAGATCTTATTGGCTTTATTCACATGGTCATCACCGATCGCAATCTTATCTCCCGGCATATCGCCATGCGGCATATCTTCCTTTAACTCAGGAGCCTTCCAGTTCTTGAGATCCAGGGCAGCTGTTTTCTCTTTAAGCATCTTTACCCTCCAGTACATATTTACGGATATAGTTTACCAGTTCCTTGCCCATACGCTTGTTGGTCTTGAGTGAAGGATGACCGGCCGCACCATAACCTTCGACCATCATATTGATCGGGATGTATTCAAAGCAGCATATCTTCTTATCATTATCTTCTTTCTTTATTTCTTCAACGACGTCCAGGATCAGATGATAGAGATAATAATCCATTGAACCCAATGTGCAACAGATAAAGGTCTCAGGACCATTGAGCTGTCTGACCTGTTTTACAAACTCTTTGTAACGTTTCTTGAACCAGGCTTCCATTGCGGCGATATCATTGAAATCTCTGTAGAAACGGATCGGTGTGCAATCGTTGGTACCCAGATTCAGGACAACGATATCGTTATGGTGCTTACTGAAATCCCACTTCGTATTTTCTTTCTGATATTTAGTGGCATAGAGTTCATCGGTATTGCCATAGATGTCTTCCATCGCATGCATCGGGAACAGCGGATGTTCAGGTTTGATCGCTGCGATGCCTGATTCACAGATCATATTGAAATCATAACCGAGAGCTCTCGCTGCCTGTGCGCCATAGGACATCCAGCCGTTTTCTTCCGAAGTCTTGAACTCCATCGAATTATTAGGTGCCTCATTGCCAAAACCGCAGGTGATCGAATCACCGACGATCTCCATTAATGGTCTGTCATCTTTGTATTCCAGGAACTGTCCATCGCATTCTACTTCAACGATTCCCAGTTTTCCTCTGGCATTTTCCGAGACTTTGACGATCCTCAGATCTATGGCCTTGGTCTCTTCACTTTCATATACGGTCAGCCAGCCGTTTTCTCTGCATTCATGACGGTAGACGAGTTCATCACCGATGGCCAGACCGATACATGGCCAGTCAGGTGGAGGTGTAGGCATATTTGGCATGCCTGGGATCTGATCAGACTCCGCGATCACCTTGACCTTCAGGCTCTTGCCATCGATCTTCATCGTAAAACCGCTGCAGGTCCAGTCACAGAATAAAGCTTCCCTTTCCTCATCATAGACCGTTCTGCCATGCACTTTTACTAATGGTAATAATTCTTTGATTTTCATCTTAATCTCTCCTGCACACATATTGATACATATCACCCGAAGGAACATAGGTCACCTGAACCTTATCTTTCAGAAGTTCACCCAACCAGTCCTTCATATATTTCATACCCAGCTCTTCCCAATTGAAGTGGCCGATATTGATCACTGCCTTATTCATCCCGAGATCCATGGCGTCTCTGACATAGGACAGAGTCGTCCAGTCGATAACTTCACCAGGTAAGATGACATCAGCCTTTTTCTCCAGAGTTTCAATGACCTTGACGGAGTATTCCGTCAAAGTACCATCCTTGCGTTTGACATTTATCGGATACAGATGTCCGACAAAGGCGATCGAAGATACATTGGCTTTCTTATCACCGACTATCCTGGCGCCATTTAGACCGATATGTTCAATGATATATTGAGCAAGTTCTTCTACCGTGGTTTCCGGGATCTTTACGATAAAGTGAGCAAACAGTCCCGTGTTTTTGTCGACTACTGCTTTATCTTCCCATTCCAGATACTTGAGTACACCGGTAAAGATCGAGTCGGGATCATGCATATGCATGTGATCATGATCTCTGAAGATCACGATCCGATGTTCATCAAGCAGTTTCTTTTTCTGCTCATAGACTTCATTATCGAATTCCTCGAACCAGCCCGGTCCATCTTCCGAAGTATAGAAAGTCGGTTCATGGACAATGATCAGGTTGGCGTTGAGTTCTATCGCTTTTCTGATCACCGTGATATTGGGAGTCAAAGCCGTAACGACACCGGTACATTCGATTTCCGGATCACCGCACTTGTAATCATCACAGCCTTTGTATCCTTCGATATGAGGATGATAATCAAGCAGTACCTTTATTACATCTTTTACTTTCATAGCTGTCAAACCTCCAGAGTAAAGCCAAAGACAGGATTGCCTTCGGAATTATATAAAGGATCGATACAGTAGTTGCTCTCACAGAATCTGATCATCAGTTTTTCTTGAGGGAAATCACCGTTTAAGATCAGTTTATTCCCATCAGTTCTTGCGTAATAATCTACTGTTTCATCATTATGACTTAAGATCAGATATTCCTTGAGATCTCCTTTGACTGTCAATCCACCAGCCGTATTTTCAAAACTGATCACGATATCTTTATTATCTCTTTCAGCTTTGATAACTCTAGGACAATCGGCGATCAGTGAATCATCACCATAGCTGTGTTTCATCACGATCCTGCCAAGTCTTTCCCCTACGATCTTCTTGTGTCTTGGATGGATATTGTATTCTTCACCGGCATCAAGGATGCAGATATCAAAGACATCTTTCAGTTCTTTTGAGACCTTTTCCTGCTGATGACGCATCAGATCATATTTCTTGGCAGCCGTTGCCCCGACACCTTTAAACGGTGCCAGTTCGATCTGATAGAAAGGTAATTCTTCATTCCACAGCTTTCTCCATGAACCGATCATCGTCTTCATGGAGACATCATAGATATCATACCAGTCACGCGCATCATCATCTTCGCCCTGATACCATAAGAATCCTTTAATTGAATAAGGCGCGATCTTACACAACATGTTTTCATATAAACCTGATGGTCTTACAACTGATCTTGGTCCCGGATTATATGGGGCATAGTCCAACACCGGTAAAGTCGATGGATCAAAATTCTCAAAGAATTCCTTGCCGAATTCACCCATCATAAAACGGTCATTGAAGGCTTTCTGTTCATCGGATACAGGTTGCGGTTTGACCTCGGAAGCGTTGTAGTATTTATACCAGTCGGTATTCCTGCAACCTTCTTCGTGCCAATCAAGGATCTTCTTTAATGCTTCCTGTTTCTCCAGTTCTTCTCTTGAAGTCCAGGCAGCAGACGGACTGCCGCCCCAGTTACAGCTGATTATTCCAACCGGTACATCCAGTTTCTTTCTTAAGATCATTGCCATATAGGTAGCAACAGCTGAAAAATACTGACGGTCTTTCTCATCTTTCCAGAGTCTCCAATATCCCTGCTCAGGATGTGCGTTATCCTCTAACAGACCTCTATAGGCCACCTGAGGATAAGTGAATGATCTTAACAGTTCATCATCAGGAAGCGTCTTAGTCGTCTCAAAATCAAAGTCATACTTCATTATGAATTCCATATTGGACTGACCGCCGGCCAGCCAGACTTCACCGATCGCAATATCATTGAAACAGATCTTCTCTTTTGTCAGTCTGGAGCTGATCTCCATTGAAGTCCTGCTGTTGGCTTTTTCCGGTTTCAAAGTAACTTTCCATTCACCATTAACAGCCTGTGTTTCCACAAGCTGATCGTTCAATCTGAGCGTTACCGTATCATTTTCTGCACAAGTGCCCCAGATACTTATTTCCTTGTCTCTTTGAAGGACCATGTGTTCCCCAAAGATCAGTGCGGGCTGCAGTTTCATTTATAGGATCCTTCCTTCTACATCCTTGAAGAAACGGTCACAGTCTCTGGCAGCGAGCTCCGGCATCTCATCGGCGCCACCGTGTCCTAAATGCTGATACAGCAGATAGACAGCACCCGGAATAGCTTGGGCACATTCTAAAGCCGCATCAGCTGTAGCCAGTGGATCCTTGCCGCCTTCCCAGATCATGACCGGGAAGTTGATCTCATGAAGTCTTTCGAGCAGTTCTTCCTGCGACTTAGCTTCACATCCTGTCATATCACCTAACATCGGCAAAGCGAACTCTTCTTCTTTACGATGCATCAATATATCTAAGTGTTCCTCAAAGTTGGCCTTTCTTCTGGCCAGTCTCTCCGGATTCTCCGTCGGCCAGTCTTCCCACCAGGCTGTCCTCTTGAGCAATTCGGTATTGCCGACAAATTCCTTGGCATTATCTCTCATCTTGGCTAAAGGAGCCGGCAGGTCTCTCTGCTCGTGGTATTGGGTGATACCGTCACAGCACACATAGGCTCTGATGAGCTCAGGCTTGTGGAAAGCGATATACCAGGGGGCCCAGTTGCCATGAGAAATGCCTGTATAATAGAAAGATTTGATGCCCATGACTTCCGCAAAAGCCATCAGATCTTCACCCCAGATCTTCGCATAATCTCTTCTGGTCTGATCATAGATATGTTCAGATTCTCCATAACCACGCATATAGACCAGGAAACAGTGATAGTCATATGGCGGCTGGCCTAATAAAGCCATATGGGAATCCTTGAAGAAAAAGTTCTGTGTGGAAAGCAGATATTTATCCCCGCTTCCATATTCCCTGTAAGCTAAAGTAACGCCGTTAACTTTAACCGTTTTTATTTCATGCATAATAAAACCCCCTTAGTTTTCTACATCTTCAGCATAACAAGCCCATTTCTGCTTAAAAATTAAAATAATCGCTTTGATTTATAATTTTCTCTTCTATCTCTATTTTGAAAAGAGATGTTACATATTTAAAAGGAAACAGATGAGCTTTTTGAAATAATAAACTTGTAATGCTGGCTCCACACTTACAGCAAAGAAAAGGAGAAAAATAACCGTTACTCGCGGTTCAGCACAGTGGAGACGTGCTGAAATATTAAAGATCCTTAGTGTCGGTCTTTAATGAGATATCTAAGCGGAGGCTGAAATATCAGAGGTATATTCAATGTCAAGTATTACATTAAAAAACATCAAGAAGATCTATCCGATCACGGCTGAAGAAGTCAAACAGAACAAGAAAGCCGCCAAAAAAGCTAAAGCTGTTCAAGCTGCCGTGCAGGACGACGAGGTATTCGTACCGAATCTGCAGATCACCGATGAAGGCGTTGTTGCCGTACAGGATTTCAACCTGGAGATCAAGGATAAGGAATTCGTCGTACTGGTCGGTCCTTCAGGCTGTGGTAAGTCCACGACTTTGCGTATGATCGCCGGTCTTGAAGAGATCACCGATGGCGAACTTTGGATCGGTGATGTATTGTCCAATGTCATCGCACCGCGTGACCGTAACATCGCGATGGTCTTCCAGAACTATTCACTTTATCCGCACATGACAGTCTATGAAAACATGGCTTTCTCACTCAAGCTGGCTAAACTGCCTAAAGAAGAGATCGACCAGAAAGTCAGAGAAGCAGCCAGAACTCTGGAGATAACTCAGATCCTCGATCGTCTGCCTAAAGCTCTTTCCGGTGGTCAGAGACAGCGTGTTGCGATCGGACGTGCCATCGTCAGACAGCCGCAGGTCATCCTGATGGATGAACCATTATCCAACCTGGATGCCAAGCTGCGTGGCCAGATGCGTTCCGAGATCATCAGACTGCGTCAGAAGATCGATACAACATTCGTCTATGTTACCCACGACCAGGTCGAAGCTATGACCTTAGGTGACAGGATCGTCGTCATGAAAGACGGCTTCATCCAGCAGGTCGGTACGCCACAGGAAGTTTTCAACCATCCGCATAACGTGTTTGTTGCCGGCTTCATCGGCACACCGCAGATCAACTTCTTCCACAATGTACCATTAACCATTAAGGAAGGTGATTACTACATCACGATCCAGGGTAAAGATATCAGACTTGATGAAAAACATCAGAATGTCTTAAAGGCCAACAATCAGGAGGAAACGACTGTTATCGTCGGTGTCAGACCTGTCCATATCGAAATGAGTGACAAGGGTGTTTCCAAAGGCTTCACCGGTAAGATCGAAGTATCCGAAATGATGGGTTCTGAGGTTCACTTACATATCAACCTCAATGGTGATGATATCGTCGCGGTAATTCCGACTGCCAATCTTGATCTCGATAAAGTCGCGATCGGAAAGGACTTCACCTTCACCTTCAACCCGGTACTGTCCCACATCTTCGATGCGAAGACAGAATTAAATCTGATTTAAAGAAAATGATCCATACGAAAGTATGGATCTTTAAAAGGAGCAAATATGTATCAGAACAACTATGAAGAATTAAAGAAACTGATCGCTGAAGACGGCGTTGTCATAAATATCTCAAGACATCGTAATCCTGATGGATCCATGAACCGCAAACTGAACATGGACACCTGGAATGATGCGGCAGACAGATTTGAGATAATCCCGCTCTGGCCAGCAGGCAAGACCCCGAACTTTGATGACCGCGATCCTTTGCAGAAAGAACCATCCATCATCTTCGTGCCAGGCCAGAATCAGGAATTAAAATCAGGTACGATCATCGTCAGTTGCGGCGGTGGCTTTTCTACGCGCACAGGCTGCGAAGGTTTCAATGTCGCCAAATATTTTGCGGATAAAGGATTCAATACCGCAATATTGACTTACCGTTTGCAACCTTATGGCCGTAAAGATGCCTTGGATGATATCCAGCGAGCGATCAGACTGATCAGAAGCAGGAAAGATGAATTAGGCGTAACTGATAAAGTTATCGCGATGGGCTTCTCTGCCGGAGGCATGTTGTCGGGCAATGCGGCGACCCATTTTGATATGGGTGATAAAGACAATGAAGATCCGATCGAAAGAGAGTCCTGCCGTCCTGATGGCGCAGTCTTAGGCTATGGCGCTTTCTGTTTTGCGGGCTTACCAGGCGGTTTCTTTGTTGACCCGTTCTCCGACCAGATCAGAAACCCGTTCTTTGCGAATAAGGAAGAACTGCTCTACTATTCGCCGGAGATCAACATCACAAAACAGACACCACCGTTCTTCATCTGGCAGACCAACTCCGATGACCCGCGTAATTCCTTTACCTTAGGACAGGCCTTAACAGCCCAAGGAATCCCGTTTGAGATGCATCTGTTCCCGGAAGGTGTCCATGGCTTAGCTTTGGCTGATGGCCACAATGATCTGGCCATGGATATACCGCAGGTCAATAAATGGGCTGAACTGTGCTGTGGGTGGTTAAAAGACAAGATATAAAAAGATCGGGGATTTAATCCTCGATCTTTTCTATCGTATCGTTTGCCATAGACTCGTCGTAGAAGACGAGTTTTCCTTTGCCCGAATTCTTCGCGGCATACAGTGCCAAGTCAGCCTCCTTATAGACTCGATCGACATCGCCGGCACCCGTATAGAAGGTAGCACCGACAGAAACCGCTGATACCGGAACGCCATCACTGCCATCGATCAGTGCTTCTTCGATCATTTCAACTTTATCAATGACGATCTGTGCATTTTCTTTATCGATCTCATCCATGATGACCGCAAACTCATCACCACCCAGTCGATAGATCTGATCACCCTTACGGAAAGATTTTTCCAGAACGGCAGCAACTTTCTTAAGATATCTATCACCCACATCATGGCCATAGGTATCATTGATATGTTTGAAGTTATCGACATCAAGATGTAAGAAACAGATCTTCGCATCTTCAAATGATCGGATATTATCGAGATATGCCTGACGGTTGAATAGACCGGTCAAGGCATCATGGCTGGCTTCATAAGACAGCTTCTTCTGGTTATCATTGACTCTCGACATCATCTGGTTATAGGAAGTAGCCAGATACTTGATCTCATAGACACCTTCTTCTTCCAGATAATCATGGGTATTGATGTGCTCGATATTCTTTAATAACGGTCTGACAACGAAGTTCAAAATAGTGAACGCCATCAGCATAAGGAACAGCATCGAATAGATCGTCATCCTTCTTAAGGCGAAGACCGAATTATCCAGAGACTTCATACTTTCAGCCTGATCGTTTTGGGTAGCTGAAGCCAGCTGCTTGATGAAGGAATCGACATTGTCTTCAACGATCTTCTTGTACATATCATAGTCGCCATAGTGGACGAGTTCTGAATCACCACCGAAAGCTAAAGAAATCGATTTGTCGTGTTTATCATCAAGCGACAGAGATGCTTCATAAGAAGTGAGATTATAGCCACTCAGCGCATCGTAATACTTCTGGTCAGTTATGCCATAGTATTCCATAGCCATCAGAATAGCCTTGGCCTCTGATTCCTTGAGCTTATCCTCATAGTCATTGATCATCTTCAGAGAAGCCTTAAGGTTGTCATCTTCCAGTATGGAATTCAGTTCTTCATAGGCATTGTCAAAAGCCTTGAGTTCTGTCTTTTCTTTGATGTAGTAATCAAGGTATTTGATCTTGCCGGTAACGACAAAACTTCTGACATGGGTCGTCAGATTGTCTGAACCCTGTTTGAGCTGATTGGCTGTGATCTGGCCTCTGATATAGGCATCAGAAGCTTCCTGCAGATCTTTGGAAGAAGAAGAAATCCTGTAGCTGGCCAAAAGAAGCAATACCGACACTAAAACAGTCAGGATCGCCAAAAGGACGCTTAACCACTTAAGACCTATTCCTCTGGATTTTCTGGACTCTTGCTTATCCACCTTATCTTTTTCCATATTGATAATCAGATACCTTAACTTTTATTTTAACATCTATTCTTATTAATTCGCCCTTAAACTATTATTTTTCATCATTTAATAAGCGCAAACCTTCTTTAAGATACTCAGCTGAAGTTTCAAACTGGCATTCCTTAAGTCTTTCTTCAATGAGTTTAAGCTCACCCGTTTTATAACCCAGACCTTTCAAGGCCTCCAAAGCCTCATCCGCGAGTTCATTGGAACGGATAACTGTTTCCGTCTCATAAGGTTTGATCGGCTTGAAGGCGTAGTTCTTGGACACATTGATCCGGTTGTCGAAGTTCAAAATGAAGGAATATAGATCATCGAGCTTCTCGAGTTTCGTCTTTTCAAACTCATCACGGGTGAATTTGATCGAATACAGATACTGATCCACCAGATCCCCGTTACTGTTTCTGACCGTTGTGAAACCGGAAATGACAATCGTATCAATATAAGATGAAACGTTGAAATAGTTCGCACTCAGGAAGACACTTAAACTTATAACGAGTCTCGCATATTCTTCTTTTAACTCTGTAGGTTTAAGTTTCTTATAGGTAAGTTTATTGTTGTTGACATTAGGATACATGTCATCGAGATCCTCTATCTCCGGCAGATCCAGGTCAACATATAAAACATTGTCTTCCAGTTCATAATTGACTCTGACATCATATGGCAGTTTCAGCTCTTTCATGAAGGAACTGACCAGATTCTCGATCGTATCCTCATCACCTAAGATCGAATTCTCATAGATTTGATGCATAGCCTCATTCTCCAAAGAATCAACGAATTCGGCGAATTCATCCTTGGTCATGACATCATCGGTATATTTGTGCAGATTGATCCTTGCTTCCTTGTCTTCTTCATATTCACGAAGCACATTCGTGTAATCAACAGCCGGCTCAAGTTCTTTCTCCTTGGCTTTAGCCAAAGCTGAAGTCTTGGTAGAAGCGATCTTCTTGGTATCTTTCTTTTTCTTTGATTTATTGCCTAACAAAGAACCGGTGATCTTCTGACGATAGGAAAGTCCGGTTCCGGTAATGCCCACGGCGCTTGGCGAAAGATTGAGATAAGTTCCCCTCTTGCCGATATTGACCGAAGCTCCTTTTTTACCCACGGTGGCACTTAAACCGCTGCGGGAAACGTTCACCTTTAAGAAGTTGCCGATCTTAATTGATTTATTAAATCTGATGCCCATATTCTATCCTCCTCAAACTATATGCTCTTCAGTTTCTTCAATATTTTGCCGATATTATAAACATAAGGTGAATAATCGATATTTTCTTTATTGTACAGATGTCTTGTCAGCTCCGAAGACAACAGAAAGATCGGTGTAAGCGAAAGATTGCCGGAGACCCCTTTCATATTCAAAGCACATTGATAGGCCTTTTCGAGATCATTCTGATTCAAAGCCTTCCTGATCTTGAGATAATCGTTCTTCTTAAGAAACAGATCAACAAGGTGCAGATAAAAAGCCTCATCGCCACCGCATTTATCCATGGCTGATCTGATATCGACACCGTTTTGTTCCAGTTTTCTGATACTTAACATCTATTTCATTCCTTTTTCCCGATTCTTGTTCAGTTGTATATAGACCCTCGCAAACAAAGTCCTGAACTGTTCGTTTTTCAATTTTATTAAATTGGACGAATTGACCTTGTTGACCTTTAAACTGCGAACAATACTCTTGAGTTTGACTTCCTGTTTTGGCAAATAAATGAGTGCGACTTCATCAGGTGCGATCCTGTAGACATCAGCCCGATTAATATTGTCCTTTATCTTTTTCACGATCTTTAAGATCATTTCATCACGATTAGCCAGCTCTTCATCATCCAGGATCTGTTTTTCTCTAATTACTTCAAATAAGGCCATACCATAAACAGGATTCTTCTTTTCATCAAGTTCAATACCACGATCGATAAAAGCCAGACGGTTTCCTGTACCGGTAAGCTGATCAGTGTCTAAGAAATTAAAGACTTCATCATTGTGCTTGAGTTCGTTTCTGATCTCACCCAACACTTTCTGATCGATACCCTTCATGGCAACGATAAGATTTCTGTTTGGTCCTTCAAAGGCCGGAATGATCTTGACTTCAAATTCAATGTCTTCATCTTCAAAACAGGTCGAATAGTTGACGGACAGATACGCATATTTCTTTAACTGCTTCAGGATATAATCCTTATGCCACAGTCTGATGATGCGTTCCTTGTCTTTCTCGGAAACGTATTCTCTGGTCCTTAACTGACAATAATCAAAGAATTCCACACCGGTCTGAATGACTCTCATATGATCGGAACCGCCATCGGTCGTATATTCAATGAAATTATCCGTATCCAGATCTACGTAATACACGCTGTCATACACGGATGAAAGAGATTTGGCCAGACCATGATAGATACTCTTGTGATCAGCATTCATGTGGTTGGCGACGGTCTTACGGCTCAAAGAAGCGTCTTTTTCTTCCGCCAGCTGTGCCGCCCTGGTCTTGACCAGATGTTCAAATTCTATGGCTCTTAACGGTTTGGAGAAGTAATAACCCTGGATGATATCGCAACCCAAAGACTTGAGCAGATCAAGCTGCTGTCTGGTCTCCACGCCTTCTGCTACCGTTATCGCACTTAAAGAATCGGCGATATCCATCATCATCTTCAAGAGTTTTCTGTTTTTATCATCCTTTAGAGCATCAACGATGAATGAACGATCGAGTTTTAAGGCATCGATAGGCATATCCGCGATCATGCCTAAAGATGAATATCCGGTACCGAAATCATCCATACCGATCAGATAACCTGATTCCCTGAGTTTTCTGGTCATATTGACGACATAATCCGTATCATTCACAAATGCGGATTCCGTGATCTCCAACATCAGTTCCGAATGATTCAATTCATAGAAACTCACGATCGAATTAAGCGCATCTAAGAAACTGTTACTCATCATATCGATACGGGATACGTTAACGCTCACCGGGATCGTGACCCCATACTTTTTCTTCCAATAGGCAATTTTCCCACAGGCGCTGTCCCAGACATAACAGTCAAGATCCCTGATCAGACCGTTTTCTTCAAACAGTTTGATGAAATCATTCGGACCGACCATACCGAGCTGTGGATGTTTCCAGCGCACTAAAGCTTCCGCCGAAGCAAGATAAGGCTCCTGAGACTGAATGTTGTATTTAGGTTGATAATAGACCTCAAATTGACCGCTGCTTAAGGCTTCATAGAAGTCTTCGATCAGCTGTTCACGATACAGCTGTTCATTTCTCAATTTATTGTCATAGACCGCAAAAGACTTTGTGTAGTCACCCCTGATCATATCCGCCGCCATCTTGGCATGCGTGAACTGTCTGACCATGTCTTCATTCTTATCGACATCCATAAAAGCTCCAAGTCTCACATGGACATGGAAACCTTCTTTGGACAGATTATTCTGTAAGGTTTCAATTAAGTGCTGATAGTCCTTACCGCTTTGGGTATAGACTAAGAAGGTATCGGATATTCTCCGACACAATATCGCACCATATTTGACCTGGAATTTCTTGAGATTATCAGCGATCGCACTTAAGATCTTATCGCCATACTCAACGCCATATCTTTCATTGATCAGATGGAAACGATCGACATCAAGCACCAGCGCATCCATCGGTTCAGTGCGGTTTCGCTTATTGAAATCATCCACATAACTGTAGAAGAAGTCTCTGGTATATAAACCGGTCAGAAAATCTCTTTCCGTACTGGAGATCGTCTTTCTTCTTTCAGTCAATTCGATGTTTATCTTGATCCGAAGTTTTAAGACATCCGCATGAGAAAAAGGTTTACTGATGAAATCGATGACGCCTTTTTTCAAAGCTTCTGATTCCTTATCGGTCTCACCCGTCATCAATATGACCGGGATCTTCTTCAGTTCTTCATCTTTCTGAATTTCATCCAGAACATCAATGCCGGTCATAAAAGGCATATAGAAGTCCAAAAGGATCAGTGATATCTCATCGCGATACTTCCTGATCCTGCTTATGGCCTGTTTACCGTCATTGGCGAAAATGAGCTTATAGTCATCCTTGAGAATAAAACCGATCAGCTCCCGGTTGACCTCATCATCTTCCGCCACAAAAACAACTCTTTTTACATCATCGGCATAGAATTGTTCCTGTCTCAGTGACATAATTTCCCCACTATTATCATTGTTATACTATGTAACTTAATTATAACTAAAATAACTGTTTAAAACACGGTTCTAGCGCTTTTCACTCATAAAAGCACTGAAGATGATCAGTAAAGCCCCCAACCAGCCAAAAACAGACATCGGTTCATGTAAGAATACCGTTGAACATATCACGGAAACAACAGGCTCAAGATAGCCTAAGATCGCAATCGTCTCCACATCGAGTTTAGCCATACCCGAGAAATAGAAACAGTAAGCCAGACCGGTATGGATGACTCCTAACATAATTACGATCAGTATCGATCTTAAGTCAGGGTTTAAACTTACCCCATGATTATGAATCAAAACATAAGGAAAGATCGTGATCGCCGAAACAAGCAGCTGAACAATCGAGCGGTCATAGACACTGATATCCTTCAGTTTGCGGTTACAGATAATGATGATAGAAAATACCAGTGCGGCCAACACACCATAAACGATACCGATCAAAGAGCCCTTCTGTTCATCAAAAACGCCTGATACCAATACAATTCCTAAAAAAGCTAAAGCGACGTATGGCAGCTTCTTTATCTCCAGTTTTTCATGTAAGACCAGTGGCGAAACGATGATCACAAATAGCGGAGCCAGATAGTTGCATAAACTGGCGATCGCTACTGTAGTTGTCATGTAAGATGCAAACAGAAAGATCCAGTTTAAACCAAGACATATACCTGAAAGAAGTAGAAGAAACAGATTATTTCTGATCGCTTTCTTGTCAATGGATACATGTTTAAAACGTAAATAAAGAT
This sequence comes from Erysipelotrichaceae bacterium, assembly GCA_017432545.1. GTDB lineage: Bacteria > Bacillota_I > Bacilli_A > Erysipelotrichales > Erysipelotrichaceae > Colivicinus. The sequence goes on from JAFRJA010000145.1 coordinate 29,518, forward strand.
AAATGAACAATGAACCGATAAGACCGCGGAACATCGCCACGACCTCACTGGGCAGATTGACATAGCGCAAGAAAAGACCGATCGTACCATATAAGACTACGGCGAAGATGTATTTGATCCTTTCAAGTTGCAGTTCTTTCATTTATTCCCTCAAAAGTTAACAACATTATAAGTGATAATACTCTTAATATCATTCAAAACACATAAGCTTATTAATTCTTTAAAACAATATTTGTTACAATAATAACAGAAGGAATGTTTGACCGTGAGACATAGATCTCTTAAAACCTATTGCGACTTTAGATTGCTTTTTATAGGTCATTCCTTCATTTTTTAACTAAGGAGTTACCTATGAAATACAGAGAAATAAAAGCTGCTTTAGAAGAATATAATGACCGTTTTTATCGCGTTGTATTAGCCAAAGAAAATGTAAGTTTATATGAACTGGGAGTGATACTGGGCACGGCTTTAGGCTGTGAATTCGAACACATGTTTATGTTCAGATCAGGAAAAGACAAGTTCTGCGATCCGGCCTGGATCGATAGGGATAATGAATATTCATACTACGACAAGAAACTGGAAGACCTGGATAGGAATTTCATCTTCAGCTACGATACCGGCGACGGCTGGGATTTTGAATGCCGCATCAGCGATGAAACATTTGAAATGGATACAGACAAGATAGCCATCCTTGAAGAAGGCAAAGGCCAAGGTATCTGGGAAGATAACAAATTTAACCTGATGAGATATCTGGATGGAGAAATAGATCCGGATACCGATGAAGAAGATGAAGAAAATGGTATTTATTTCCCATGGAATTACGATATTGAGAGATTTTCTGATTTTGATACAGATTTTGATCTGAAGTTTGAACAGGAAGACTTTGCGGAATGTGTTGAAGATAATCTCTACAGTCTGAAAGAAGCCAGGGATGAAGTAAGCGGATTCCTTCCTGATAACGATGACGACAATAATATAAATATCATGTCTGCTTATGACAGCGCTTTTGACATCGTATGCGAATATATCGCTTCCTATCAGATCATGACTGATGATGAAGTTCAAACCATGTTTGATGATCTGAAAGATGAAATTGGTGAAGAAAACGCTATGAGAAAACTCATAAGTGTAGTCAAGGATGAACTGAGCGAATATATCGATAATAACGAAATGCTGAAGAAACATTCATTTTTTACTAAAATGTTCGACATAGATGATGAGGATTATAACTGACAGAAAAGGTTTTTCTTTGATCCAGATCCTGATCGCAATTACCGTTCTGGGGATACTTCTGATGATCTCTATCCCACTTTTCGCCAGTCAGACTGAAAGTAACAAGGAAAGCGAAGACCTGGCCAATATGCGTAAAGCCAAAAACGAAGCCGTATTGGAATACATGTATACCAATAATCCCGGTCCTTATTACTATGATGCGACAAACGGAACGGTCTCTCTTGATGAAAAACCGGCAAAAGGTTACGGGCGATCAACAAAAAGTGTTAATGAGTTCTATGAAGTGATGCCCGGAGCCTATGGTATTCCTAATGAAGACGGCAATGCCAACTATATCACCGTCATGATCTCCGGAGCCGGCATTGAGATCAGATGGGGTGGAAATGATCTTAGTACTTCCTTGGGAAGAAGAACTGAAGATCTCGAAAATATGCACAAGATCTCTGAAGCACTGATTAAAGCTGATAAAAGCAATCTGCTGAAGTTCAATAAAGATTATGTGGAAGTTGCCGTATTCAAAGACTGTACGATGCATTATTTCAATAATTCCAATGGTGGTACACCATGGTCTGAAGAAAGCACCAGAACTATAAAAGAAGCTTTAGACAGAGCCAATATCGCTACTGACAAAATGACAATCTATGATACGGAGAGTGAATGGCAGAACGGTTATATGATCCATTATGAAGATGATGGGACGGTAAGATATAAAACTTTAACTTCATATCAGAACGAAGAGGATCACATCGGTTTCAGTTGGTGGAACAATCAGGATATAAGCGAAGAGTAATAATGGAGGAATAACAGATGGCAGTCAAATTATCTATGATTATTGAAGGCATGGAAATGGCTAATATGGAAACCAGGGTCTATTATGATCGCAAAGAGAATGAACTGAAGTATTTCGGTGAATATATGGATTTATCCGAAGAAGAAGCTGAAGAGGAAGAATTCAATGAGAATCTGATCGCTTTGCCTGATCAGTATGAAATTCATGAATACAAGATGATGGAAGAATTCATCGAAAAGATCGAAGATCCAAAAGATTATAACTGCATGGCCATAGCTATCCAGGGAAGAGGAGCTTTCAGAAGATTCAAAGACATGGCAATTAATCTGGGTCTTATTGAAGACTGGTATAAATTCAGAGATGAAAAATATAAAGAAGTAGCCAGACAGTGGTGTGAAGATCACCATCTGGAATACGAGGAATAACGATGGATGAAGCAAGATAAAAAGAAATGAAGCAGAGAATGAAAAACTTCTGAAGGAGTTTGAACAATACCTCAGAAGCAAAGATCTTTCAGATAAAACGATAAACAATCATATGAACCATGTTGCCTTCTATCTGACTATTTATTTAAACGACCACAACTATGCTTCAGCAAAAGAAGGTATCGAGTATAACTATCTGGCAGATTTTCTGGACTATTTCTTTATCCGCAAGTGTTTTCCTTCTACACCTGGATCTTTACGTTCGATGGCTTCAAGTATTAAGAAATTCTATACTTTCATGTATGAAAAGAAACTGATTGAGAAAAAAGAATATGATGACTTCAGATTCTATATGAAAGAATCAATTGATACCTGGTGTAAAGACTGCAAAAACCACAATGAAGGAATCAGTATTTATTAACCATTGACATTAATTATTATGAAGAAACTGCTGAAAATCTTATTCATAAGCTTACTGATCACTATTGGAGTATATGCCTTCATATCTTTTACTTCACAAAATGAGTATGAACCTGTTGTCAATCCGGAACCCATTGCCTCTAAAATTGATGAACAGGGTTCCTATACATCAAAGGAAGATGTGAGCTTATATATTATTACCTATGGTCATCTTCCGAATAACTTTGTCACCAAGAAAAAAGCCAGAGAGATGGGCTGGAAATCCAATAAAGGCAACCTGCAGAAAGTATGTAAAGGCTGCAGTATCGGCGGTGACATCTTCACCAATTCGCAAAAAGTCTTACCGGTCAAGAAAGGAAGAGTCTACTACGAATGCGATATCAACTATGACGGCGGCTATCGCGGTAAGGAGAGGCTGATCTTTTCCAATGACGGTCTGATCTACTATACCGATGATCACTACAGTTCTTTTGAACTGCTTTATGGAGAAGAATAATGAAGTATATAATAAATGTTTCCAAATTGAATGAAAGAGGCTTTGATCACCTGAAAGAAGTCTTTGAAAACTTTGAAGGCATCGATTATGACTACCTCTATGCCTATCTGTCATATCTTGAAGACGCAGAGATCGTCTTTACCGATTATTCCTATATCTCGGAATTCTCATCGACGATCATCAGAGTCATGAACGACGTCAACGAAGACTACAACAATCTCACCCTTTCCTACGGAGAAGAAAATGAACCAATGAAAAGGGTGATCCTGGATGTAACTGTTCTTAATGAAGAAGGACATGATTATCTGATGAAACTCTTTGATTTCCCGGACTACTATGGCAAGAATCTTGATGCCTTATATGACTGCCTGGGTGATCTTGATGACACGGAAGTCATTATCATAAACATGGATGAAGTAAATGAAAACTCATTGAAGATCCTGTCGATCTTTGATGAAGTTGCGGAAGAATACGGCAATCTGCGCCTGACATACGAATCTTGAGGTATATATTATGTCTAACTTTTTAATTGAAGCATTTGGCTATCTTGGCTCCTTCTTAGTACTGGTATCGATGCTGATGACATCAGTTGTAAAACTAAGAGTAATCAACACGATCGGTTCCATCATCTTTACGATCTATGCCCTGATCATCCGTTCCTACCCTACCGCCTTAATGAATGCAGCTTTGGTCTTTATCAATCTCTATTTCCTGTTCAAGATGACCAAGACCGAGAATCATTTCCGGGTGGTAGAAGTAAACAGTGATGATCTCTTGTTGAAGGAATTTCTGGATTATTACCACGATGACATCTATTACAACTTCCCGGATCTCGAATTTGATCTTAAAGATATGAACCGCTGCTTTGTCGTATTCAACGAAGACAAACCAGTCGGTTTCACGATCGGCAAATACGATAAAAATGAACTGGATCTGGTCTTAGACTATACTGTTCCAGCATATAGGGATGCCTCGATCGGTAATTTCCTCTATGATAAACTTGGACAGTTCGGAATCAAAAAGGTCCTGTATAAAGGACCTCTTACTGATTCGCATGTCGACTATCTCAAGAAGGTTGGCTTCCATAAAACAGCCGATTACTACTACAAAGAATATTAAAATGCGGTCTTATGACCGCATTTTTATTGACTCTGTGTCATTTATTGATATAATATAGAGTACACGGAGGTAACTGAGTGAGTAATCAAGTCAGCACATCAGACATCGTATTATTTCTTACTGAGTATTTCACCGCCTGCGTATCATCATGTTAATCTGTCTGATATCACTATGTTAATGATATCGGTATCGCCGTGTTAATAATAAATACCGCAATGGATATTCCGGAACTCGGGAGCCAATCTGTCCGCTAGTCAAAGCC
>JAFRJA010000146.1 GCA_017432545.1 Erysipelotrichaceae bacterium
AGCTGATCTATCTGCTCCCGATCATGTTTATATTCGGAGCCTTCTCATTTCTGTTGCTGCTGATAATGTGAAGACAAAACTTTAGTCAATAACTGGGAAATCGGATAAATATATCCAAACCGAAACTCATAACCCCTCGGAAAAATCCGCGGTGTTTTTTGATGTAGATGCATTCTCAAGAAGACGTAGAAGAACTGATCTTTTGTTTTTAGTTTTGAATAGTATCCTTTCACTTTTTCTCTTTTTCTGGCGTCTTTTTTGTACAGTCTGCCTGCTAAGATGAAATCGTAGAAAAGTGAGGACTTTAAAATGGATGATGAAAAAATGTTTATTACAATAAATCATCTGGATGATTACGGCTCAACAGTTTATTTAAGAGTCGGCCAGAAACTTAAATTAAAGAAAGACAGAGATAACTGTTATGATGATGAGGCCATTGCTGTCTATGACAGTCATGATACTAAAACAGGCTATGTCGCCAACAGCGTCTCAACAGTAGCCAGAGGAACTTTATCATCCGGCAGAGTATATGACAGGATCGCAGAAGAAAGCGAATGTCTGATCAGGTTTATCTATGATGATATGCTTATAGCTCAGGTGGTATAGAGTATGAATCCGAAACGCTTGAGCAATAAGGTCATATTCCGATTTGATGATGGTCCCGGTTATTTTCCAATCGAAAGTACTCTGACTATCTATGATCGTAAAAATAGAAATGTCAGTTTTAATGAAAAATATAATCTGGATTCCTTTAAAAAGAAGGCGTTCTGGACCCTTCCGCAAAAGGATATCGAAAGGATCAAAAAGTTGATCAGAGATACAAAATATCTGTTTACGGAAATGCCTCTTGAAGAAAGCGATCAGTTCGTGCCGGATGGTTCAGACAATCAGTTCTTCTTCCGCTCTCAAGAAAAGACAGCTTATATTCATGTAGATAATTTCATACTCACTTATTCTGAAATGCCTGCTGATACCAAGGCCGGAGAGATAGTCGATCTCATCATTGGGATCTATGAGATCCTTAAAGAAAACGGGATCGATCTTAAAGAAGATGATGAAGATGATTAATTAATAATAGATAATAAGACTGAAGGAAGTGATCAAAATGAAACCTGATGAAAAAGAAATACTCAGAAAACTCTTCAGACTTGATGCAGCTGTGAATGATCTTCGTGAAGAAGAAAAGTATCCTATCACTGATAATATCGACAGACTTGAGATAAGTGAAGATGACTTAAGATCTTTCTGTGAAAAGATAGAGAGTACTGATGACTATACAGTAAGTGAATGGCATAAGCTGTTTGTGAAAGAAGGATATGCTTACAGTTCAGTAAATCCTGAACCGGAATTCTCTCTTTCAACTTTGTGGGGTATCATTTTCAAGGTCTTCCTCTGGTATGACTATGAACTGGAGGATCTTCCTTTTTTCAAACATTGGTATAGAACTTATAAAAAGAATGAGGGAAAACTGTTAAGCGAACTTGATGATCTCAATGATAATAAAAAGGTTGATCTGTGTGCCTATCTGGAGATCACAAGTAAAGAAAGAGAACTTTCAGCTGAAGAAATAAAGGCTTTTAACAGGTTTATCGATGAACTGTGTGAATCTGGTGTTTACTGGGCTAAGGATAGAAAAGACCTATTCAGGGGGAAACAATAAAATGATGATGTCACCGCAAGTGTTTATTGAAGAATTTAAAGATAAATCAGTTGAATACTGTATTGAGGCCAGAGATAATCTGATCAATGAACTTAAAAGATTTGAAACGGAACCTGATTATTCATCAGACAAGTTCCCCTCACCACTCACGCAATATCTGGTCTATGTTGATTATCTCAAGGAACTTTCTGATGTGATCGCGCAGAAGATCAGGATGAATGATCCATCACATGAATAAAAAGATATACCACAGATATACTTACAATTTTACTGAACATCTGTTATATTAATCTCGGAAGGAGAAAAACACTATGAACTTATTAGGAAAGCTAAACATGAATGTCCTGTCACAGTTTGAACATGAGCAGCTCCCTATCATAGATATTTGTGATGATAGCTTTTTTGCGATGCTTTCTGCTTCAGAGTGTTTGAGGTTTAACAAATAGACCGATCCTGAATTATTCCGGATAATAATGACCGCTTGTCTGATGCAGAAATGTAAAAGACAGGCGGTTTTTGTTTGAAAGGATGTGATAAGAATGTGCACTACATTGAGAATAAATATGACCAAGACGGGAAACAATATATCCCGTTTGAGGAAAGAGAAAGGTATAACGATAAGGCAGATACAGGAGACCATGGGCTTCAATACGCCTCAGGCTATATACCGCTGGATGAGGGGTGAGACCATGCCGACTTTAGACAACGTCTTTGCCTTATCCGAGTTATTGAATGTGACTGTCGAGGAGATAGTTGTATTAGAGAAGTGAGGCCTGGTCAGGGAATCAGGCCTCAGGGCTTACATGTTGGAAGAACGCAAAACGGTGAGCGGCTAAGTTGTGGCCTTAGTGACAGCGGGTTCAAATCCCGCCTTTCAACCCAGATGGTTCTGTAGCTCAGCTGGTAGAGCGAAGGATTGAAGATCCTTGCGGCGGGAGTTCAAGTCTCTCTGGAACCACCAATACAGAAGCTTAGTTTAAAGGCAAAACAGGCGACTTATAATCGTCAGTTGACTGGTTCAAGTCCATCAGCTTCTACCATGATGCCATCGACTAAAGGTCAGGTCACAAGATTTTCAATCTTGCAATCCGGGTTCGAGTCCCGGTGGCATTACCAATAAGGTCTATTGGAGGATAAGTAAACTTGCTGCGCTGTCAACGCAGAGATAACGGGAGCGTTACCCGTATAGACCGCCATTTATGATTCCGTAGCCAAGAGGAAAAGGCAGGGGTCTGCAACACCCCGAACGTGAGTTCAAATCTCACCGGAACCTCCATATCAGTGTGTAGGACAGCTTGGCAGTCCGCGTGCCCTGGAAGCATGAGGTCGTAGGTTCAAATCCTTCCACACTGACCATACAGCCCAGTATGCGAACAGGTACAGCATGCTGCCTTAGAAACAGTCGTCTGTGGGTTTTAATCCCACCCGGGTTACCATTTCTTCTTTGTCGTCTAATGGTCAGGACAACGGACTCTGAATCCGTCAATCTGTGTTCAAATCACAGCAAAGAAGCCAGATACCACCATAGCTCAGCAGGTAGAGCAATCGCTCGATAAGCGATAGGTCGTTGGTTCAAATCCAGCTGGTGGTACCATCTGATCGTGTTTTGCCAAAACCCAATTTCACAAAAACAAATGTTATATTATGAATGGGTACGAAAACTACTGTTAAGGAAAAGGCCGTGTTGCGAGCACGACCTTTTCTAATGGGCGGGAACGAATTTTGTTCTATCCTGGCTCTACAGCAACAGAGACAAGATAGCGATCATAATCTGAAATACAAAGATCATGATCTTGAAATAAATCCTCGATTCATTTCCTCCTTTTTAAAATTGGAGTTGATTCGTACCCGCCACATAAAAGAAACAGGCATTTTCCTTGTCCTCAGTAACATTATTTCCAGGAATTATTTAAATTCCTTAACAGAAGTTTATATAACTGTATGTTTAAAGAAAAATAGACAGATAAAGATTGGAATTCAGATCAGATAATCAGATCATAAACCATAGACAAAAGTTCATATGAACCTCTCATATAATTACTGAACTGATGTCTTGTGCTTTGATTAAACCAGAGGGTTATTATTGATTCAGTAATACATCTGTTATAATTCAAAACAAAGAAGAATATGAATGAAAAAGAAATAGTTGAACAGATAAAACGTAAACTTGATGAGATCGAAGAAAAAGAAAATGTAACGATCCTTTTTGCGGTTGAATCAGGATCCAGAGCCTGGGGCTTTGCCTCAGAGGATTCTGACTTTGATGTACGCTTTGTATACAAACACAACGATATCGATGAATATCTCAGGCTCGAAGGTATCAGAGATGTGATCGAATGGGAACTCAATGATGTCTATGATGTAAGCGGCTGGGATCTTGATAAGACGCTGAAACTACTGCACAGCTCCAATCCGGTGATCTTTGAATGGATCAATTCACCTATCGTGTATAAGGAAACAGAATTCCTTAAGCAATTTCGCGAATTCAGCAAGCCTTACTTCATGACCATTAAGGGTGCTCATCATTATCTCCATATGGCTCAGAAAAACTATGATGCTTTTTTATCCGGTGACAGAGTGAAGCTAAAGAAATACTTCTACGTCTTAAGACCGATATTTGCGACCAGGTATGTCTTAAAATACCGCAGCAATCCTCCGATGCTGTTTGAGAAGCTGCTTGAAGAAGAAAAGGATGAGGAATTCAAAAAGGAAGTCTATAGATTAATAGAAGCCAAGAGGAACAGCTTTGAGCTTGGTGAAGCAGATAAGACAGATATTCTCAATGACTATATCAGATCTGAACTCGCTGCTTTGAGTGAGGAAGTCAATTCTCTTGAAAAGGAACAGACGAGCTGGGATGGCCTGAACAAGCTGTTCATCGATACGATATATAACATATGAAATGACAAGGATAAGATCCCTGTCATTTTTCTTATAGGATTAAATATATAAAAATATTAAAATAATAAAGATGGGAGGTGTCGTCTCATGAATAAAGAAGACTTTTTAGATGAGCTGGCTAAACGTCTGTCGGGACTTCCACAGGAAGATATCGATGAACGTATCGCTTTCTATCGGGAAATGATATATGCCCGGATGGAAGAAGGCTTAAGCGAAGAAGAAGCGATCGCCTCGATCGGCAGTGTTGACGAAGTCGTCAGAAAGATCATGGCCGAGTACCCTTTGACTACTTTAGTTAAAGACAAGGTCAGACCAAAGAGAAAACCGGAGACCTGGGAGATCATCCTGCTCGTTTTAGGTTTCCCTTTGTGGTTCCCGCTTCTTATTGGTGCTTTCGCTATTGTCTTTTCTATATATATAACGATCTGGGCAGTCATAATATCGCTGTTTGCGGCCGACTTTTCATGTCTGGCCGGCTGCCTGGGTGGATTAGTCGGCATATTCCAATATCTTCGCGTCGGCAATTTCGCTGGTGCTTTATTCTCCGTTGGTGCCGCTTTAGTCTGTGCCGGCGTGGCGATACTGATGTTTATCGCCTGTATCTATATAGCTAAGACCGTGATCATCCTGACCCGCAAGGTGGTATTAGCCATTAAGAATTCCTTTGTCGGAAAGGAGGTGGCCGCATGAACAGAACCAGAAAATGGGCTATCTTCGGTGCGATCTTAGTTGTGACCGGTCTGATCATCTGCTGGATATCCTATGCCCTGCTTGGGTTTGATTTCAGAAAACTCAGCACCGTTGAATATACGGACAACACTTATTCGGTAAACGGATCATTCAAAGATATCAAGATCGATGCGGATACCGAGATCATCACTTTCCTGCCTTCAAGTGACGGTAAGTGCACAGTTGAATGTCATGAGATCAAAGACGCACCTCACGAAGTCAAAAACAGCAACAACACCATGATCATCGCCGAATCACAGAAAAAGAAATCCTGGAATATCAGCTTCCAGGCTGAAACTCCGAGCATCACGATCTACCTTCCGGAAAAAGAATATGGGAAGCTCAGGATCGATTCCGATACCGGTGATGTAATGATCCCGATCGACTTCAGTTTTGAAAAGATCGAGATCGATCTGGATACCGGTGATGTTAACTGCCTGGCTTCTGCAAAAGGAAAGATCGAGATCAAGACCGATACCGGAGACATTTCGCTTGCCGATGTTTCCGCTGAAAACATGGATCTTAAATCTCATACCGGCAAGATCGAATTATCTGATATCAAACTCAATAATGAACTTGAGATCAAAGAAGATACCGGTGCCGTCTTAATGGAAAATGTGACCTGTAAGCAATTCGGATCAAAAGGTTCGACCGGCAAACTGAATATGGTCAATGTCTTTGCGGAAGATAAATTTGATCTGGAAAGAGATACCGGCAGCATCGAATTTAAGGACTGCGACGGCAAAGATATCAAAATTAAAACTTCGACCGGCAAAGTAACAGGTTCGTTACTTACCGGCAAGAACTTCAGTGTCAAATCATCGGCCGGTAAGATCGATGTACCGGAATCATCCGGAACCGGTACATGTGAGATCAAAACAGATACCGGCAACATTACAATAACGATAAGCTAAAAAACTGTTTGATAAATTCAGAGCAAAGGGGGTAAGTGTGAGACTGTTACCACTGTTCTATGGCGCTGTACTGGCTGCTTCATTAGTCTGTGCTGCCTTATACATATACATCTGGCACAAACATTTTGATGTGAACTTCACACTCATCTTTACTCTTGTGCCTGTGGCCTGCCTGGGTTATTTTCTTTCCTCGATCGTCAAGACACTTGAAGGTGCGATCATGGCCCAACAGATCATCTATATCGGCGGATCTTTTCTGCAGCTGTTTATCGTCTTAAGTATCTTCAATCTGTGTCAGATCGAGCTCCCGAAATGGGCAAGAGTTTTTCTCTATGCCTGCTGCACGATCATTTATTCTTCAGTGCTGACGATCGGACATCTCGACTGGTTCTATAAGTCCGTATCCTTTGACATCGTAAAAGGAAATCCTGTCCTGTATAAAGAATACGGCTTCATGCATACACTATTCTATGTGCTGGTCTGTGTCTTTCTTTTAGCCGGCATCATCACGATCATCTATTCCCGGATCAATAAAAAAGAGATCCCCAGACGCATCCTGTTACTGCTGGTAATTCCGGATATCGTCTGTGTCTTCAACTACTTTGTCGTGCTCAAAGTATTCAACTTTTCATTTGACCTGGTCCCGTTAGGTTATGTGGCAGCCGAGTTCGTCTATCTGCTTATCGCCTATCGTGTCAATCTCTATGATGTCTCTAACACGGTCATTGATTCCTATGTCAAAGAAAGGAATGTCGGCTACATCTCCTTTGATTTCAACTGCCGCTATCTGGGCAGTAACGATATCGCCAAAGAGCTGGTACCGGAAATCAAAGATACAGCCGTTGATGAACTATTCGGCTATAAACCATCCCAAAGAAAGATCAGACACTTTATCGACAGCTTCCGCCAGAACAATGAAAACAATACCTTCCTGTATACGGTACACGGACCGGATGATAACAGTTTTGAAGACGATCAGTTCTATAACGTCAATGTCAATTATCTCTATGATGGAAACTGGAAAAGAGGTTATATCATCACCTTCATCGATGATACGCCAAACAGGAAATATATCAGACTGCTTGATACCTATAACGAAAGTCTCAAAGAAGAAGTTGATCAAAAAACAAGACACATCGTGGAGATGCACGACAACCTCATCATGGGTCTGGCCATGATGGTCGAAAGCAGAGACAATTCCACCGGCGGTCACATCAAGAGGACCAGTGAAGGCGTGAGACTGCTGATCGATGAGATACTGAAAGAAGGCAAACTCGAACTTTCCGAAGAATTCTGCAAGGATGTCGTCAAAGCGGCGCCAATGCATGATTTAGGCAAGATCGCCGTCGATGATGCGATATTAAGAAAACCGGGCCGCTTTACTGATGAAGAGTTCAACAAGATGAAAGCTCATGCGGCCGAAGGCGCCAGAGTCATTCACAAGATCCTGCTCAACACCGACGACAACTCCTTCAAGAAAGTTGCCGAGAATGTCGCCCATTACCACCATGAACGCTGGGATGGCTCAGGTTATCCGGAAAAACTCGCCGGCGAACAGATACCGATCGAAGCCAGGATCATGGCCATCGCCGATGTCTATGACGCTCTGGTAAGTAAAAGAGTATACAAGGAAGCCTTTGATTTTGAAAGAGCTGACAACATCATCATGGAAGGCATGGGGACCCAGTTTGATCCGGAGCTCAAGTCGGTCTATGAAAAAGCGAGACCGCGCTTTGAAGAATACTACAGTTCACTTACTGATTAATGAATAGAAAAAGCGGATACTTTTTTGAATATCCGCATTGTTTCTGTTTCTTTTTGCGTTGGAAAGAAATGCTTGTGTTTTTAACTTTCGGCGGCTAACTAATTCGATTCGAAGTTTCTCATGTAACGAGCATCTTTGTAAGTTCCTATCTTTCTGATCTTTTTTTCTTTCAGCATTCTACCAAGAACCAGTTCAACCGTTTTAACGCTTATATCAGGTAATTTCTGCATAATGTCCTGCTTGGAAACAGGAACAATTGCATTAAGCAGTATGCTTTCAACACGTTCAGATTTTTTGGCCTTTTTTAAGGATATCTCCGTGAACGACTCGTCAAGATCTTTATAGCATCTGTACAGTATCTGCAGAAAATTAAGTGTAAAACATTCTGATTAGCTGAAGCACCAAAAAAAGAATCGGAGCGATCCGAAGAAATCAGAAGATGATAAGATCATTGAATTTACATCAACGAAATTGATGAAATGTCGTAGCCGTTCTTCGAAAGGAAGGCCAA
>JAFRJA010000147.1 GCA_017432545.1 Erysipelotrichaceae bacterium
AAAGTTCATCGATGAAGTAAAGGGAAGCTTTGAAACAGACAGGAAAAACAGAAACAGCCGCTATCAGGTCTATGGAAAGACAGTGAAGACGGAGGTCTTTTCTGATGATAAACAACGCTGTGTCCATATCTTCTACAATGACCTTAAAGCCGCCATCGACAGAGAGAATATCGAAGCTGACCTGTCCCGTATGGAGGCGATCATGAACAAAGGCATCGGTACTGCAAAAGACTACTCGTCTTTCAAGAAGTTCTATAAGCTTCATTATGATGATGACGGCATCTTCACCGATTATACTCCCAGAAACACAATCATTGAAAAGGAGAAGTCCTATTGCGGTTACTTCGTCTTAATATCTTCAGATATCACAAAGTCAGACAAAGCCCTTACCCTGTACAAATCAAGAGACGTATCGGAGAAGCTTTTCAGAAATGACAAATCCTTTTTAGGCAACAAGGCATACAGAGTGTATTCGACTTCATCAGCCAAAGCCAAAACCTTTATTTCCTTTATCGCCCTGATCATCAGAAACAGGATCTTTACTTATCTTGATGAGGAAGCGCGCAATTATCCATACAAGCCCAATTACATGACTGTTCCGGCTGCCTTGAAGGAATTAGAGAAGATCGAGATGATCAAAGGAAGCGATGATATCTACAGACTCGATCATGCGGTATCCGCTGTGCAGAAGAAGATACTCAAGGCCTTCGGTATGAATGCGACAACAGTTATCGACAGAGCCAACACCATAAAAAACCGGCTGATCAAAGCCGGTAATAAGAACAACAAATAGTTTGAGTGTCAAAATGTCAGGAAGTTAACAGTCAGATGGGGATGATGAGAATAACGCAGTATTTATAGGCGCTTTTAAAGACGAGTGCCTTTTTACTGCGACCGGTTGTACGACTTGGATTCGTTCTATTTTGTTGTTTTGATTATGGATTCGGTTTTGGGAGTAAAAGAAACATTTAAAACCATATCCATTCCATCGGCTAAACGCTGTAGTAGACTTATCGAAGGATTCCTTATTCCTTTTTCAAGCTTACTGATCTCTGACTGAGCGATCCCTGTTCTTTCCGATAATTCTTTCTGCGTAAGGTTTTGGGATAATCTTGCATCAATGATCGCCCTGATCACATTCATTTCAGGTTCAAGTTCTTCGTATGCTTTGGCAAATTCGGGATCTGCCATTTTTCTCTTTTTATACTCTTGAAGTGTGGTCATTTTCTTTTTCCCTCTTTCTTTTCTTTTTCCAGGAATAGTTTTCTTCTATTCTTTGCCAGTTCAATTTCTCTCGGCGGTGTTTTCTGTTGCTTCTTTATAAATCCGTTGGTTATTATGATCCTCTTATCAATAAAAAAGAAATACAAAGCTCTGCTGATATTGTTTCCTTGCGATGCACGAAGTTCAAATATGCCATCTTCCAGATGCTTGGAATAAGGCTCTCTCAGTTCGTTTCCTTTTTCTTCCAGTAATTCCATCAAACGGACCATCTTGGCATTCATTTTTACATCAAGAGAATCCAGGAATTCTTCTACCGGTTTCTTACCGTTTTCAGTTTCGAAAAACTCAATCCTATACATAATTGGCTCCGAAATAATTATATGAGATATATCTCAATATTGCAAGGATTTATCTTATGTTTTCTGAAACAAAAAAGATCCTTGCGGATCTTGAACTATCAGTGGTGATTCCCTAGGGGCTCGAACCCTAGACCCTCTGATTAAGAGTCAGTAGGGGATATGTCAAATAATGCAGGATTTATAGACACTTTTGAAAGTAGGTGCCTTTTCACTACGACCAGTTATACGACCGGATATAACAATTCCAGTCAGCACATTTTGATCAGCAGTCTTCTGCTCAGGATTACAGAATAAAATGTAGAATAAACTGTAGAATAAATGTAGAATAAGTTGTAGAATAAATGTAGAATAAACGGAGAATAAAATGAACTTAGGAATCGAAACAGAATATATAGAATTCAAACAATCTACATCTCAGCTTGGCAAAGCACTGGAATCAATGGCAGCAATGCTTAATAAACATGGAGAAGGTGAGGTCTATTTTGGTGTTCTTGATAATGGAGATGTTGTTGGACAGGATATTGGAAGCAGAACATTGAAAGATATTTCTGATGCAGTGTCTTCCAGAATAAAGCCTACAGTCATTCCGGATATCAGCGTTGAAAAACATGAACGGAAACAAATCATCAGAGTTGCTGTAACAGGATATAATAAACCATACTCTGCTGATGGCAAGTATGTCATCAGGTCTGGAAATGAAAACAGAAAAATCGAACCGGAAAAGCTCAAGGAAATGATTTTTATGAATTCAGGAGAACAGATAATCGAAATGGAATCGTATAATCAGGATCTGACTTTCAATCAGCTTCAACAGTTATATATTTTGAAAGATTACACAATCGATAGGGAAACCTTTGCAAAGAATACAGGTCTTTTATGCCGAAACGGAAAGTTTAATCAATTAGCAGAGATCCTTTCTGACAGTAACGATTGTTCAATTAAGGTTGTCAGATTTGCCGGAACAGATAAGTCTGCGCCTGCGATAAGAGATGAATACGGATACAAATGCCTTTTTCTTGCGATGCAGCAGGCTTTGGATTATGTTAATTCACTGAACGAAACAAGAATAGCACTTTCCGAGAGTTCAATCAGAAAAGAACAGAAACTGTTTGATGGAAACAGTTTAAGAGAAGCATGGAATAATGCGTGTCTGCATACCAGGTGGTCACAGATGATACCACCGGTAATCAATATATTCAGCAACAGAATCGAAATCGTTTCAAATGGTGGACTCCCCGCAGATTATCCATTGGAGGATTTTTACGCAGGAATATCACATCCTGTAAACAGACAATTACAAAAAATAATGGGACAATTGGGCTATGTTGAACAGACAGGACATGGTGTCCCTGAAATCATAAAACATTACGGAAGAGAGGCTTTTGATATTACCGAAAATCGTATGATTGTCACACTATCTTTTCCGTATGAACTGGAAATGAAGAATATGGATTTTTCTAATTTGAACGAGTCTCAGAAAAAAGTGCTGATGGCCATCAAGACAGATCCGAGGATTCTTACAAATGAACTGACCAAGGTAACGGATTTGAAAATATCCAGAGTGAACCAAATCATAAAAGAATTAAAAGAATTAGGCAAACTAGAGAGAATCGGATCAAATAAGAATGGCTATTGGAAAGTAAACCAGTAAAGCAGAATTACGATGATGGTGATTTTCTGAGAAACAATTCAGGCAAAGCGCCTTCAATAAAGATAAAGAGGGATAAAAAATGAGCACTTATTATGATTATTATCTGGAAAAGAAAATAGATGAGAATAAATGGTCAACTATTGTATCAAGAGAAAAGGATCCTGAAAAAGGAAAACTGAGCTTTTATTATACCTCTGGAATAGGCCACGAATTCTTTGATGAATATAGCGGTTGGCAAATCGGCTTTGAATATTGTAGCGAAGAATACAAGAACGAGTTTCGCAAATGGTATGAAAAAGAAAACGGTCCCTTTAAATCATACTATTGTCCATATGAAATGGATCTTGAAAAGATTGTTTTTGATTACAAAAATCAATTACATGAGTTTTCAGGTATAATTTCCAAAAACTCATATAAGCGTCTTCAATCCGATATTGAATACAATGCGAAAATAATAGATGAAGAGGTTTATGCCGCTTTCAAAGACAATGTGAAAGAAAACTATCTATACTATGAGTGGGATTCGATTTATGGAAGCAGCTATTATATTTACGAGATCATGCCATTGATCAACAATTTGATAAATGAGAATAATTTAAAATATGATGATGTTAGACTAATATGCCACCTAACATAAAATGATAGAGTATACCAATTAAAACAAACAAGGATTCTTATATCGTTGGAGTTTTCTCAGTCTTGTAAAATTCAACAATATTTTGATAAAAAGGCTTTTAGGCATATTTGAAACAAAAAAGTCCTTTCGGACTTCTTGAAATCAATGGTGATTCCCTGGGGATTCGAACCCTAGACCCTCTGATTAAGAGTCAGATGGGGATAGTACGAATAATACAGTATTTATAGGTACTTTTGAATACAAGTATTTTTTCACTACGACCAGTATTACGACAATTACGATGGAGACTCGGCAAGTTATTATTCTTTGAGACTATCTGTTTTTGAAAACAGGGTGATATTATCGAACGATTTCTTTAAATCATCAAAGATCAGATGAGAGCATCTGTCCTGTTCAATCACTATCAAAGGGGATCCTTCTGTCTTTTCAAGATACCTGGCAACGAGATCTTTGACCGGTATCATTCCCGTACCGCACGGTATAAAGCAGCGATCTTCGATCTGATTAATATCTGATTTCCATTCCGTTTCTTCTGAGAAATCCTTGCAGTGGATAGAAAGAATCCTGTTTTGATAGCTTTCAAACAGTTTCAAAGCGTCATAAGCATAGCCTGCCCATCCCATATCAAACTGCATCTTAACATCCTCTCCTGCCGCATCAAAGAAAGTATCCATCAGAAAATGCTTTTTTCCGTCTTTTATGGATGGATAGAACTCGGAATCATGATTGTGATAAAGAATGACGACGTCTTCATCTTTCAAATCTTCAGACAGTTTTCGCAAATAATGTCCCCAACTTTTTGCAGCCGTTTCCGTAGTAAACATGCCACTGACGATGTAATACCTGACTCCATACTGATGATGAACTTTCCTGATCAATTCCGCTGTCTTCTTTTCCGACGTGCGACAGGATGAGAATCCGATTCCCAAATGAACACTGCATATTTCTAATCCGATCTTTTTGCAGAGCTGAAAGCATCTATCCCTGCTTTCATCTGTCCAAAAAAGGGCGGGATAATTGTTCTGTTTTTTTAATGGTATCAGCATTGGCTCCACGCCTTGAAATCCGATCTCTTTGAGTCTTCTCAGTGTTCCTTCCAGATCGATATCCATCTCGTTTCTGACGCTATATAACTGTGCAGCAATCATAGGTTTTTTTATTGGCTTTACCGTTTTTCAATATTATATCAAACAAAAAAACACAAGATGCTGATATACGGATGAGATTATCTGTGTTTTAGACCAAAGTCAGATCGTTTTGAAGAAACCGTTTTCAGAAATCTAAAAAAAGGATAATTATCTGCAAAAAAACAGTTATTATCGGATGTTCATGATTTTTATAAACTGAAATCGTAAAAGACCGATGAGGGAGAATACTTTATGAAAATCATAAATATAAGCCATATTGCACTGAATGCCAGAAATATGAAACCTGTACTGGATTTCTATTGCGATGGTTTGGGAATGAAAAAGCAATTCACGTTGTACTATGGAGATCTTCTCGAATACGCTTTGAAACAGGCAGGCGAAAAAGAATTGAGCGAAGAAGAAAAAAAGAAGATAGAAATGATGAAACTGATCAAAGATCGTCCATGGCTGGTGTATCTGAAACTGCAGGATCGTCAGTTCATTGAGCTGTTTTATTCCTATGAAGAAAAAGAGGAGATCACATCACGAGACCGGTATTACGGATATCAGAAGGTAGGGTATGAAGTAAAAAATATTGAGGACTATTATCGGAAACTTCTGGATAAAGGAATCGTTATGGAGCAGCCTCTGGCACAGAGTGCAGATTATTCCATGGAATTTGTTGTGAAAGATCCGGAAGGAAACAGGATCCATTTTGTCGAGTATACCAACGAAGATGAAAGCACAGAAACAATCGTACAGGATCCGATTAGCGATCTGTTAAGAACGACACAGGTTGCATACCAGATCAACAATGCGGAACAGATGAAACGGTATTATCTGGATGGTTTAGGGCTGAAGATTGCAAAATCGATGACATTCAATGATTGTGCAGATTATCTGAGAAAGAAACACGCTGAAGATCTTGCTTCTCGCATGCCGCTGATCTTACAGCTTGAACAGATGGGAGATCTACCGTGGATTGATTTTGTAGAAGTCGCAAAGAACCAATATATTGAATTCTTCTACTGTTACAAAGAAGAAAAAAAGACAATAGAAAAGACAGATAAAACATATGGATATTCACATCTATGCTTGGAAGTAGAAGAGATACAGAGCGCTTACGACGAACTGGTAAGAAAAGGAATCAAACCGGAAACGCAAATCAGTTTAGGACCAGACGGATCTTACCAGTTCTGGTTGAAAGATCCTGATGGCAACAGAATGGAATTGATGGAATTCACAGAGCACGCAAAACAGCTGAATGAAGAAGGAGTTGTCGCATGAACTTATCAGAACGGGAATTGAAGGAATTGAGGCCTATGATCGCATCCTGGATCTCGGATGATCTGATCCGAAATCTGTTTTCGATGATGTCGGAAAAGATGGAGCCGGAATTGGTTGGCTCTATATTGATTAGCACATTAAAACAGTTTCCCAAAGGAAGTGATGAAGAGATGATTCTTGCTGCGGCAAGAAAGCATCTATACAGAGAAGAAGACGAAAATGTCAAAGAAGCAGGTGATGCCAAGAAAATTGTAAGAGATTATTTTGATTCCCTGTTATTGGAAATGCGCCTGATGGGAAGTACATTGCCGGATACAAAAACAGATCTGTTCAATAGAACGTTCTCTTCTCCGATCATGACAGCAGCTTTGTCACATCTCGGTAGATTTGAAAAAGGGAAGGAGACGATGATGGATGTTTATGCGAAATCCGCAAAACAGACAAACATCCTGCATTGGGTCGGAATGTGTGACAATGACTGGTTTGAACAGATCGCTGATCTTGGGGCAGAAACAGTCAGAATCGTCAAGCCTTATGCCGATGAAGAAAAACTGATCAATCAGCTGGTCTTTGCCAAGGAACATAAAGCCATCGCTGTAGGCATTGATATCGATCATACATTTACAACTTCAGGGACGATCGATGTGATCTTGGGAGAACAAATGGAAGCAAAGTCGCTGGAACAGATGAAGAGATACAGGGATGCCACAGATCTGCCGTTTATTGTCAAAGGAGTGCTCAGTGTCAGAGATGCACTGCTTTGTAAGGAAATCGGCGCAGATGGGATCGTTGTTTCTCATCATGGCGGAAGACTTCCCTATGCTGTTGCTCCGGTTTCTATTCTTCCCGATATCAAAAAAGCAGTTAAAGATGAGTTAAAGATATTTGTCGATTGCGGCATTGCTTCCGGAATGGATGCTTACAAGGCATTAGCGCTTGGAGCGGATGCAGTGAGTGTCGGAACGCATCTGATTCCATATCTGCGCAAAGGAGAGGATGCTGCAATAGAAAGAATTGAGGCGATGAAAAGAGAGCTTTCCGGCGCAATGGCTTATACAGGTGTGAGAGATTGTCACAGCTTTGATGCCAGTGTCATTCATCGGAGGTAGAAACATGTCAGAAAATAGAGTAATAAATGTTCTTAAGAATCAGAATAATCAGAATTATACTGCTGCTTTTTTCGAAGCCCGCCATGACAGCAAGGTTGAAGATCTGGAAAAAGCATTAGAGATACATAAAAGAATTGGTATCAACACGATCGTTTATCAATACTCAGGTAAGGGGAATAAAGCGGATGCAGCATTATCGGAATCAGAGAAGAATGCCGATTTCGATGAGGCATGGTTTGAATTACAGAAAAAAATGATTCCTGTATTTCGCCGTCTGGGTATGAAATTCATCTTTCAGGATGCGGCACCATTCCCCAGCGGTTCCTGCAATGGATGGTTTCGATTAAAAGAATACGAAGATAAAAGAAAACTGTGTCTGAAACAACACAAAATCGATGTGACAGGACCACTTCCCGGTTGCAGCTTTTTTACGGAAGAATTTTGTGGAGCCAGCAGATTAACAGATATGGCAAAAGCGTATCTGAGCGGAAAAGATCCTTCTGTTGGAGAAAGTGTAAAATATATCGTTGCAATAAAACGTATCGGAGATAGCGATCAGTATGATTTTTCCACGGCCATCGATTTAAGCGATCAGACCAAAAATGGATTGTTGAAATGGAACGTACCAGAAGGAAGATGGACTATTTTTGTGTATGTCACTTCCTACAACGTCGATAGACAGTATTATATGAATCTGTTAGATGAAGATTCCTGCCGTCTGATGATCGACTCCATCTATCAGCCGCATGTTGATCTTCTCAAAGAGGAGATCGGTAAGACCTGGCTCGGTTTCTTTTATGACGAACCGGAGATTGGAAACGACAAGGATTTTTATTTTCAGTCCATTGTCGGAAAGAAAGATATGCCGCTTCCCTGGTGCAAAGAACTGGAAGACAGACTGGAAGAAAAAATAGGAAAAAAGTGGATCTGTGATTTGCCCAGGTTATGGATCAACCATGAAGAGAATAAGCATAATCATTATGAGTTTATGAATATCGTTACAGACCTGATCCGGAAGAATTATAACGGACAGATGTATCGCTTCTGTAAAGAAAACGGATTGTTGTATTTCGGCCATGTGATCGAAGACGATGACTGTGACAGCAGGATCGGATTAGGTACCGGGCATTATTTCCGTGTTGAAGAATATCAGGATATTGCAGGGATCGATCTGATCAGCCATCAGCTTTCTGTCGGTTTGGATATTAAAGGGGTTGCTAACGATTCCAGGAATTACGGTGACGGACAGTTCTATCATTATGGTCTGCTCAGGATGTGTTCCTCTCTGGCACATCTGGATGCCAAGAAAAGAAATCGTGCTTTCTCTGAAACGCTTGCGCTATATGGGAGCAGTGTTGGACCGAAATATCGAAAATATCTGGTAGATAAGCTAAATGTTAACGGTGTCAACCATATGATCTATGTCTCCGGTTCCGGACTGATCGGAAAAGAAAAGAATTTTCCTTACGAAAAAGAGCCTTACGGTCATTATTATCGCTATGTTGCCGATTATCATAATCGACTGTCTTATTTGCTCAGCAGTGGAAAACACAGGCCTTCTGCCGCTGTGCTTTATCATGCGGAAAACGAGTGGAGCAATGTTGATCAGGTCCTTTATTCGCATGATATTTCAGCTGTATTATCAAAAAATCAAATCGATTATGATCTTGTTTCAATCGATATGTTGAAACAGAACGGAGCTTATGGAATCTCATGGGAGAGGGATTGTTTCAGGATCAATGGAATCGCTTTTAAAGTGATTCTGATTCCCGGGGCAAAAAGAGTTCCGATTGAATTGATGAATTTTGTTTGTGAATGCAGGAAACATGGCGTAAAAGTCGTTTTTGTGGATCAAAGACCTGAGGAAGTATCGGATCTGATTTATGAAGAAGATTCATATAGTTCATTTATGGAAGAAGGATATGGCGATCTTATATTGCTGAAGGAGTTGGCTTCATATATGCGAGATCATGGATATTATCATGTACAAAGTGACTCAGCGCAGCCGTTTCTGAACTTCTTTCATATGGAAGACGATCATAATCAATATCTGTTTTTTCATAACGGCAATACTTATCAGGATATAGAATGTCGTATCAGCATTCCAACGGATCATATGAAATATTTTTATGAGATGGATGTAATGAACAACACCTTGATCAGGATTGCTTGTGAAGGTGAATTACTGAAATATGACATGAAACTGAAGCAGTGGGAAAGCAAGCTCCTTGTTTTGAGCAAAGATAACATGAACGATTATGCACAGGTTGTCAATCGCTTTGAGATTGAAGAGATTTGTGGAGAATGGCAGATTGAAACCATTCCATATTATGAACAGAAAACAGATCGTTTTATTCTTAAGGAACTTAGTGATATCACCGCTTTGGATGGATTTGAACGTTTTGCCGGAGAAATCATTTATCAGCTTGACTTTTCCGTTATAAAGGATGACGCTACAGACTATTTCATCGAAATGGATAAAGTATACGAGAGCGTAAAAGTGCTTCTGAATGGGAATGATTGCGGCGAAAGAATTGCTTATCCCTATCGGTTTGATATCAGTGATGCCGTGAAAAACGGAAACAACAGGCTTTGTATCCGCGTCTGTTCCAATGTTGCCAGAGGCATTAAAGATCCTTTCAAAGCAAATCGAGTTTCTTTTGCGGAACCTGCAGGAATTACAGGAAAAGTATATCTGGAGAAAAGAAAGAAGGACTGACATGGAACGAAACACAAAAGGATTGCAAAGCCGTAAGATCGTACAGATTAATTTTGTTGTAGAGGATCTGTACAGAATCAAAGAATCATGGGGCCAGTTATTGAATGGATCAAAAGTCTATGAGTATACATTGCCTTCTTCCGATCTCGTTCCGATCTATACTGACGGTATGATGGAAGAATGTGATGATGTAAAGACTGTGAAGTATGTTCTGGATGATCACGTGGTTCTGGCGTTCTGGATGCCGGGTGAAAAGGATAATCCATGGAAAAGGCATTTAGAGAAGAACGGTGAATCATTTATGAATATCGAATTCGTTGTCGATGATCTGATTCAGACATATGATCTGCTCAAAGAAGTCTGCAACGTTGAAAAGCCATATCATTTCGGATTATATCCGGATTTCATCTACAGTTTTGCGGACACGAAAGAAATCCTGGCTACAGATCTGAATATCGGAATGAAAGGCGACTGGAAGCAATGCCGGGATCTTTGGCTTAGTGAAAATAAGGAAGAAGGGAATGACGATGAAGATCTGTGATCTTTCAATCAACGGATTGGAAAACTATCTGGGCTATAAAACAGATCAGATACGTATTTCCTGGAAAGTGAAAGAGGTCGAAAGCGATATCGTTTCTGCATTGCTCAGAGTATATGAAAACAGGTCTTTATTTCGAGAAATCGATATCAGTGATGATTTCACCGATTTCTTCTATTGTGCTGATTTGAACTATCAGGCGGATAAGGATTATGATTTTCAGATCTGTGCATACGATGAAAAAAAGAACGAGACCGTTTCCGAATCTGTCGCTTTCCGATGCGTTCCGGATGACTGTTTTGCGCACGCAGAGTGGATGAATGTACAGAAGGGAATTGATTCCGCTGTTTTCAACATGAACGTGAGCGTTTCAAAAAAAGTGGAAAGAGCTGTTCTATACTGCTGCGGATTGGGCATATATGAAGCTTATCTGAATGAAATGAAGATCTCGGATGAATACCTTTTGCCCGGATATCACAGTTATGATCTGTTGCAGGAATACCAGTGTTTTGATTTGACTGATGATCTGAAATCAGGAAACAATCATTTCTCTTTTCTTTTGCTGAACGGCTGGTATAAGGGACGCTTTGTATTTGGAAAAGGGTATGAAAACATTTATGGTGATTCATTGAAACTCATCTGTGAGATAAGAATCACGTATGAAGACAAGACGGAAGAGATTTTCGTTTCGGATGAGAAATGGAATTGTTGTTCTTCTTCAATCGGAAGCAATTCGATCTATGATGGAGAAACGATCGATGATAGTCTTGCGGGAAAAACTGTTGAATACTCCTGCGGTGGTGATAAAAAACTGCTGAAACCGCGTTTCAATCCTCCGATCAGGGCAGTGGAAAGAATCAGACCGAAAAGATTGATCCGGAACGACTCCGGTGAGCTGATTCTGGATTTTGAAGAAATGATCACAGGTTTTGTCTGCTTCCAAAACACTAGTGAAAAAGGAAAGAAGCTTAAGCTGGAGTATAGCGAGTGGCTGAACGGAACTTCTTTTGCCAATGAAAATCTCAGAACGGCAAAAGCGGAATTTGTCTATGTTTCAAACGGAATGAAAGAATTTGTCAGGCCTCATGGAACATACTACGGTTTTCGATATGTCCGTATTTCGGGCTTTGATGATCCTGTTCCGGAAGATTTCATCGCATATAGAATTCAATCAGATATCTCAAGAACAGGATTTATCAGGACAAACGATGACAGGATCAACCGGCTGATAGAGAACGTTTATTCATCACAAAGAGGCAATTTTCTGGATATTCCGACAGATTGTCCTCAAAGAGATGAACGGATGGGATGGACAGGAGACATTTGTGTTTTTGCGGATACAGCTTGTTTCAATATGGATTCTTATGCATTTCTGATTTCTTATCTGAGGCAGATGAGACTTGAACAGATAAAGAATAACGGAGCTGTCCCGCTGTTCGTTCCAAGACCAAAGATCTTCCAACATGCGAACGAGGAAAACAACCCACTTGCATATTTTCCCGGTTCGGTAGCAGTTTGGGGAGATGCGGCAGCCGTGCTTCCATGGACTGTATATGAACACTATGGAGATATCAAAGTGCTGAGAGAATTCTTTCCGATGATGTATGACTGGATCGGTTTTGTCAAAAGCCGTTGTAATCAGGACGGCTTATGGCTGGACGATATGCAGCTGGGAGACTGGCTCGCACTTGATTCAATCGATCCAAACGGACTTTTCGGTCTGACTGACAGTGGTTTTGTGGCCTGTGCTTATTACTACCGTAGTCTGCGTATCTGTCAGAAGGCGTGCAAACAGTTGAATTATAGCGATTCTGAGAAAGAAATCAGAGAGCTTGCCGATCAGGTATTTAACTCATTTAACAAACACTTTTATCCTTCCGGGAAGCTTACTATCACACCTACCCAGACCGCTTATGCTCTTCTTCTGAGTTTTGATTTATGTCCGAAAGAATATCTGGACAGCGCTGCAGATGCTTTGAATCAACTGATCTATGATAATGGAATACATTTAAGTACCGGATTTGCGGGAACACCGTTCCTGTGTTCTGCTTTGTCAAAATGCGGTTATCATGATACGGCGATTTTATTGCTTAAACAGGAATCCTATCCGTCCTGGCTTTATGAAGTCAATATGGGAGCACTCAGCATCTGGGAACGATGGAACTCGATTGATGAAAACGGGCGTTTCAGTTCTACCGGGATGAATTCTTTGAATCACTATGCCTATGGCTCAGTTTTATCCTGGTTCTATCGATATGTCTGTGGGTATCAGCCTTGTATTGAACAGAAGAACACTTTGATACTATCACCGATAAAAAGTTCAATCAATTTTGACAGTTCATATGAAACGCCCTGGGGAGAATACAAGGTTTCTCATAACGATGGAATATATCGTTTTGAGATTCCATATGCCTCATATGGAATCATCGATATTAATGGGAAAAGAGAAATATGCGGACAAGGGATTTATACCGGATAAGGAGGAAACATGGCGGAACTTGATTTTTCTAAGATTACAAAAGATCCTTTGGTGGCCAAGAAGATCATGGATTATCTGAAACAGTTATCAAAGGAGTTTGGTCCGATCAAAAACAGCACAATCGAGATTTTTGAGGACATGATCAACTACGATGAAAAGCAGGTCGTTGAATTGGCTTTGCTTGCGAACAGGATCACATTTCAAGGAATGAATGATCAGAATAAGCGTCAGGAGATGATCGAAGAGTTCGAACGATTAAAGTCTCAGTTAAAAAAGAAGGATGAGATACAGAAACGTATTTATCTCTGGCAGGAAGGAAACATGCCTCAGAAAACAAAGTACGAAGATAACAGCGAATACAAGTATAATCACAATCCCGATTTTAAACCATACATGTTTGAATTGTTGGTTGATAGATCGGTCAGACCGAAAGGAGCGGTGATCGTATGTCCCGGTGGGGATCATGGAGATTGTGTCGTGTATGAAGGCTATGGCGTATGTAAAGAACTGAACGCTATAGGTTACCAGTGCTTCCTCTTAAATAATCGGACGAACATGAATCCCTGGTCACAAGAAGAAGCCGGTGCAGATGTCGCAAGGGCAATCACCTATGTCAGGAAGAACGCAGAGAAATATCGGATCGAAGCGGACAGAGTTGCTTTTGCAGGATTCTCCAATGGAGGTCTGACAGGAGAAGCAAATATTCGATTTTATTCAAACGGCAGAAGAATAAGTGATGTTTTCAAGAATTATCAGGAGGATGAACAGGACGAATATGATGGCTCAATGGATGTGTTTCTGAATATTTACGGTCCGAGATTTAAAAAGCAGAAGATCTCCTATAGAGATATCAAATATCCACCTGTATTTCTGGCAGTCGGCGAAGACGACAAAATGGGGATTGAAAACCTCCTTTGGACTTATGCAGATCTGAAAAAACACGATGTAAAGACTGAAATGCATACATTTACCGGCGTAGGGCATGGAAAAGCCGGAGAGGCTATCCTTGGAATCACAGAGAATGAAAATTTCAGACAGTGGATCGGTCTTGCTGATACGTTCATGCAGAAGGTATACGAAGAAAGGAATCAGAGATGAAAAATAATAAAATTGACAAAAGCAATTGGAAAACAACAAGAAAAGAAAGGATCGGTTATTCGATCGGCTTTAACGGATGTGTGGGAGAATCGTTGACGCTGCAGGCATATCTGTCCACATATCTGCTTATGAGCGGAATCGATGTCGGCATCACAGCGACGGTCATGTTGGTGATGAAACTGATCGATGCGTTGGATGATATTCTGTTTGGATGGATCGTTGATAAGTATCATCCTGAAAAAAACCCGAAACTTGCAAAACTTGTCGGAACCGGAAGATATCTTCCATGGCTGAGACTGTGTCTTCCTGTTTTTCCGATCGCAGTTACTTTGCTGTACAGAATCCCGACCGATGCTTCACAGAATGTAAAAGTATTCTGGTTTGCATTCTTTTATCTGCTCTCGGATCTTGCCTATACATTGATCGATGTTCCGATGAATTCGATACTGACGACGATGACCGACGTTTCTTCAGAGAAAGACAGTATCATCAGATTACGTAATATTTTTATGCTGATTATCGTAGGTTTTGTATATTTCGGATTCCTGGTTCTGATTTCACAGAAAGTCGGAATGAGTATTTCAAACTGTGTCCTGTTATTCTCTGTCTGTATGACGATCTGCATGCTTCCGGTAATATTGTTTACCAAGGAACACAGTATTATGGTTTCTGATCATGAAGAGGAATCATCTCTTTCTTTGAAAGAAGCATTTCAATGTCTGATCAGTAACAGAAACCTGCTGGCTCATTATGGCGGCAGCTGTATTGCAGGCTGTTTCGCCACAGGAACGGCTTGCAGTATCTTTGCTTCTTACTATCTGTTTGGATCGGAATTTTATTCTTTGCTTCTATCGGTTCCTTCTCTGATCCTTGGAACAGCACTTGGCATCGTAATTCCCGGGCTGGTAGTAAACAGGGATAAAAACAGATTACGTGTATTATCCGTGGTATTGAGTATCATAACCGGTGTGATTGCTTTCTTAGTCGGATATAAAAACGTCTTGTTATACATGGCTGCCAGTCTTCTGAATGTGATCCCCGCTTCTTTAGCTACAGCAGTAAGCAGTTATATCGTTCCAAACTGTATTGAATATGGAAAATTTAAAAGCGGAAAAGATGCAACCGGTATTCAATTTGCATTTGGTACATTTACGGCAAAATTTCCTTCAGCAATCGCCAGTTCATTAGGCCTTTATCTTTTGAAACTATATGGCTGGCAAACTATTACTGCAGAAAGCTTTGCTGAAGTTGCAGCTTTGGGAATCGTGCAGTCAGAAACCGCAATCAGAGGCTTATGGGTAGTAACTGCGGGCATTCCCATTATCGGTACAGTCCTTTCCTTGCTCTGTTATCTTGCCTATAACTTAACAGATAAAGATGCAGAGATCATGGCAAGATGTAACGCTGGTGAAATAAGTCGTCAGGAAGCAGAAAAACTTCTGTCAAAGGTTTACTGATCTATGAAAAAGATATTGTGCTGTGATTTCGGAGGGACACTTGTTAAAAGCTCGATTCGCTATGAAAACGGTGATGTTCTATCGTCTTCAACAGATGTCTCACCGACACTTTCTAAACAGTCGTATATCGATTTTCTGCTTCATCTGTATCAACAGAATAAGGAAGTTGACGGTATCGCCTTAAGTATGCCTGGTGTGATTGATTCAAAGATCGGTACACTGATCACATCAGGCACTTATGTTCATCTAGTCGGAATGAACGTAAAAAGAGAGTTTGAAAAGCTGATCCCAATCAGGATCGAAGTCGAAAATGATGGTTGCTGCGCAGTGTTAGCGGAACACTGGAAAGGAAATCTTCAGGATGCTGATAACGGTGTTGCTGTCATATTGGGCACAGGAATTGCCGGAGGGATTATCATTAATGGGAAGCTTTATAAAGGAAGTCATCTTTCGGCAGGAGACTTTTCAACGCTTTTGCTGGGAGAACACAATGATTTTTCTTCAATCGCCCTGATGAAGTGCGGGATTTCGACGATGGTATTTGAAGCTTCGAGAAGACTGGGTGTTGATTTGAAGAAGAATCCAAACTATCCTTTGTATTCTCTGTTTCTTGATTGCGAACAGATGCTTTCAGATATGGATCATCGTTTTCCCAACGGATTTGACGGTTATGCTTTTTTTGAATTGTTGAATGAAGGAAATGAGATTTGCGAAGAGATTTATAGTGCGTTTCTTGATGCGCTTGTCAGATTGATATTCAATATAGGAAAGATGTTTGATCCTCAGAAGATCTGTCTTGGAGGCGGAGTGATGGCTCAAGAGCGGATCATGACTGATGTTATGAAAAAAATGAACAGTATCACTGATTTCGGAAACGGTCTGATCGATCTGAATTTCACTGTTGAGAGATGCCGTTTTACCAACGATTCCAATCAGCTCGGCGCACTTTATCATTTTCTGAATATGGGAGATAAGGTATGATGAAAATTTCAGCAAAGAAGTATACCAATAAAGTTAAGACGATGTCTTCTGTCGAACCCTATGTTTCACCTTACACCGGCCTGTGGTATAAAGACATCATTGTCGGATACAGAAAACGCAGATATTACGTATATACACCTTCAAGCTATTTTCCTCAGTTAAGGACATTGTTCATTTTTCCCGATGAAAAGACAGATGTAAATGAATTTCTTGAACGAAGCAATTTCAGGGAGATAGCAGAAGAGAAGAGACTGTTACTGGTATTTCCTATCCTGAACGGAAGCAAATACAAAACAGAAGAAAAATTCGTCAGGAGAGTTGTTTTCGATCTTTATCTGAATATCTTAAATGAATTCTGTGCACCTTCATATGATGGCCATTATTTTATCGGATATGAAAAAGGTGCTTTGTTTGTCGCAGAATACGGATTAAGAAATCCAAAAGACTTGTCCGGTTTGGCTGTGATCGATTCAGAGGAACTTAGAGACGATATTTTCGATGAGATCGTATCATTGAAGATCAAAACCTATTCAAGAGAAAAGGATGCAAAAGATTATCCTGTTACTGATTGTGTTCTTCCGTTTCTGACTGCCGGAAATGGTAATGGCAGGATCATATCTTATTTTAAAAAAGTGAATGAAGAAAACGGCGTAATGACAAAAAGAATATCTTTGCCAGATAATAAGCCGGTATATTCAGACGTCGAATTCAATCGGCAGATATGCACTGAATTGTGCACTTGTGTTCGTTTTGGAAAGGGGCCTTTGGGAGATCTTCGCCCTTATCGGACGGTAGAAGATATGGGGCTGAAGCTCTCTTATGAAATGATGTACCACGCATCTTTCAAAGAAAAGATAAATAGGATGTGGGCGGTTTATGTTCCTGAGACATATGACGGAAAAACACCGTTGCCACTTGTCCTGGCAACTCACGGTTTTACCGGAACCTTTGCTTATTTTGCCAGAAACACAGGTTTCTGTGAACTGGCTGAAAAAGAAAACTTCATCGTCCTGTTTTCTCAAGCCTTGCCGAATACCGGAAGCAGAGTCGGGACACCCAGATGGCGTTCAGGCTATTTGAATATCAAAAATCCATTCAGACGTTCTGATACAAAAGAAGCTTTGCAAAGTGAGATCGATTATTTCAATTTCATCATTCAAAGGACTTGTGAAGAATACAATGTTGACCATACAAGGATCTATTGTACCGGACATTCCAACGGTTCTGAGATGACGTATTGTATTTCACAGGAACTTGGAACACAATTTGCGGCTGTTGTTCAGGTAGGCTATTCTGTCAGACAGTATCAAAAGATTGAGGATATGCCGAATTCCGATATCCTGATGCCTTATCTGAATATTGAATCCGAACAGGATGGCGGATATGATCCGGATGATAGTAAAAAACCGATTTATTGGGAATTGAAATATCGGCTGATTGAAAACGGAATGTCTCCGGATAGCATTTATCAGCAGGAGGATAATAAAGAGTACATTTATCGAAAGTATCTGAATGATAAAGGCATGCCGCTGGTTAATTTTGTCATGTATAAAAATGCCTGTCACGCATATTTCCCTGAGGTTTCTCAAATTGCCTGGGATTTCATGAAACATTTTTCCAGAGAACATAAAAAGGATATTCTATATCTTAAATAGTTATCTGTTTCGCTTGTTTTGTCGATACTCTTTCGGAGAACAACGATAGATTTCTTTAAATTTGCGATAGAAAAAGTTTATGTTTTCGTATCCTACTTCATGAGCGATGTCGGCAATGGAACGATCTGTGTTTTCTAAAAGAATGATAGCTGCGTGAAATCGTTGTTTCTGAATCAGGTCAATATAGTTCATGTTCAGCTTCGTTTTAAACAGAGTGGACAGATAACTCGTGTTTAATCCGAAGTGATGAGCTATCGAATCGAGAGTGCATATTTTATAATTACGTTCAATATATTTCAGTATGGAAGCAAGGGAACTTGTATTGAGAGATTTATCTTCTTCTTGATTATAAAGGTTGTAGGCGTCGATCAGTTCATATAGAACAAGGGTGAACAGGCTATCAATGATATCGGAAGAATAGTCGGAGGGATCCATCAGTTCACAGGCTAATTCAGCCATGTAAAAGGGAAGTTTTTTGTTATCTTCTGAGCGGAAAAAAACAAAACTGTTATGTTCTTTTTCCTGATTCATCGCATTGACAAAAAACTCCGTC
Source organism: Erysipelotrichaceae bacterium (assembly GCA_017432545.1). Classification (GTDB taxonomy): domain Bacteria; phylum Bacillota_I; class Bacilli_A; order Erysipelotrichales; family Erysipelotrichaceae; genus Colivicinus. The sequence goes on from JAFRJA010000147.1 coordinate 18,875, forward strand.
ATAACACTTCCTTTAGAAATCCGATTAAAAAAGCTGAGATTCAGATAGTCCGGATGAATCATGATACTATAGAGAATATCGTTCTCACCTAAATATCCAATTTCGTGGGGCATGTCTTTGTCGATGAGAATTGCTTGCCCCTTTTTTAATTCGAAAGGAGTATCTCCGATCGTTTCAATACAAGATCCGTCATACATATAGTTGATCTCGATCCAATCGTGTATGTGACGCGGAGTTGTGCAGAAACGGGAGTTTTTTCGCATAAACATAGTCTGCAATTCATTATGATTGGGGTAATCGTTTAAATTTTGCGGAATCGTCGCTTTGATCACTTCACGTTCATTGATAATACAGGTGTCATAAAAATCAAAAGAATTGTTTCTTCCGATCTTCTGGTATATTTCTTCGCTTTTTGTGACAAGGCGCAAGACGCGATCCAATTCTTCGTGATTCATAATAGTTCTTGAAGTAATAGAATTATTTGCCAAATTCTCCTAATTTCAATTATAAAGGAAACATCTAAAAAACGGTTATGAATTCCATAATAAGACGTTATTACTTATTATCTTCGGATAAATTATTCTATAAGTGAAGATAAGATATACTAATTGAGGAGAAAGAAAATGGATTACAAGCAAATGGCGAAACAGATTGTTGATGCTGTTGGGGGGAATGAGAATATTTCCGGTCTGACACATTGCGTGACCAGGCTTCGTTTTGTTTTGAAGGATGCATCGAGGGCTGATGTGAATGCGATGAAAACAATGGATGGTGTGATTGGCGTTGCCATACAGGGAGGTCAGCATCAGGTGATCATCGGCAAAGAGGTTGAGGATGTATTTGAAGAGGCGGTCAAGCTTGTTGATGCAAACAGCATAATGGACGTTGTGGATGAGCAACTCGATGATATTGACGAAAAGAAAAATTTCTGGGATGGTCTGACTTCGACGATTTCAGGAATCTTTGCGCCGTGTCTGCCGGTGTTTGCAGCTTGCGGTGTTTTGAAGGGATTATTAAGCCTGTGTACAGGTTTGCATATTTTAAATGGCACTGAAGGTGTTTATTCAGTGCTGTATGCGATCGCTGACGCAATTTTCTATTTCTTTCCGATCATCATCGGTGCTTCTGCTGCGGAAAAGTTTAAATTAAACAAGTATGTCGGTATGGTAATTGGCGCATCCATGATGTATCCGAGTCTGATTGAAGCGGCTTCTTCCGGTGAACCTTTCACCTTTTTAGGGATACCAATGATGTTGTCGAATTATTCCAGTACTGTTTTCCCAAGCATCATTGCTGTTTATCTTGCAAGCAAGCTGAATAAGATCTCCGCAAAGATCTGCCCAAAAACGATCGCGTATTTCGGTGTACCGTTTTTGACCCTGACTGTCACGGTCATCTTGTCACTGTTTATCGTTGGGCCTCTAATGACATATGTTTCTTACGGGCTTGCAACAATAATGAATGCCGTGTATAACTTTTCACCGCTCTTATGTGCACTATTGATCGGTGGACCATGGATCGTGATCGTCATGCTGGGCTTACATTGGGCGTTTATTCCGGTATTTATGGTGGAATTCATGCAGGTCGGCTATTCTTCCATGATGGGTTTGCTCGGTTCAAATCAATTCGCGGTTGCCGGTTCTCTGCTTGCTGTCGGCTTAAAGAGCTCAGAAGAGAAGATGAAGAATTTAGGTATATCTACGGGCGTCACTTGTTTGTTAGGAATCAGCGAGCCTGGAATTTATGGTGTTCTGCTTCCGTTAAAAAAGCCGTTTGTTACCAGCATCATTGCCGGTAGCCTTGGTGCGATCCCCGGTGCTTTGCTGGCTACAAAGGTTTATGCGGCTGGTGCTTCAGGAATCTTCGGATTTCCAAGTAATATGAATCCGGCCGGTGTGGATGCCGGATTCTACGGGGCACTATTGCAGGCAGCGCTTGGGTTTGCTCTTGGCTTCGTCTTGACCTATCTGTTTGCCATACCGAAGAAGGAAAAATAGAAATCATGCAGAAACAGGGGGCGATCATGATTGCCTCCTTTTTTAGAATATGAAGGAGGTTGGAATATGTATTGTGCGTTTTATCCGGGAAAAGAATGGTTGGATACAAAAGGAGAACCGATACAAGCACATGGAGGAATGGTACTAAATCAGAAAGGAGTTTATTACTGGATCGGAGAGAATAAGGAACTGACGGATGGAATAAACGGGATCTGGACATATGGTGTACGCTGTTACCGTTCGAAAGATCTATATAACTGGGAAGATTGCGGTTTGATCATTAAACCGGATCTCGAAGATATCGCTTCTCCTTTAAATCCATATATGGTTTACCTTGATCGTCCACACATCATTTATAACGAAATGACGAATAAATACATATGCTGGCTGAAAATCATGCATAAAAACGGTATTCAGAGTCTGACGGTTTTGACTGCAGATGATATTCTGGGCCCTTACAAGATTGTCAAGACCGGGTTAAGGCCTTCAAACATGAGTACAGGGGATTTTGATCTGGTTGTAGACAAAGACAAGAAAGCATACTGTTATTTTGAAAAAGTTCACAGTTAAATCATCTGTATCGAATTAAATGATGAATATACAGATGTTACAGAGGTGTATTCTTCTCATTTCAGGCATCAGTCACCTCCGGATGTGAGAGAAGGTATCGCCCATTTTGATCGGAATAACAGATTTTATCTTGTCAGTTCCGGAACGACAGGATATCTGCCGAATCCATCACAATTATCCGTTTCAAATCACAGACACGGACCTTTCATGGTTCTCGGTGATCCGCATCTTGATGATGATTCACACACTTCGTTTCATTCTCAGATCAGCTGTGTTTTTAAAGTCGAAGGGAAGAAGGACCTGTTTATAGCAATGGCGGATCGCTGGCTTCCTGATCGTACCGATCTCAAATATGAAGATTATGAAGATTGTTTTCGCATTCATTTTTCAAAGGATCCAAGTCTTGAACAATTGGATTATTTGCGACAAAAAGCGAAAACCATTCCTTTCAGTACCCATATTGATACTTCAAAAGCTACATATATCTGGTTACCTTTCGAATTTGATGAAAATAGAGGTTATCTGAAATGGAGAGATCGTTGGAGTCTCGATGAGTTTGATTCTTTAGATATATAAATTCGGTTTGATAAATCACTTAAAATAATATGTGAAAAAATGAGGAGGAGAACAAGAATGGGTTTTTCAAAAGATTTTTTATGGGGCGGCGCAACAGCAGCCAATCAGTATGAAGGCGGATGGAACGAGGGAGGCAAAGGACCTTCTGTTCCCGACCACATCAGAGGCGGCACGGTAAGTGCTCCGAGATTATGGGACAAGGAAATTGATCCGGATATCTATTATCCTTCTCATCAGGCAGTCGACTTCTATCACAGATATGAAGAAGACATCGATCTGATGGGCGACATGGGATTCAAGTGTTTCCGTATGTCCATCAACTGGTCAAGGATCTATCCGACCGGCATGGATGAGAATCCGAATGAAGAAGGTATCGAATTCTATCACAAGGTATTCAGGAAGCTGAAAGAAAGAGGTATCGAACCATTAGTCACTCTGTCTCACTACGAACTTCCTTGGGGATTGTCCGAGAAATATGACGGCTGGTATGGCAGAGATGTCATCGATCACTTCGTCAGATACGCAAAGACCTGCTTTGAAGCATATAAGGACGAAGTCAAGTACTGGCTGACATTCAACGAGATCAATATCGGCATGAGCGGTTTCGGTAAGATCATGGGGCTGGGCATGCAGGGAGAAGATCATCAGCCGATGTTCAAGGCTGACAATTCACCTGAAACACTCTCCAGAGTATTTACTGCTTTACACCATCAGTTCGTCGCTTCCGCAAAAGCGGTCGTGATCGGACATGAGATCAATCCTGAATTCAGGATTGGCAACATGATCGCCGGAATGCTTGGATATGGCTATACCTGCAATCCTAACGACGTCTTTGCGGCAGACCAGTCCTTCAACATGGGCAACTTCTTCTGCGGCGATGTCCAGGTAAGAGGCCACTATCCTTACTACGCGAAGAGATACTTCAAAGACAACGGCATCAAGGTTGAGATGGAACCCGGCGATGAAGAAATACTGGCTAAGGGCACAGTCGACTTCTATTCCTTCTCCTACTACATGTCATCCTGTATCTCAACAGATCCGGAAGTCACGGAAAAAGCTGCCGGAAACATGTTCAGCGGCATCAAGAATCCATATCTGGAAGCTTCTGACTGGGGCTGGCAGATCGACCCTGCCGGCTTGAGGACTTATCTCAACAGAGTTTACGGACGATATGAAGTACCTCTGATGGTCGTAGAAAACGGCCTGGGTGCAAACGACGAGATCTCTGAAGACGGCAAGATCCATGACCCGTATCGTATCGACTACCTGAGGAAACACATCAAAGCCATGAAAGAAGCTGTCGAAGACGGTGTTGAACTCATGGGCTATACGATGTGGGGCTGCGTTGACCTTGTTTCCGCATCAACCGGCGAGATGAAGAAGAGATACGGCTTCATCTATGTCGACAGAGATAACGACGGCAATGGCGACTTCCACAGAGAAAAGAAAGACTCCTTTGACTGGTACAAGAAAGTCATCGAGACCAACGGCGAAGATCTGGAATAACACCACAATGAATATTCGGACATTGTAGGACTCCTTGATAATAATGACTGTATTATGTTTTATTTCAGTTACCTGTTCTGTTCCAATATCTCAGAAAGCGCCTGAAATAAAGGCTTTCAGACACAAAAGAAACAAAAAAGCCCTTACGGGCTAACTGCTATCCAATGGTGATTCCCTGGGGGTTTCAACCCCAGACCCTCTGATTAAGAATCAGTCGGGGATAACACAAATAGTGCAGTATTTATAGGTACTTTTGAATACAAGTGCCTTTTCTTGACGACAGCTTTGAGACCTTTATTTGTGTTTTAAGGTATAAAGCACATTGTTGGTTTCGCCAACCGATTGTACAACTTCAGCATTAACTAAAGCCTGCAAATATCTCCAAACAGTCGTCCTGGATTTTCCTGTTACGGTCATTGCTTCATCTACAGATATTTGTCCATTTTGATCCAACTTTTCAATAATCGGCAGCATTTTTTTGTATTTGCTTTGTTTCAAAACTTGTTTCAAAACTTGTTTCAAACTTGTTTCGTTCTTATCTGCATCAGAAACAAGTTCGTCGTTTATAAAACCTTCATGAATGAAAAATCTGCTGACAAAGTAATCGTGTGCTTCGTCAGTTTCAAACTCTGGAAGAGGGGATCCGTTTGCCTTTAAAGCGTTTAGAATCTTCTTGAAGCCGGTATTTCTTCCTTCGGTAAGATGCAGCTCTTTCAGGAATTCTCCGATACGTCTGTTTCTGTATCTTCTGCTATAGACTTTAAACTCTTTGAGACCTTCAATTGTAACGGAACGGTCAGGGCCTGGATGAGAGACAATCTCAATCATATTCTCCGTAACGCGAACCTCAATGGGCTCGCGTTCATCATAAGCTTTATGATAGACTGCGTTTGCTAAAGCTTCCTCGATTGCTGCGTATGGATAGTTAAAGAAGCGATCTGCTTCTGCACGATCCGGATATTTAACCACCTTTTCGGTAATGATGACATTTCTGATGTATCTCAAGGCAGCTCTGAGCTGTTCATGAAGAGGACCTTTGAATGTCTGCTCGATGATCTGGTCTCCTCCTTCACCCTCAGGAAACTGTACCACATCGATTTGGGCATAAGGAAAGAATTTATCCGGTTCCGGATTGAAAAACATCAATGCAACATTCCTTGGTTTGGTATATTCCGGCAGTTCGCTGAGAAGATGCATGTTTCTGCATAACTCAACAAAATCCATTGAATCCGCAGCGTTATAAAGATCGCTGTCGATTTCATGAAGATAGGATTTGATCAGTGTGAAGTTCAGATCTGATATTTCTGCTTTGTGATTGATCTGGTCATCGTATGGAGTTCTATTGGAAAGAGAATCCGCTTTGACGATCATGTATTAGAAAAGATCGATTATCTGATGGAAGAAGATAAAAAGAAACTGGCGAAGATGGGTATTGCACCAAGAACCAGAAAGGAACTGATTGAAGGAATCATTGAAAACTACTATCTGCGCGAAATCACAAAGACCAGAGATCCGGATGTGATGAAAAGAATCGGTCTTATCGTTGAAGATGCGGCAGATACAAAGTTCAAGGGCATCGAAGAAAAGATCGACGAACTGCTGTTTCTGGCGATCAAGAACGACTTGGGGAATAGAGTGTTCTACAGAAGTCCAAGTGTTCTTCCGGCCCCCAGCAGTAAAAGACAGGCGTTGGAAGTTATTTTAAACGAAACGTCAATGTGGGATCTGGCCTTGGAGGAATACATGAGGGATAAGGTGAAAGGAAACAGAACCCTTGTCCATGAAAGAAAGGAAGAATATGATAATGATTACGATGAGGACGATGACTGATGCCTGATCTCATCATGAAAGCAAGATACTTCAGGATCGGACAAAGCGCTCCAAAGAACAGTTGCTTCAAGGGAACCGTTACACCAACTTCGATCTTTGGCGGATCCAACAGTTATTTCAGTTATACCGAAAGATTCAACGATATCGAAAAGAATAGAGATCAGTCGTTACTGGATTATACCGGCAGATACGGTTATACCATGACATCTGATGGTTTACTTGATTCTGACGAAAAGAAGAAAGCATTCAAGGATAAGGGAATGGAATCCTTATCCAAGGAAGGTTCCGTTGTCTATGAACTGATTGTATCGATGAAGGATTACAATACTGCAGATCAGTATCATCTCTCCAATCAGGATCAGTTTTCTGTAGCAATCGATAAGATCATGCCGTCCTATATCAGATCTTTGGGACTTGATCCGGATAATGTTTCCTGGTGGGAAGACTTTCATCCTGAGAACCGTACCAGCATCACACCACACCCCCATATCCATCTTCTCTTCTTTGAAAATGAACCCTCGCATACATTTGATCATCTCTATGGAAAGCTTCCAAAGAAGTCTTTAAATACATTTAAGCAGATGTTTGCCAACGAGATGATCAACAGACAGGATCACAGCAGATAAAGGGAATTGTTCAATGATATCAACACCTCCAAAACCAAAGTGCTAGACAGGGTAACGCACATCAACTTGGATCGTGTTGAAACAGTAAAGGATTTATACGCAGTATTGCCAGATAAGGGAAGGCTGCAGATCAATTCCTATCATATGGCTCCATATAAGGAAACAATCTATAAAGTTGTAGACAATCTTCTGGAATCAAAGGAATGCAAGGAATCCTGGAACAGATATACTAAAGCACTACAGAAATATGATTCTCTCAATTCTCATCGCTATTATTCTCCGGATATCGGAGACTATTACTGGAAAAGATCGGATCGAGGTGAAAAGGAGATCGCCAAGACTAGACAGCAGATTGCCAATCTGATTCTGCAGGGAAAGAAGGATTTCATCAGAGATATCAGTTATGAAAAAGTTCTTACTAATGATAATTACAGATCTGTTGATGGAGATAAAGGAAAGATTTATAAGGATCCGCATATTGTAAGAGACAGATTATCATCAAGAAATCCTGAACCTCATACGAAGAGCCTAGTCAATGGTTTCCTGGCAAAACGGCAGAAAGAGATCGAAAATGAGATTGAAAAATACCTTGGAAGAGATAAAGGATATGGGATGAGTTTATAAGCAGACGGTTGCAATTTGCATTATTTTAGATCAGACCGGCATTATTTAGTAAAAGATTTTCGATATAGTCTTTAATAATAATTTCGAAGAGTCCATAATTTCATTTTTGAGGGGGTTTTCCCCTCAAATAAGAGAATTATCCACCCTATTGAGTTATCTGAAATACAACTCAATAGGGTGTAGGCTATTGAAACCTATACTCCGATCTCTTTGAGGAATTTTCTTGCAGAAGCAGATGCGGTATCTGAAAGAAAGAAACCATACGGATCCGTATAATTCCAAGTAAATTTCAGCATTTTGTTTCCCGGATGCAGGTTCCCCCAACATTCCGGCATGACGATCGCATATCCTTTTGCCAAGGCCTGAATGACGCTGGATGATGAATAGGCTTCCGTGTATTCCAAATGGATATCATGACGTATGATGTCAGCATTGATAGCGTCATTTGATTTACTGATTCCGTTAATGATATTTAAAACGGTTGTATCGATAAGGTCAGTCCAGGTGATCAGGTTATGTCTGGCGAGAGGGTTGCTCATGGAGACCATGAAGCAATAGCCGACATCTCTGATTTTATAGAATTGATAGTTATTCTGCCATCTTGGCTCATTGAAATACAGACCTTCAATGATATCGGTATCTTCCCGAATGAGTGTCCCGTATTCAGAAAATGTATAGGATGATAATTCACATTCTGGATTCTTCAAATAGAAAGAAGGCCACAATTCGTATAGCATCTGTGGCATGTGGAACGGATTACAAGCAACCAGGATACGCTCTCTATTTAGTTGACTTATTTCTGACAAGTGTCTGCGGATGTCTTTTTCCCGTTCGATGAAGGATCTTCCTTCCGTAAGTAAGTATTCGCCTTCCGGTGTGAGTGTCACACCTTTTTTATTGCGGTTAAAAAGTTTGACATTAAGGTCTTTTTCCAAGGAATTGATCTGCTGAATGACAGCGCTGGGAGTGATATACATCTCTTCTGCCGTTTTGGAAAGAGAACCAAGTTCCGCTGCTCTGATGAAGGTATCCAGAAAATGATTGTACATATAGGAACTCCTGTTATAAGTATTTACTTATATCATTGTAAGATTTTAAAACTTCATAAGCAAGAATATAAAGGATATATATTAATTGAAGATATAAAAAAAATAAAGGAGATCATACAGATATGGATAAGAAGACCATTATTATTACCGGTGCGAGTTCCGGTATCGGAAAGGCAGCAGCAAAACTGCTGAAAGAAAAAGGGCATGAGGTCGTGATCGTAGGCCGCAGCCCGGAGAGAACGAAAGCAGTCGGAGAAGAGCTGGGCGTCGATTATTATATTGCCGACTTTACGAAGCTGAACGACGTCCGTGAGCTGGGGCAAAAGCTGCACGACAAATATCCGAGGATCGATGTGCTCTTCAATAACGCCGG
>JAFRJA010000148.1 GCA_017432545.1 Erysipelotrichaceae bacterium
GATCTGGTTATACAGACATTGTCACTCCAGATTCTGTAACAGCTGCGGCATAAAGTATCAGAAACAGCTGGCGATAAAGGCGGAAGTCATGTGTATCGATGTGCCCCACAGACACGTGGTATTTACCATACCTGAAGGATACAGAGAGATCTTCCGCAAGAACAGAAAGACACTGAACATCTTATTCATCGCATCCCGCAATACGATGATGAAGCTGTTCAACCATTCTCTATTCAAGAAGATCCGGAAAAAGAAAGGGATATTGAAAAACGAAAAGGGCAATACCTATCTGTTCCGCAACTATAAATATCTGAATGAGTTCGGGATGATAAGCACGCTTCATACTTTCGGCAGAGATCTGAAGTGGAATCCCCACATCCATGTCTTAGTCCCGGAGCTTGTCTATGACAATAAGAAAAGAAAGATAAAGCACATCACTCACTTCGACTATGAATCCTTGAGGAAGACCTGGATGTATGAAGTCAACAGGCTCTTACTGGAACACTTCAATAACGATAAGATCATAAAGAAACTGATCGATGATTCCTATAGGAAACAGGATAAGGGCTTCTATGTCTACGCAAAGAAAGACATGGAAGATGACGAAGGATATACGAAGTTTATCACTTCCAAAAACGTCAAAGGATGCGTGAACTATATGATGCGCTATGCCTCCCATCCGCCGATGGCGGAATCAAGGATCCTATACTACAATAAGGATTCCGACGACATCACCTGGTATTATGAAGATCATAAAACACAAGAAAGGATCGAAGTGAAAGAGTTTGGCATCGATCTGTTAAGAAAGATGATCATCCATATCCCCGATAAACATTTCCGTATGGTCCGCTATTACGGTTTCTATCATCCCAAGTGCCAGGAACTCTTAGATGAGGTCCATAAGCTGCTTGGAAGTGAAAAGAAGACCTATCGAAACAAGGAAAAACGCAAAGAAGAACTGAAAGCCAAACTCGATAAACTCAAATTCCGTACCCAGATGGCTGATACCTACAACAGAGATATCTTCAAATGCGATGAATGCGGAAACAGTTTCTATTATGTTTATACCTATAACCCTCTACAAGGAGTATCAAATGACAGACAATATCGAAAAGAGAGTATTGATGAAATGCGAAAGCTGCGGCTATCAAGAGGAAGTCCCCGTTTCCACTCTTGAGACATTAAGGAATCTTCCTCCTGCATCGGATGAATATAAGATCCTTTGTCCATTCTGCCTACATGATATGTATGAGGCAGACTCTTATCATTTCACAAAACAGTTAATCTCTTATCTGAAAATAAAACCATCTATCTTTCAAAATTGTCTGAAGAAAGTCAGGATCTTTTCATAGTGCGCTCACAGCCAGTCATACCAATGCCCCATATTCAGAATGTTAAGCAGGACGCATTGAAATTCTTAATATATAAATACAGTAAAGCGGTCATTTGACCGCTTTACTTTATCCTATAAATTTTTTTCCAGACATACCAGTTGGACATCCGGGATGCCATTGAAGACACAGGGCACAATATCGACCTCTTCATAACCCAGTTTCTGATACATGGCTCTGGCTCTGACATTTTTTGCATTGGTATCCATACGAAGTTCTCTGCACCCGTTTTCAAGGGCATATTTTTCATAGAAGGAAACAAAGGCTTTGCCTAAACCTCTGGCATTATGCAAAGGATCGACGATCAGGGTATGTAAGACCATGACCTCATCATCTTTGGCTTCATATTTCCATTTGGCATATTTATAATCAAGGACCTGGATCTGATTGATGATGGCTGTTGCTAAAACGGCATCATCTTCTTTCATCACGAAAAGATCGCCTCTTTCAAGAGAGTCTTCAGCCGTCTTACGGATCGGATAGACGCCTCTGATCCAGCCGATCACAGCTCTTCCGGCTTCCTCTTCATCGTGGATACGATCATAGATCGCTTCGATCTGATCGATATCCTCCTGTCTCGCTTTTCTAATTTCCATTGACCTTATTATATTCAAACTTAAAAAGAGTTCCTATAAGAAACTCTCATTCATCATTTATTTGCTTAGCAGATCCATGAACTCCTGCATCTGCTTCTCAAAGTTTTCCGCCGGCACTAAAGCCAGACCATTATCATTACTCAACAGGATCAGACGATCGCCGCCTTTAAGATCAAACTTATCGCGGGCAGCTTTGGGAATGACGATCTGACCCCTATCCCCCAGAGTCAAAGAACCCCACAGGTTCTTTCCCTTGGGAGCGGGAGGTATCATCCCGATCCCTTCAGCCGTCACGTTTTTTATAAGGGCATCTAATGAGATCTTATATTCTTTGGCCAGTTTGGCCGCCTTATCCACATCCGGTATCGTCTCCCCGCTTTCCCACTTGGCATAAGCCTGACGGGAAATACCGATCCTGCCGGCTATCTCTTCTTGGGAATAGCCGTTCATTTTTCTTAGCATGTACAGATTATCTCTCAGCATCCAAACACCTGCCTTACAGGTCTATTCTATCAAAATCATGACAGGCCTTCTTATATGACAGATAAGTCAGTAAACCATATAGCAATATCCCGCCTATAAGCAGGATGATCTGTAATCCGAAATATTCAAACCCGAAAGCATTCAAGGCTTCTAGTCCCGGAATATGATGAGCCGCTTCCGCCAGCATGATGACCGCAAAACTGACGATGGCATAAGTAATAAACGGTTTAGAGAAATCATAGGCCGTCTTAAAGAATCCGCCGATAAAGATATAATTGAAAGCTGCGAATATAAGCAAAGCCATAGCAATAAAGAACATATTGGCATTCATCATTGCGTTGTTTAAATATATTTCAGAGCCCGCAAGAACGCTCATTCTCAAGAATGTCAAAACCATCATGATCGAAATACCTGTGAGTTCAATAAACATCACAAACAGATACTTGCCCTTGACCACATCGCTTTTGGCTATAGGCAACAAGGCCGTATATAGCGTATCATTGGCTTCTCTGGCATTCTGAAAGCTATGAAATATTCCCAAGGTAATAAAGAAAGCTCCGCAAAGGATCGGATAACCCGGGATCAGGGTCATAAAAGAAAAGGCAATGAAAATGAAAGCCAAAGGTGAAGCACTGAGCACCAGTTCTTTTCTAAGCAGCTGTTTCATGATCTGTTCCCCCTTTCCAGTCTTAAAAAGGTCTCTTCCAGGGTCTCATCTTTTTGACCGTACTCTTGTCGAAAACTTTCCTTTGAACAGCAGGCCCTTATTTCCCCACAGCTGATATAGATGATATCATCCGCACAACGTTCCAGATCCGAAGTGATATGGGTGGAAAACAAAATCGTCACCCCATCATCCTTCAAAGTCCTAAACAGGTCCAAAAGTTCATCCCGGGAAAAAGGATCGAGTCCACTGGTCGGTTCATCCAGTATCAGTACTTCCGCCTTATGCGACAAAGCAAGCAGCAGATTGAACTTGACCTTCATGCCTTCCGAAAGTTCGATCGGTTTCTTGTTTTCATCAAGTTTGAATAAGGACAGATAACTGCGATAGGCCTCTTCATCCCAAGCGGGATAGAAAGACTTTGTCACTTCCTTTATCTGCCTGATGCTCTTGCGCGGATACCAGCTTATAGTCCCTGTTGAATAGCCGATCCTTCTTTTGATGTTCATCTCGTTGTCATTTAAGGGCAAGCCGAAATAGCTTATCTCGCCCTTATCCGTATGGATCAGCTTCAGCATGGCTTTGATAGTCGTCGTCTTGCCGGCACCATTGCGGCCGATAAAACCCGTTATCCTGCCCTTTTCCAAGACAAAGGAAACATCTTTCAGTTTAAAACCCGGATAGGTCTTAGAGACTCCGGATAGTTCTACGATATGCATATATCCTCCCAAAATCTGATTTCTATGAATATTGTAGATTTCAGTTGCCTCAATGACTACCAAACAGAATTGACATTGTCTGTCAATTTAAGTTGCCTGCATTAAAAAAGCCTGCATCAAGAGGCTTACATTATTCGTTCAGATCGTTATCTCGATCCGATTGCCTTCAATGACGGCGATACAGCTTTCATAGTAACCATCACCCGTCGTTCGCGGACCGCTTATAAGCTGATAGCCGTCATACTTAAGTATTTGCGTCAGTTCATCTACATACATGGCTACATGTTCGATCTTCGTTGTATTCTCCTTTAGCTCATTACTTACAAGACCATCATAACTCATATTATTTATATAATTTCTGCGGGAAAACCAAGAAGTCTTTAGCTTCTTTGGATGAACCGCTACACATGGCAAAATATAAGTAGTTCTTTGAAAAGTTAATGTATGTGGTTCTGATTGCTAAACACCAGTCAGGTAAAACATTAAGTGTAGGTTAGACTTCCTCAAAAAGATGAAATAAGAACACACAAACATCAAGTAGCGTAAAGAGTGTAAACTCAATACGGTAGCGGCTAAGTGGATAAGCCTGTAAGAATAAGGCTTCCCTTCGGGGTTGACAATAATAGCAGACTTCTTACGAAGCCCATAAGTCTTTAGCTTATGGGAGGTTCA
>JAFRJA010000019.1 GCA_017432545.1 Erysipelotrichaceae bacterium
CGTCAAGGAAGCGATCGATCAGGCCAAGATCCCGATGAAAGACATCGATGCGATCGCCTATACGATCGGTCCGGGTCTTATCGGTTCCTTACATGTCGGAGGTATCGCAGCCAAATCATTGGCTTTCTTCTATAACAAACCGCTGATCGGCGTTCATCATCTTAAAGGCCATATCTTCGTCAATGAACTAGTCCGAAGTCTCAAGTATCCGTTAATGGCATTAGTTGTGAGCGGTGGACATACCGAACTTGTATATATTGAGAATGATCAGTCTTTCAAGATCATCGGTACAACGCTCGATGATGCGATCGGCGAAGCTTATGATAAAGTTGCCCGAGTCATGAATGAAGCCTATCCCGGCGGACCGGTGATCGATAAGCTGGCCAAGGTCGGCAGAAAGCACTACACTTTGCCAACCCCAAAGGTCGACGGACTTAATTTCTCCTTCTCCGGACTCAAGAATGCGGTATTGCAACTGGTCAAGAAGGAAGAAACATTAAACAATCCGCTCGATAAGAATGATCTGGCTTATGCCTTCCAGGAAGTGGCACTTAATTCTCTGATCGACAAGACCAGAAAAGCATTGGAACAGTATCCGTGCAAGATGCTGGTTCTGGCCGGTGGTGTGGCAGCCAATTCAAGACTCAGAAAACTGATGGAAGAGAATTTCCGCGATATCGATCTGGTGTTGCCACCGCTAAAATACACGACGGACAATGCGCTGATGATCGCTTGCGCGGCTTTACATTATCTCAAGAATGATAAATATGTCGATCTGAATGCACCTAGTATGCCGTCGATGTCGATCGAGGACTAGTTAAGATAATCATTTTTATCACAAATATATAAAAAGTACTATAATTATTACCATGGCAGTGATATCAAAAGCGACGCTTAAACGTTATCCGGTCTATCTGAAAGCTTTACGCAAGCTTTCTTCAGAAGGAAAAAAACGGGTCATGTCGGCTGAATTGGCCGAATATGTAGATATCAAGTCAACGACGATCCGCCGCGATTTTTCTTTGATCGGTCAGTTAGGCAAACAGGGCTATGGTTATGATGTCGATGAACTCATCAGGATCTTCGCTAAGGAACTTGGTGAGGATTACGATGAAAAGATGATCCTGATCGGGGTCGGGCGTCTGGGGACGGCGATCCTCAACTACAACAACTGGAACCATGTAGCCGGAGAGATCGTCTGTGCTTTTGATCTCAAGCCGGAAGTCAGAAACAATGAACCGAAAGTTAATGTTCCGGTTTATCATATTTCTGAACTCAGGGAGAAGATGCCACCAGGTTGCGAGATCGCGATCCTGTGTATCCCTTCGGGAGCACAGCAGATCGTCGATGAACTGTATGATCTCGGGGTCAAGGGCATCATCAATTTTACCAGGGAACACTTCGTGCTTCCTGAAGGAATGATCAAGAAAGATGTTGATGTGATCTCAACGATCCAGGAACTGGTCTTTGAGGTCAACTCAATGCATTAAAGGGGGATATTATGGATTTATATTTTGCGCGTGAATTATACGAAATGGCTTATAGCGGCAGTGAGATGGAACTGGATCAGCTGGAGTATATCTCCATTGAAGGCTGGGTCAGGACCAATCGCGATAATGGCAAAGTAGGTTTTATTGAATTAAATGACGGTACCTATTTCCGTAATATTCAGATCGTCTATACACCAGAATTGGAGAATCATGATCAGGTCGCAAAACTTCTGACCGGTTCTTCCATAAATGTAATAGGCAAATTCGTCTATACTCCGGATAATAAACAGCCTTTTGAAATTCAGGCTACTTCGATCGAGATCGAAGGCCTTTCCGACGAGACCTATCCTTTACAGAAGAAGAGACATACTTTTGAATTCTTGAGAGAGATCCCGCATTTAAGACCGCGTACCAATACCTTTATGGCCGTCTTCAGAGTAAGATCGGCACTGGCGATGGCGATCCATGAGTTCTTCCAGAACCAGGGCTTTATCTATGTCCATACACCGATCATTACCGGCAATGATGCGGAAGGCGCTGGTGAAGTATTCACCGTCACGACAAGGGAAGACAACAAGTATGATGAAGACTTCTTCGGCAAACATGCATCTTTGACTGTTTCCGGTCAGCTGCATGTTGAAGCGTTTGCGATGGCTTTCCGTGATGTCTATACTTTCGGACCGACATTCCGCAGCGAAAATTCCAACACCAAGACTCATGCGTCTGAATTCTGGATGATCGAACCGGAGATCGCTTTTGCGGATCTGGAAGATGATATGCAACTGATCGAAGATATGGTCAAATACTGTATCGAATATGTCAGAAAAGAATGTCCGGAAGAGATGAAGTTCTTCAATGCGATGATCGACAAGACTTTACTTGAAAGACTCTATCACGTCTATAATTCAAATTTCCGCCGCATGCCTTATACCGAAGCGATCGATATCCTTCTGAAGGCGCCGGTCGAATTTGAAAACAAGGTCTCCTGGGGCATGGACCTCAATACGGAACATGAAAGATACCTGTGTGAACAGGTCGTCAAGGGTCCGGTTTTCCTGACTGATTATCCGAAAGACATCAAGGCTTTCTATATGCGCTTAAACGATGATGACAAGACGGTAGCGGCTTGTGACCTTCTGGTACCGCACGTTGGCGAACTGGTCGGCGGCTCGCAAAGAGAAGAAAGAATGGATGTCCTGGAGAACAGGATGCATGAACTGAACATGGACATGGAAGGCTACCAGTGGTATCTGGATCTCAGAAGATATGGCGGTTGCAAGCACGCCGGGTTCGGTCTGGGCTTTGAAAGAATGGTCATGTATCTGACCGGTATGGAAAACATCAGAGATGTCCTTCCTTATCCACGTACACCAAAGAATCTTATTTACTAAAAGATGATTGTACAGATTTCTGATGGCACCGTTTATTTCGGTGCCAATGATGTATTTGAAAATATCGACTTTACCGTAAACGAGAACGAAAGGATCGCCCTGGTAGGTCGTAACGGGAGTGGTAAGACCACTCTTTTAAAAGTGCTGATGGGAGAAGTGGAACTTTCTTCCGGCCAGCTGATCAAGGCCAATAAGACCCAGATCGCTTATCTTGAGCAGAATGCCCTGATCGATTCCGATCAGACGATTCTTGAAGTTTTCAATGAAGTATTCAGATCTTTAAAGGAACTTGAAAAACAGCTTGAAGAACTGTCTGATCAACTGAAAAACGATCACAGTGAAAGACTGATTGAACAGTATACAAGGCTTGAAGAAGAGTATAAATATCTTGGTGGATATACTTACTACTCCGAGATCTGTTCGGTACTTAATGGTTTCGGTTTTACTGAAGATGATCTGAGCAGAAATGTTTCTTCCTTCTCCGGAGGAGAAAAGACCAAGATCGCTTTTGCGGCTTTACTCTTAAGCAAGCCTGATCTGTTATTGCTGGATGAGCCGACCAATCACCTGGATCTGAGTACGATCGAATGGCTGGAAGGTTATCTCGCCAAATACAAGAAAGCGATGGTCATCGTCTCGCATGACAGAACTTTCATCGATAAATGTGTCAACGTCGTCTATGAACTGGAATATGGTCATCTGAAAAGATATGCCGGCAACTATTCGGCATTCGTTGAACAGAAAAAGAACGACCTGATTCATCAGGAAGCCGCCTATAAAAGGCAACAGAAAGATATAAAAAGACTTGAGGAGCTGATCGAAAAGTTCCGTTATAAAAAGAATAAGGCCGCTTTTGCGCAATCCAAGATCAAATACCTGGAAAGGATGGAAAAGATCGAGGATCCCAAAAAAGCCGATACCAAGACCTTCAAGGCCAAATTCGTCTGCGGAGTCAGAGGTGGCAAGAACGTCCTTAGTATGGACCACTTCCAGGTCGGTTATGATGAAGTGCTGGCGGAAGTCACGTTAGATGTCCTTCGTGGAGAAAGAGTCTGCGTCATGGGCGATAACGGAACAGGTAAATCCACATTGCTGAAAACGATCGTCGGTCTGTTAGAACCTTTAGGCGGTTATATGATGTTAGGCCATCAGATCGAGATCGCTTATTTTGACCAGAATCTGGCCAACTTCACCAGTGGAAATACCGTACTGGAAGAGTTATGGAACGAATATCCCGATCTTGATATGTACAAGGTGCGTTCCGTATTAGGCGCTTTCTTGTTTACGGCCGATGAAGTCTTCAAAGAAGTGAATGTCTTATCAGGTGGGGAAAAGGTGAGACTTTCTTTAGCTAAGCTCATGCTTAAAAAGGCCAACTTCCTGATCTTAGATGAACCGACCAATCATCTGGATATCCTCTCCAAGGAAGCACTGGAGAACGCCTTGAGTGATTATGAAGGCACGATCCTGTTTGTTTCCCATGACCGTTACTTCATTAGAAAGATCGCAACTTCGTGTCTTGTGATCGATAAAGATAAGGTAACGTATTATCCGGATGGTTATAAGGATTATATCGATGTGAAGGTCAAGGAAGAACTCGAGGAAAACAAACAGGAAAAAAAAGAAAAGGTACCGCTCAAACAGTTGAAGCAGAAACCCAAATACAATCTGGCCAGACTGGAAAATGAGATATCACTGATGGAAGATATTCTGGAAGACAAGAGAGCTTTGCGCTATGAACCGGAATACTATCAGGATATGAACAAGATGGCAGAACTTGATGATGAGATCGACGAGATCCACAATCAGATCCATGCTTTAGAAGAAAAATGGGAAGAAGCAATGCTGTATGAAGAGGAAAAGAATAAATAGAAGGGAAAGATAAATATGTTGAACAGCTTTTTAAAATCAAGAATTCCCGAAGCGAAAAGACTGGTCAGGGAACTAAGAAAAAAGTATGATTATGTCTCGGTCTTGGGAACAGTGGTAAATACCAGACAGATCATGGTTTCGACACATCTGAATTCTTTTGATGAAGTCGATAATGAATGCGGTTTTGTCTTGAAACTGTATAAAGACGGCCGCTACAGTGAATACTCCTGCAATGACATCAAAGGTTTAAAAGTTAATGAAGTAGTCAAGGCCGTAACTTTGGACAAAGTTGTTTCTGCTGACTATAAGGTCAGAATGCTGGAAGAAAAGGAACATATCGATAATTATCTCAGAGAAGACAACAGTAGACTTTCTGATAAGCAGATCGTCGATATACTGACTAAGACAAAAGAGAAATTACAGAAAGCGGATGAAAGAGTCATCAATGTGTTGACCCGCTACAATAAGCGTCAGACTTCCAAGATCTTTGTTTCGGAAAAGAAGTGCCTGAGCCAGAAATATGACTGGATCAATGTCATGACGGCAGTCGTCGTAAGAGAAGATGAGATAATCAAGACCAATTACGAAGTTGAAGGGGAAGCTGATTCTCTGACTGCTTTGAATAAGTTTGAAAAACATGCTGATGAAGTGCTGGATATTGCGATCAAGCTTCTGAAGGCCAAAGCGATCAAACCGGGCAGATATACGATCATTACCGATCCATCTATTTCCGGACTTATCGCTCATGAAGCTTTTGGCCATGGTGTGGAAATGGATATGTTTGTAAAAAACAGAGCCAAAGCTAAAGACTTTATCGGCAAGTATGTAGCTTCACCTTTAGTAAACATGTTTGATGGCGCAGCCAGCTGTGTGTCTGCTGCCTCATATTTCTTCGATGATGATGGAGTTGAAGCTCATAACACTCAGATAATCAAAGATGGTATCTTACAAAGAGGCATTTCCGATTCCTTGAGTGCGATGCAGTTAGGGACAGAACCGACTGGCAATGGCCGACGTCAGGATTATTCCCATAAGGTCTACACCAGAATGACTAATACCTGGTTTGGCAAAGGCAAAGATACTTTTGAAGATATGGTCAGATCAGTTAAACACGGTTATTATCTGTGTCAGACCAACAACGGCATGGAAGATCCGAAAAACTGGCAGATCCAGTGTACGGCTTCCTATGGTTTTGAGATCAAAGACGGCAAGTTTACCGGCAAGATGGTCGCTCCTGTGGTCATTTCGGGTTATGTAATAGACCTGCTCAATTCGATCTCGATGGTTTCGGATAAAGTTGAAGTATTAGGTTCAGGCATGTGCGGCAAGGGTCACAAGGAATGGGTATATGTTTCCGATGGCGGACCGTATCTTAAAGCGGAGGCAAAGTTAGGCTGATGAAAAAGAATCAAATAATCAAAGTCTTGAAGGCTAATAAGAAGATCTCTGATTACGAGATCACTATCAGTGACAGAGATTCCAGAGAACTGTTCTATGTCCTTGATCATCTTGAGATAAACAGAGCAGTAAAGACACAGGCCATTACAATCAGAGTCTATGTTTCCGATAAGAAGACGACAGCTTCATCTCTGGTCGTTGTAACTTCAGCTGATGATGAAAAATCACTGGCTAAAAAGCTGAATAAAGCTGTCATTCAGGCCAGATCGGCAAAGAACTCCTATTATCCGTTAGTTTCAAAGGATAAGAACATAAATGATGTTTCAGCTGAAAAAGCTGATCTCAATGAGATTGCTATGAAGGTGGCAGAAGCCGTTTTAAAGGCTGATACCTATGAAGAGGGCTGGATCAATTCGACAGAGATCTTTGTCTCCCGATATCAGAAGGAATTCATCAACTCTAAAGGTGTCGATCACAAGAGCCATGACTTCAAGATCGAAGTTGAATGTATCCCGACCTGGAGCAATGGCAAAGAAGAATTTGAACTCTACAAATTCTATGAATCAAATCACATCAACTATAAGAAGATCACTGAAGAGATCATTGAGATCCTGGAACTGGCCAAGGCCAGATCAATGGCCAAGAAGATCAGATCTGTCAAACTTCCTAAAGATCTCAAGATCCTGGTAAAGAACGATATGCTGGAGACGATCGTTGATAACTTCTGCGGAGATTTGTCATATCGCAATGTCTATATGAAACAAAATCATTATCAGAAAAACGATGTCCTGTCTGAAAACAGCTTCTCTTTGACTATGAAAGCGGAAGTAAAAGGCTGCACAGCATCCAAGAAATATGACCGTCATGGCGTAGTCCTGAAGGAACGTAAACTTATTTCCGGCGGTAAAGTCAAAGACAGCTATGGAGATATCCAGTTTGGATACTATCTGAAGGAAAAGGATATCACAGGTGAACTGCCTGTTGCCGAGATCAGAGCTAAAGGATCAGACTATGAAAACGAAAAACACCTGATCATCGAATCATTCTCGTCTCCACAGATCGATGAGGATTCCGGATACTGGGGCGGGGAGGTCAGACTGGCCAGATACTATGATGGCGAGAAGTATATCCCTCTGGCCGGCTTCTCGATTGCCGGAAATATCTATGAAGATATCAAAAAAGTCGAGTTCTCCAAAGAACAGTGTACGATGACTCATTACAAAGGTCCGAAATACATGATCTTCAAGGGGATAAAAATAAGCTGATTTATAAAAAGAGCGGTTGTTACAGAAACTGTAGCGACCGCTGTTTGTTATGGATTGATAGTTTTTTAGTAGAACTTGTTTATGACATGTTTTCTTTTTTTGTTATTAAAGATAACATCAGAAATGTATTCTTTTTCTAGTCCGTGAAACAAAGCAATAGTTTCAAGAGCCTTATCTGAATCCAGCCCAGAATCAATAAGACGATGAAAGGCATTTGAAAACAATTGAAATTCTTTTTTGGCAATTCCTTCTTTTATTCCTTCTTATCTTCCTTCTTCTCTGGCATAGTAATTCAAGTCTCTGATTTTCTCTTCAAGAGTCATGATCTGTTTTCTCCATCCCGGATCTTCATTGATCTCTTTAACTTTTTCATCGATATTATTAAGCAAGATATCATCCTGGGTCTCGCCGGTCGTAATGCATTTCAGAAATTTCTTCTGTCTGACTGATAGCCTTTCATAGCTGCCCAAGGCATTAAAAACAAGTTTGTTTGCACCATCATTATACAACAGTTCACTGTTCTCGAGGCAGCAGCTCCTGATGGTATAGAGTCCCAAGCCCTTCCCGAAAGGGTCACCGGTGCAGATGAAGATGATATAGAGTCCCGGAAGTTCACGATACGACTGACCTGTCTTAAGCAATTCCGTGTCACTCACTGATTGATAGAATCGCATTCTCTTAGGCAGATCTTTGTAGTCACCGACCTGCATTTCGATATAGTAATGTGTGTTCTGACTGTCTTTGATGTAGACATCAAAGCGGACTGCTTTTAAACAAAGATCGTAGTTTCCTGTATGTTGAGTATCGATATACTCGATTCTTTCGATCGGTTTATCCATGAGGATCTCCAGCAGTTCTTTTGCGATATTGATGCAGTTCTGCATGATCTGTGCAAACATGAAATCATTGGTAAAAGGATAGTACTTCAGCGTACTTGAGCTTTCTTTAAAACTGTCGGTTTCTAAGAAACTGGTGTTGTGATTTTGGCTTTTCATTTTATATAAATTTCCTCCTGATCATGATTGCCAAAAAACAGTCGAATTCCTTAAACGAAACGTAAAAAACATAAGAAAAATGCGATAAATTCGGATATTCATGAAAATATTTTCAGGATTTGGAAATTAGTTCGAGAATTGTGAATATTTTGTGAACTTTTTGTTGAAACAGGGGTATGACTCGTGTAAAATTTATCTGTGCAGTTTTTCGTGACTGCGCAGGAAAGGAAGAAAACATGAAAAAATTATTAGCATTATTGATGGCATTATTAGTGCTCGTTGGTTGTACTAATGGCGGCAATGGTGGTAATGGCGGTGGCGAGACTAGCGAGTATAAAGATACTTTCAACTATGTCTATACAGCTGACTTATCAACATTCGACTACATTTATAACAACAGATCTACTAATGGCGACATCTACAACAACGGCGTAGAAGGCCTGTTAACTCAGGATAAATACGGCAACCTGGCTCCAGGTATGGCTGAATCTTGGGAACAGAACGATGACGCAACTGAATGGACTTTCCATCTTCGTAAAGGCGCTAATTGGGTAACCAATAACGGTGAAGTTTACGATGAAGTTAAGGCTCAGGACTTCGTAACAGGTTTAAGACATGCTGCTGAATTCGAGTCTCTGACATTATGGTTAGTTGGTGATGTAATCGTTGGTTTGAACGATTATGTTGCCGGTACGATCTCTTGGGAAGATGTAGGTATCGAGACACCGGATGATTACACAGTCGTTTACAAGATGGCTGCTCCGACTCCTTACTTACCATCAATGACTACTTATTCAATCTTATTCCCTGTTAATGCTGAATTCTTAGAGTCTAAGGGTGACGGCTGTAAGTTGGGTGCACCGAATGCAGAAGCTTGTACTTTCGGTTCTTTAGCAGCTGATGGTATTCTTTACAACTCTGCATACGTTATTTCCAACTACACTTCTAAGTCAGTTATCGAATTCACAAAGAATGACAATTACTGGGATGCAGACAACGTATTCATCAAAAACATCAAGTTAACTTACACTACTGAAAACGACGACCCGGACTATCTGTACAAGATGTTCAAGAACGGCGAAGTTGATGCTACTGGTGTCAGAGTTGCGAACCCTGAAATCAAGGCCGATGCAGAAGCTAACTATGGCGATAATATGTTTATTTCCGATACAGGCACGACTTGCTATTGGGCTGCATTGAATGTTAACAGAAGAACTTATAACTCATTCTCAGATCCTTCAAAGGCTGTTTCCGTCAAGACTGATGAACAGAAGGCCGATACCAGAACTGCTTTACTGAACCTCAACTTCCGTAAGGCTGTTATGGCTGCTTTCTCTTCTCATGCTTATGAAGCAGTTACATTAGGTGAAGAACTGGCTGATGGACCGATCAGAAATACAATCGTTGCTCCTACTTTCTGTAAGATTGACGGTGCTAACTACGTCGATGTATTAACTGAAAAGTTACATGCTTACGAAGGTTATGAAGATGTTAATCTGGCTGATGGTCAGGATGCATGGTATAGCCCTGAGAAGGCTGCTGCTTACTTAGCACAGGCTAAAGAAGAATTAGGCGACACAGTTACTTGGCCGATCTATCTCGATACTCTCGCAGTTGAAACTTCTGAAACTTCTACAAACAGAGCTTTAGCTGAAAAGGCTGCTATCGAAGCTGCTTTAGGTGCTGAGAATGTTGTAGTTAACGTTTTAACAGTTGATGCTGATACTTACTATGACTGCTGGTACTACGTTGAACAGGGTACAGAAACTAACGCTGACTTACTGTTCTTCGGTGGTTGGGGTCCTGACTACGAAGACCCAAGAACTTATCTGAACATCTTCTTACCGGATAACGGTGATATGCTCCAGAACTTAGGTTTCAACGTAGTTGATATCTCTGATGC
>JAFRJA010000149.1 GCA_017432545.1 Erysipelotrichaceae bacterium
CAACTGCCGATGAACTGATACAGTCTAAAGCTTCTTCCAGATGTCCTAGAGGTTCATATAGATCTTAGGTGTTATTTGATTGAAAATGATCAGATTCTTTTAAACAACACTTGACAAATGGTACTTACATATCAGATTTTTTCTAAATCGCAACGGTACCGGGCCTAAGAGCAATACTTATTATAAAACCGTAAAGAAAGTATTAAGTGAGGGTTTATCCGACTCACAAAACAGGAAAATTATTTTTTATCTTCCCAGAATTAAGAGGAGCCGAAAAATAATTCAATATCTGATCAAAGAAGAAATCGACGCAGTCAAAAATGTCCTCAGAGATGAGAAAAACGGTCTTTCTTTGCGCGACAGAGCTGTCGGTACTTTACTTGTTTATTACGGACTAAGAAGAAGCGACGTCGCATTCCTTAAAATAGAATCGATCAACTGGGAAGAATCGACAATTTCGATAACGCAGCAGAAAACAGAAGTTCCGTTAAAACTTCCTCTGCTTCCTGTGGCAGGCAATGCGCTGTTTGATTATTTGACAAAGGAAAGAAGGAAAAGCGATTGTCCCTATGTTTTTCTTTCTTTAAACCGTCCATATAACGCAATCGGTGTCAGCGGAATAAACGGGATTACAGACAAAATTTTTAACCTGGCATGTATCCGTATGGATGAAGGCGATCACAGAGGCACACATATTTTCAGGCATCATTTCGCAACATCCTTTTTGGAAAATAATGTTGCCCAACCGGTTATCAGTAAACTTATGGGCCATCTTGACCCGAAATCGGTAGAGACTTATCTTTCAGCTGACTTTACCCATCTTCAGGAATGCGCTGTTTCTATCGAAGATTATCCGATGCCTGTGGAGGTTTTTGTATTATGAAACAATTCGAAGTAATTCCTCAAAAACACATAGAAGCATACGTTACATATTGCCAGGCATCAGGAAGACTTTGCGATCATGATCTGATATATCTTTCCGTTTTTGACAACTATTGTCATAATAATTGGCCAGGTTCAAATAATATTACACAGGAAATGGTCGATCAGTGGTCGGCGCAAAGGCAAACAGAAAAGAACAACTCTACAAGAAGCAGAATATATCCTTTGATTGGTTTTCTGTCTTATCTGAAACAAAGAAAGCTTACTGATATTACGTTACCGAAAATACCCAAGTATGAAAGAAGTACCTATATTCCACACTCATTTTCAAATAATGAATTAACCAGATTTTTCGGTGCCTGTGATTCTTTCAAAATTCACCAGCACTCTTTCAGATCCATGAACCTGAAAGCAACCATACCCGTATTTTTCAGATTACTTTACAGCAGCGGAATCCGTACAACGGAAGCCCGTCTTTTAAAAACTGAAGATGTCGATTTGAAAAACGGTATTCTAAATATCAGACAATCAAAGGGTTACGATCAGCATCATGTCGTCTTACATGAAACTATGGCCATCGTTCTCAGACAATATGATGATTATATAAAGAAGCTTTATCCGGAGAGAACTTATTTTTTCCCCAAGAACAAAGAGGAAGGAAGAACACGATACTGGGTGTGGTCGACTTTCAGGAAGATCTGGGACAGTGTCAACGATTCATACGCTACGCCTTACGAACTTCGCCATCATTATGCGATTGTGAACATCAATAAATGGGTGTCTTCCGGGTTTAATTTCTATGACAAGCTTGTCTATCTTTCCAAGAGCATGGGCCACAGCAGTCTTGAAAGCACCAAATATTATTACTCGCTGGTTCCGGCGTTATCTGACATTATGAAAGATTTATCGGAATCAGATTTCAACGATATTATTCCGGAGGTTTATGATGAAGAAAACAAATAAAGAAGCTCTTGAAGTAGCGAATTATGTTTCTGACTTCTTGAGAAATTATGTACCTACTTACAAAACGGGTAGTTCTCACACTATAAAAACATACAAAATAACATTCTCGCTTTTTCTTTCTTTTCTTGAAGAAGAGAAGAAAGAAAGTATCGATACATTTAACTGGAATAGTTTCTCAAAAGAAAACATCGAAGATTTCATGAAGTGGTTGGATTCAAACCGAAGCAACCTTTCTTCAACCATCAACATCAGACTCGGATGTCTGAGGGAATTCCTTAAATATGTTTCAGAAAATAATATTGATTTAGTGTACTTGTATCAACAGGCCAAAACAATCAAGAAACGGAAAACACCTAAACGGAAAGTCAACGGTATGACCAAAGAAGCAATACAAACGCTTATGAGTATGCCCGATACATCAACGTCTATCGGCATACGCGATCTGACGATGATGATCGTACTCTATGCGACGGCAGCAAGAATAGACGAATTACTGTCAATAAGGATCAAGGATCTTCATCTTAAAGATAAAAAGCCATATGTAGGTATAGTCGGAAAAGGAAATAAAGTCAGATCACTATATCTTCCACAGAAAGCGGTGAAGCATCTCAATCATTATCTGTTTCTTTTTCATTGTGAAAACCCTGATGAAGAGGAGTACGTTTTCTACGCAAACCATTCTTATGGAAAGACAAAAATTACACAGCCGGCATTCGCCAAAAGATTGAAATTATATGCGAAAGAAGCAAATAAGATTAACAATGATGTACCGATAGAACTTCATTCGCATCAGTTTAGGCACGCCAGGGCATCTCATTGGCTTGATGAGGGAATGAATATTGTACAGATTTCTTTTCTTTTAGGACACGAACAGCTTCAGACAACAATGGTATATCTTGATATAACTGCTGAAGAAGAGTTGAACGCATACAATTCGGTACAAGATGAAGTAGATAAAAACGTATCTCCTAAATGGAAAAACAGCTTATCTTCTTTATTGAACGCGTGTGGGGTATAAAACAAAATCCAAACTTTATCAGGCAAATGATACCGCAATATCGTTCGTTTGATTAAAAGTTTGGATTTTGATAAAGTTTGGATAACCGTTGTCATAATAGACTTTCACCAGATCATATCCCAGAAAAAACTCATAATTGCTTTTTATGAAGCCGGCTATTTGCTTACTAAGTTTACTTGCGCTTTCAATATTATCGTTGATATGCTTCTTTTCAATATAGATCGTCTTGATCCTGATGTCTTCGTTCCTGAGAAAACTCATCAGCGTCATGAATATCTTTTTTCTGGTATCGAAATCAAGATTTCTGTATTCTTCTTCTCCGCGAATGATCGGACCGGAATGAATACAATGGCCACTAAAGCCGAGACGATCCAGCTTTTCGTTTAAGATTCTGATTCCATTAGTCAGATCGAAAGATTGATCATGAATCACAAGAGAAACAATATAAAACGGAGAATGAATATCATACTCGCCCCAATCACCTGATTCATCTACAAAAATACTTAATTCCTTCATATAAAACAAAGACGGGTGTCTTACCCGCCGTGATGTGGACCCGGGTCAAATGACCAGCCCATTTGTAATGTTATGTTACCATTTCTGGTATGAAAAATCAATTTGGTGCCTTAGGGGGGATTGTTACGAACTTTTCCCCTGTTTTATACGACTCAAAAAGAAGAATCGCTTGTTCAACTTCATAATATCATAAATGTCTGTATTTGCAATATCTCAATACTGTTCTTTTTATATCCAGTAAAGCGTTCGTAAATGTCCCTGCGAACTTTTTTCGAGTCCCCTCTAAGGTCCTTACAGGTAAAGGTCGAACCTGTGTCCTGTACTTCTGTGAAATCTATTTCCTGATAAACCTCTCGTCTTCCGGATTGTCTTGCATGTCCGTATAACGATCCACACTCATATGCAGATCGTATTTCTCGCGAAGCTCCGCAATGGTCTTCATCATCGGCGAAGCGTGATGGACATCGATCGCTTCCTGGTCTTCCCAGCTGTCGATCAGCAATACCGTTTCCGGATCATCCAGAGACTGATAGTATTCATAACGAAGATTACCCTTTTCCGCCCTGATCAAAGAAACCGTTCCGGAAGATATCATCTCTTCCACAAACTTGAGGGCGTTTCCGTTCTTGCCCGTATATCTAAGATTAACTGTAATAGCCATGTCTTTCTCGTTTATTTCAGTTCCATTCCGTCCTTGAACGCATTTCCGACTCTTTCACCGACACCATAATACCCGTTGGAGAAAGGGTCGAAACTGATCGGTCTCAGTTTTGTCATATCGACCTTGCCATCCGTAACGACGCTTTCATCGGCGGAAACATTGACGATCTCTCCGATCAGGATGCCGTCTTCAAAACTCTTCACCCTGCATTCCAGTGCCAGAGGCAGTTCATCGATCAGTGGCGCATCCACGAATTCACTCTTCGTCGCATGAAAACCTGCTTTTTCAAACTTGTCAGGCACTTTCCTTCCGGATTCGATACCGACATAGTCACAGGCGATCACCTGGTATTCTGTCGCCATAGAGACCGTGAAGGCTTTCCTGATCTTCAGATTATCTGTCGTCTTGTGTTCAGCCAGACTGATGGTGATCTCCTTGTAATCCGTTGTTATGCCCCATGCCGCATTCATGGCATTGGGTACACCGTTTTCGTCATACGTTGCGATGATCAACACAGGCTGTGGATACATCAATGGCTTGGCGCCGAAATCAACTCTGCTCATTATTTCTCCTCCGTTAAATACAAATATTATGTATAGCTGCCGCTATTCTCCATATACCTCTTCAATCATCGGGAAAGTGCTCCAGGCTTTCGGCCAGCCGCAATAGAAAGCCAGCTGTGTGATGACTTCCACGACTTCTTCCCTGGTCAGACCGTGTTCCTTGCCCAGGATCAGATGGCTCTTCAGCTGCGGATACAATCCGGCAGAGAACAATGCCGATATGACTGCCAGACTTCTGTCTCTTGCGCTGAGCTTATCTTCCCTTGACCATACTTCACCGAACAGCACATCGTCGTTCAGTTCCGCAAACTTAGGTGCTAAAGTTCCTAATCTGTCTCTACCTGCTGTTTGTTTCTTCATTTCTGTTTATCCTCCTGATCCTTTATCTGATGAAATTGGTAAACTTTGTATGCTTCACATCCGGCTTGCCAAACTGTTCCTTGCCTGCCTGAATGGACTTCATCAGGAAGACCATATTGGTGGCCATATTGCGAACCGTTTCCACGCCTTCAGCATCAGTCAAGGCATCCTCACCGGTATAGCCATGGACATCATTCCAATAGGTGCTGGGAACGACAGGCATGCCGCTAATTCCATAGAACTGATTGAGTGTTTCGAAGGTCGCGCTGTTTCCGCCTCTTCTGCAAGACACGATGGAAGCACCGACTTTCATGTGCAGATCGCATCCGCAGGAATAGAACAGTCGCTGCATGAAAGACAGAACAGTTCCGTTAGGAGTCCCGAAATAGACAGGAGATCCTACGACGATGCCGTCAGCTTCGGCGAGCTTAGGTGATACTTCGTTGACTAAGTCGTTGAAGACACACTTTCCTGTTTTCTTGCAGCTGCGGCAGCCTATACATCCTCTGATATCCTTGTTTCCGATATGGATGATCTCGGTTTCAACGCCTTCCTTGTTCAGTACTTCTGATGCAAGGCTTAAAGCCGTAGCAATGCATCCCTTCGGATCAGGGCTGCCGTTAATCAGTAATGCTTTCATATTATCTGTCTCCTTTTTAAGATAGTATAACAAATCTTAAAGCCAGTTCCTGACTGCTTCTTCCGACTGTTTTGCTTTGGAACCTTTGATTGCTAATCCGTTTGTATCAACAGTTGTGCCTTTACAGATCTTTTTCAGATCAGAGACCATGGAACCTAAGCCTGATCCTTCATGGGTGGATATCACTCTGACTGTTTTACCGGTAAAGTCTAAATCTTTCAGTACTGTTTCCAGTTCCGGAGCATAAGTACCCCAGTAGATCGGAGACATGATATAGACCGTATCATATACAGAAATGTCTTTCAGTGTTTCCTTGATTGGAGCGTTGCCGATCCTTTCTTTGGCTTCCTTGATGCAGGTATTGTAGTCTTTTGCATAAGGAATCAGCGGTTCTGCTTTAAATAGATCGGCATCTGTATATTTCTGTACATATTCAGCCACTATTTCGGTATTGCCTTTATCGATATAGCCTACCGCATAATTCTCATCGGCACGGCTGAAATAAATGATCAGATTTTTATTCATAGCAGCCTCTCTTTATTCAATTTCAACCAGTTCATACTCTCTTGTACCAAAGCCAAGTTCAGATGCTGCTTCGATTGTATGAATGCCATGTAAAGATTCGATTCTCTCAATTAAGGTCTTCTTGCCCGGATCATCGGAGTTGTATACAAGATCAAGACATGCCTGATCGATAGCGATCGGATCAAGAGAAGACAAGATTCCGATATCTTTCATGCAAGGAGGTGCAGCGTTGCCGTCGCAGTCGCAGTCTTTGGAAATGTTCTTCATGACATTGATGAAAGCCATGTTGCCATCAAAGTGTTTTACAACGGAAGACGCGGCATCAGCCATGCTTTCCAGGAATCTGTCCTGCTCAGGCAGGTTGGCAAAGAGCTCTTCCTGGACGTCTGTCTTACCTGCCGTATGAATCAGGGTTTTCCCTGCAGAAGAGGCACAGCCGATCGACAGCTGCTTCAAAGCTCCGCCGTATCCGCCCATGGCATGACCCTTAAAATGAGATAAAACCAGCATTGAATCATAATTTGTCAGATTCTTGCCGACATAGTTCTTTTTCAGGATATGGCCATTTTCAACATCGAGTTCCATGTCCGGACCTTCCTTGTCAAGAAGATCAAACGGGAAGTACTCCTCCCAGCCGTGTTCCCTGATCAGTTCGATATGCTTGTAGGTCTTGTTTCGTGCTCCGGGATATGCCGTATTGCATTCCACGACCGTGCCGTTGACATGATTGATCATGTCCTTGACGAATTCCGGTTTCAGATAGTTTCTGTTCCCTTTTTCACCGGAATGCATCTTGACCGCTACCTTGCCAGGCAACTGCTTGTCTAATGCTTCATACATCTTGATGATGTTTTCGGGAGTGATCTCCCTGCAGAAATAAACTTTCGCTTTTTCCATCGTGTTCTTTTCCTTTCTGTTGTTTCTATATTGAACTGTTCTTTTTACTGACTTTTGGTATGTTTGATATCATATATCCGATCAGAACAAATAAGGCCATGATCGACAGATAGTCCAGGAAGAACAATACTCTTGGTTCGCTGAAGTCAAAGAAAGCAAACAAAGTCTTCCTGAACATGTAGTCGGGGAACTGCCGCTTGAAGAAAGCATAGATCCCATAAACGGAGATCAAAATCCAGATACCTGAAATCAACACTTTTTTCTGTGTATTCAGTCTGCTCATGAAGGAAACAAGATGTATCCCTGCATGGATACAACACAGGATATAACACCAGTAGCCGATCATCAGATGGATCTCTCGGGCATAGGCAGAGACTCCTTTGATCCTGATAAACGTATATAGATATCTGGACATCAGGATACCGCTGACAGGTTGCAGGATCATCAGAATCAGCAAAACAAGATTCAGAAGAGAACGAAAGATGCGGATAAAGGTCTGCTTCCCCTTGCACAAACTTCCATACCATTTCCGGTTCAGAATGTGGTGCGTCACAAACAGCAGCAGCATTGCTGAGCCAATGATCTCATGAAACTTTTCACCGATCAGGGAATATGCCATCAGCATCGGCAGCAGGATGGTCATGATCAGATCCAAGGCAATTCTAAAGTTCTTTCTTCTCATACCGTCACTAATAATCCAGGCCGCTTATCCATTCAGATATCATGTCTCTTATGCTTTCCGGCTTATTTTGAGCATCCGCTCCAACGATTGCCAAACCATCAAGGACCTTGCTGTCAGGGCAGGCAGCAGCCAGTTTTCTGTCAAAACCGGACAGTCCGCTTCCGGCATGGGTACAGAACGGGATCAGAGTCCTGTTTGACAGATCTTCATTCTCAAAGAATGTGTACATGATCATCGGCCAGTCGCCCCACCAGACCGGAGCACCGATGAATATTACTGAATAGTCAGAAAGATCCGGCAGTGTATCGGCATAAGCGGGTCTAGCGTTTTCATTCTGTTCTTTCTTTGCCACATCGGTCAGTTCCTTGTAGGTTGTCGGATAATTGTCTTCTGCAGGAACAATTTCATAGAGGTCCGCACCGGTCAGATCTGTTATTATTTCTGCTACGATGGCGGTATTACCTTTCTCTATCACTCCGACACCATATTGTTCCCCGGTACGGGAGAAATACAGAACAAGCATTTTTGTATCCCCGTCCTGAGCTTTTTCTGTCGTTTCAGAAGGGCCTGTTTCTGTTGGAACGTTTTCCGTTATTTCAGTCTGTTGTGTTTTGCTGCATGATGCCAGTCCCGTGATCATCGCCAGGACAAGCAGCGTTGTCAGATATTTCTTCATCTTCTTCTCCTATCGCGGATGTTTTTCATCCCAAGTTAGCACTCCTGTTTTTACAGCTTCTTCATAGCGCGAGATCTTGTAATCCAGAAGCGACAGTGTTTCTTCGATCTCTTCCTTCTGTTTCTGTATCTGTTCTCTGGCATCGATCAGCAAATCTCTTCTCTGAGAAAAAGTATCATTTCCTTCCTGAAACAGTCTGACATATTCCGCCAGCATTTCGATAGACAAACCGGCATTCCTCATGCAAATGGCGTTTTCTACCCATTTAAGATCTTCTTCTCTGTAATCACGTTTCCCGCCTTTCGTGCGGCTGACAGCAGGAATGATACCAGCTTTTTCATAGTATCTCAGGGTATCCTGGCTGATATGATATCTCTCACATACTGCTTGGATATTCATAAGGTTGCCTCCATATTTCTTTGTTGCCTTCATTATAAAATCTGGAGCTTGCTCCAAGTCAATATATTCATTATTTGAATGGTTTTTATATCATCTTCTGGTATTCATTAATGATTAAGCGTTCGCAATATAAAAAGAACCTATTTACTTGAAATAGATTCTTGAAAAATGCTCTGGTGCCTTAGGGGGGATTGTTACGAACTTTTCCCCTGTTTTATACGACTCAAAAAGAAGAATCGCTTGTTCAACCTCATAATATCATAAATGTCTGTATTTGCAATCTCCTGGATACTCTTTTGATGCTTTGTAAAGTTTTCGTAAATGTCCCTGCGAACTTTTTTCGAGTCCCCTCTATGGGTAATTCTGCTTATGTTCTGTATTCGAAAAGATCAAGATCGGCAACCACGGCAACACCATTATTAACCGCTTCATCGTAAGATACATCCTCATAAAGAAGCCTTCTTGTCAGATTGTTGTAATCTGGTTCATAAAATCTGCTTGCGATGATCTCCTTAAGCATTTTTGGAATATCATGTTCCGGCTGTGCGGATGGATTGTTCTTTGATGTCATGCGGTCTTTTCTGACTTTATCTACCAAAGCTTTCAAATCATCGTCGAGAGAAATTTCAGGAAGAATCTTCGCAATGTCATACAGATGTCTGGAGTCCCTGTCCTGCATGTCCTGCAGCCTGTAGTCGCAGATCGCAAATACTTTATCGATGAAGGTTCTTTGAAGGGACTGCACTTTCATATTTACGATTGAAGCCTCAAAAGGAATCGGAAGGTCTATGTCTCTATCCTGACAGAATCTTCCGATGATGCTGTACACTTCATGTTCCAAGGCAGGATATACCGACTGATAGAAGCTTGTCTCTACAATCATCTCCAAAGGGATGTCGCTGAACAAAGAATCATATTCGAATACGTACTTGTTGTAACTGTGCCTTGACATGACCTTGTCCGGGTTTGACAGTTTTAATCCCAGATCATCCGCCGTTTTAAGAATTGCGCTCTTGACATTCCTTCTTTCCGTTTCGCTCAGCTTTCTATCCGCAGAGATATCGATGTCCTCGGAAAACCTGTCGATCAGATCATACGCCTTGGAAAGAGAGGTGCCTCCTTTGAAGACAATCGGCAGATCACTTCCTGACAGACCCAGCAGGAACATGGACTGAATGGTATCCTTTTCTACCATCTGTACACTTCTGTGTTCCTCAGCAGAGACCGTCTCTATGATCTGCCTCCATTCATCCTTGTTTTCTCTATACCAGTTCATTCATCAGCCCTCCTTCATAGATGTTGCGGTATGCCCTGTCCGGGTAGAGCGGAAGGTATTTTTTTACCTGATCAAAATCCACCTTGTTTATTTCGACATATTTCTTCAGCTTCTTTTTATACTCCTCCCCGGAGAGTTCGCTGTATCTGTCGATACCGGACATCAGATCAAGAAACTGCAACGCAGTCCTGTTTTCTTGCGTGATCTCGGCGACCGGCTTATAGATAATGATCGTATTGCCGTCAATGTTGAGTTTCCTTTGCTTTGTAGTCGCTTCATTGCTGCAGACTTCATAACATGACGGATTCTGGCTCGTGAAACCGTACTTGTTTGCCAGCTGCAGTCCTGTGACATATCCCGATATTCTTCCATTGACGTTCAGATACTTTTTATCGATATAACGATCGATCAACATCTTCCCCTTTGTTCCCAGTATGGTCGGATAGGAAAGATAGTATACGCCATTGTATACTCTCTCCAGTTTCCCTTCGTCCGTAAGCTGCTTCATTTCCTGACGCAGATAATCCTTCGACCTGTATGGCAGTTCACTCAGAAAGATGGGATCACCGTTTTTATAATTCTCAACGATATAGTCATATACCATATTGTATACCTCACATTTATGAACTATTCTATTTCGATTTTATTATACTATTGATTATGTAAAAAACAAAGTTGTTTTCCAACCGCTTTGAATCTTTGCATTAGTCAGGCCAACAGATGAGGTTCAATCCTCACCCATATGGATTTTCTCTAATCTTTTACTGGCGTAAGGCATCCTGAACTGGAATTTCTTTCAAGTCTTTGTGACGATATTCAATTAATAGCATTACACAATGGATTTCCTTGCATTATACAGGTTTGGAAGTTCAGAAATCATTTTTCCCTGCGTAGTTCCTGATAGCATCAGCCATTTGAAGAAATCCATCAGACTTCATCATGGCCATTCCCTGCGATTCATCTCCCAGAATTACAAGCTGATCGCCTTGCTTAATGTCAAATACTTTTCTTGCCCTGATGGGTATCACGATCTGTCCCTTTTCACCGACTGTAACGATTCCGAACAGATACTTTCCCTTGGGCGGAACACCAAAACCCATATCATCGTTATGTTCGTGATTTGCAAGATCGTCCAAAGAAACGCCGAATATTTCTGCCAGTATCCTGCACTTTTCCAGATCGGGTACAGTCTCTCCGGATTCCCACTTTGCGATCGCCTGTCTAGAAACGCCGACCTTTTCAGCAAGATCTTCCTGTGTCATTGTTTTCAGCTTTCTGAGCTGAATCAGATTATCATGAAACATAGATCCTATCCTTTCTTATTCATTCCAAGCACGGCCCATCTCAGGAATGGTATCCTGGAAATGATAAATCCCAAACCAAATCCGACTGTAAATCCTGCAACCAGGCTGAGAAAATACGCTGCCAACGGCGGCAGTATTCCCGGTTTGGCAACAAACAGTGCTGCAGCAGATATCCCGAGATAATGGAATACATACAGCCCGAAGCTGTTTCTGTTCATCCATCTTGTAAACCTGTTCTCAAAATCAAAGAATTCAGCAGTTCCGCCAAGTATTGCCAGGGTGCCGAACCAACAGTATGCTGCAAAAAGGATGGAGCGGTTGATCGGTGCGTCAGCGATATTCATTCCGAAGTACGATACACTGAACGCGATGCAAAGCATCGTAGCGATCAGTGCGATCAACGGGAAATGTTTCTTCAGTATTTCAATGACTTCGTCATGTGAAAAGACAAAATATCCAAGAAAGAACATCGTGCTGTACAATCCGAATCTGTACACAATGATGAGCGGCGTATTACCAAACTGCGCCGACATCCATACAGGAACACTCAGGAGGAAAAGAACCGCAAGATTTACTTTTTTGCCAATATTCCAACATCTTCCTTTTTCGATTTTTCTGACCCATATCAGCATTACGGAGAATAACCACAGAATCTGTACATACCACAGGACACCGATGCCGCTCAGAACCATAATCAGGTACAAAACGAAACCGGGAACGCCATTAAACGAAACGAAAGCGTTGGATAAAGACATACTTAAATATCCCTGAACAAATTGAAAAACGAACAATCCTATTGTTGAAGGAACCAGCAGTTTTAAGGTTCTGCTTTTGAAATATTCCTGTTCCGTGTGCTTTTCCAAATACAGCCAGGAGCTGATCCCTGAAACAACGAACAGGATCGGCATCATCCAGGGATAAACGATGTACATAAACACATCATAGTATTGTTCTCTGAGAGAAGTGATCTTTCCCAAACCCCCGGCAATTCCCTGCGCATTGTACATGTAGAACACATGGTAGATCACGACAATAACGACTGTTATCCAGCGGATATTATCCAAATAATGTTTTCTCATATCTTTCCCACCTTTGCAACTATCATTAACATTATTTTAAATTCATATGTATACTCTATCCACCAAGCAAACATGACATTTTTCAGCGTTTTACGTTAGGTATAGTTGCAAACAAAAAGGACCTATTTCCATGAAATAAGTCCTTGATTTGCTCTGGTGCCATAGGGGGTACAAACGCAAAATTTTGCCTGTCTTCGATAAACGAAAGAGATCTGCTTAATATTACAAACCCATATTATCATGTTTTCTTTGTTTTTCAAGATAACTGGATTTGTTAAACTTCAAGGAATTCATTAATCTCTGGACCTTCTCATAACATGTCAAATGTATGAATCGCATAATTAACATCTGAAAAATAGGCGGAAAGTACTGATTTCAGGGGATTCTGCTTCTTGGCTTTCGCTCTTAAGAATCAGGCTGATGGTACGCCTATTGTTCACCAGCTTTATATATGTTTTTGAAGCCAGAAGTATACTGCTTTCATCAGCCATTCTTCTGCATTGGTGCCAGTACCAATACCTATACCATGACCAACGTCGTCATATATGTGCGTTTCATATCTGATTCCTTGTTCTTCAAGGGATTTAACCATCATCCTGGTGTTTTCTGTTGAAACAACTTTGTCATCAGTTCCGCACCAGATAAATGTTGGAGGATAATTTGCATCAACATGCTTTTCAACACTTGTAAACTCTTCCTCTGTTTCCGATGCCTGTTTTCCTATCAGAACATCATGTGAGGATTTATGTGTCAATTCTTTATGCATTGTTATTACCGGATATCCAAGAATAATTGCTCCGGGAGAAGGCAAGCCGTATTTTCTGTATCCCATGTTTTCAGTTCCAAAACTGGCTGCAAGGTGTCCTCCCGCAGAAAAGCCCCAAACTGAATAGTTGTCTGTAATGACATTATATTCTTCTGATTTTTCCAACACTTCAGTAACAGCTCTGGCAAGATCATCCATCGGACTAGGGAATTTGCCTTTATTTCCTGTTCGGTAATGAAGGATAAACGCTGATATGCCCA
This sequence comes from Erysipelotrichaceae bacterium, assembly GCA_017432545.1. Classification (GTDB taxonomy): domain Bacteria; phylum Bacillota_I; class Bacilli_A; order Erysipelotrichales; family Erysipelotrichaceae; genus Colivicinus. The sequence goes on from JAFRJA010000149.1 coordinate 13,468, forward strand.
GATCATTCAGCTGTCTTGCTACAGGTGTTCCCTCTACAAATGAGCATACACCTATATACCCACCTCCAGGTACAATTATCGCAAATGGGTGCCTGTTTCCATCCCTGATCACATAGTCAGTCACAAGTTCATAACGATTATGGTTTAAAAAGAAATCCTTCCACATCTGCCTGTAGTCTATATATGGTAATCTTGCCATCAGTCTCTCCTTCCGGAATAAACATTTTCCAGTGCTGAAAGAACCAGCTTTTCTCCTATCGGTCTCTTATTTGGAGAATGGATATTATAAGGCATTCCCGATTCATAGTCTTCTATTGAATATAGATTTTCGATGTGTTCAGGCAGTTCTTTCTGCTGTCTTCTGATTTCCGGGAACAACACACCATTATCGATGATATCACATGTAAAAGCCGGTAAAACCACGGTTATGAATGGCAGTTCTTTTTCCAGTTTTTCTCTCCATGTTTTAACCAGCAGCTGCATGGTATATGTATAGAGAGGTGCCCTGTCACTTCTGGCTTCTGATTCGCCCTGATACCAGATAACTCCCTTAAAGACAAAGCCTTCAATGTTTCTGAACATATATTCATACAGTCCACATGGCCTCATGGCATCCCAGGGAAGATAATCCTTCTGGGACTCCAGTGGTTTCTGATTGTTCTTCCAAAGATTTCTGGAAACAAAAGACGGAAATCTGCCTTTCATGTACATTTCACCACCAGCCTTCAATAGAAAGTTCTTTTTCCTGCTCGCTTTTCCTAAAAGCTCCTCTTTGTATTTCTCCATGTCAACAGAAGAACACTTCTGCTCAAAGATATGATAAAACTCAGCCAGTTTTTCATCATTAACGATCTTTTCTTCCGGCAGCCAGCATAACATATTAGATCCACCATAGTTGCATGAAACGATCCCTATCGGACAATCCGGTATCTTTTCAGATAGTTTAGCGGCAAAATAGAACGGTACTGCCGGCCATAGTGCCAATGTATCCGTGTTACATCCGTACCATTTCCCCTGGTTATCCAACGCTGAAGAATCTATCATGACAGGAGCATAGCGTTTCGGAACTTCATAAAAGAAGATTCCCTCAGGCAGTCGCTTTCTCTTTAACGATTTGTATTCATGGTCATATGTCATGGGCAGTTCCATATTTGACTGACCGCCTGCCAGCCATACTTCGCCAAATTTCACATCTTTCAATTCCAGAAGCAGCTCATTATCTTCATAAAAACTGACCGTTTCCTTCCAGGAAGTCTTCTGCGCCGGAATGATTATCTTAAAAGTCCCCTTTGTCAGACTCGCATCTTTTACTTTTCTTCCGGAAACCTCTATCCTGACCGTTCTTTCTTTCTCGTTCTCCCCGAAAAATGATATTTTCTCATTTCTCTGCAGAACCATATTATCCTTAAAAACATCATTCAGTTTCATATACGTCTCCCTTATTGAAAAGGTATGTTCTCCATACCTTTACTTTTTCCTATGCTCCAGCTTCTTCTTTAATGACTCCTTCTTCAATTCTTCTTTTCTCCAGATCATCGTGGATCTGCGGCATCATCTTGCTGAGAGTGTATTTTCTTAAGATCAGTATGGTAATGATATAAAGCACTAATGGTATGAAGCTTACCAGCAGGCGTACCATTGTGACTGCCGATTCAGGCTGAGTAACTACCTGACCTTCGGTAGTGGTAATGAAACCACTTAGTGTCAGACAAAGGCCTAAGACAAATGATCCCAAAGCATTGCCGACATTTCCTGCCAGTCCCTGTACAATACCCAGGGTAGCTTCCATTCTTGGCAAACCTTTCCATTCGTTATAGTCTGCGCAATCCAGTACCATCAGTCCACTCATCATACTAATAGGAATGATGCCAACACCTTTTAACAGACCGGAGATAAATATCAGAACCATATTATCAACCGCAAACCAGTTGATCACACATCCAACAACACAGGCCCACAGTCCCCAGATAATGACCTTATCCAGCGAAACCTTTTTAAGTAGCGGAGGAAAGATCAGCATGACGGGAAGAATCAGTACCGCAAAGATACTCATGATGCTTTCCTTGCCGATGTCTTTGACAACATAAGTGAAATAATAGGTATTGACGCCCATGTTTGCAATCAACTGATACACCATAAACATGAAAGCGATGATATAAATGAATTTATTCTCTTTTAAGGCGTGCAATATGTCCTTGATCGTCGTATGTTCGGTTTTGATGTCCAATGAATACTTTTCTTTGATTGTAAGGAATCGGATAACGCCGACCAGAATACCCGGAATCGCAAACATCAGAATCATTTTTGTCCATCCACTTGCCGTTGTACCCATCGTTGCTCTTAACTGCGGGAACAGAATAGAGACAAGTACACCTCCCAACATGGCAACCAGCCCGCCATATGCACTGATCTTGACATAGGCATCGGAGTTATTGAATGCTCTGACCATATAGGGATTCTGAGCTGAATAGAATAATGAAATAAATCCTGAATTCATGATGGTAAATACCAGAGCCAGCCAGATGCACTTAAGAACCGTGCTCCAGCCTGCAGGGCAAGAATACAGCAACACCGTACTGATCCATGTTCCGACCAATGCCAGATCATAAGGACGACCTCTGCCGATCTTTGTATTGGTGTTATCAATTAAATACCCTATGAACAGATCGGTAAAGCAGTCTAAGATCTTGGTAGCCAGTAATATCGTTCCTACCAATGCCGGCTCCAATCCCAGAATTGTGCTGCAGTAAATAGACAGAAATCCTACAATAACTGACTGCATAGCTGCACTGAAACCGGCAGATGACCAGGCCATCAGCTGTGGAAATGTGATGCTCTTCTTTTCGTTTGTTTTGTTTTCCTTTTTCATGTTCTTTCTCCCTCTCACACCTTAATTCTCTTTCTTGTCACTGTATGTAAGTTTACAGGACAATGAATCCTTTATCTGTTCCAAAACCACACAGGCGTTCTGTTCAAGAACCTTTCTTGAAATGCTTTTACCTTTTCTGGTTCCCTTATAAACCACTGTGGTACTTCTGTCGTCATTTTCAATAATCTCAGCGCAGCCTTTCTCGACTGCCTTAAGAACCTTTTCGTTAAGCTTTTCTCCGCTGGTCACCGTTACGCTGACCGTATCCTTCCCCTCTTTATCAAGTCGGAAACTGTTCCACTGTTCATATTCTTCCTTAAACAGACCTCCATACAGCTTGAATGTTCTGGTTTTTACATAACCGTTCTTTTCAAACTCAGGTTCGCTTCCTTCATAAGCTGCCTTCAGATAATCACTTCTGTATCCTCCCATGATCAGGTTGTTTCCGGCGTTTAAGTCCAGATCCTTATCACTTAAGGTACCCCAGTCAGTCATTACCAGACCTTTGAAATTCCATTCATCTCTGAGAATATCCGTAACCAGTTCCTTATTGGAAGAAGTATGCTTCCCATTGATCAGGTTATAACTGGTCATCACGGTTTTAGGGTCAGCTTCCCTGATACAGATCTCAAAGCCCTTTAGGTATATTTCTCTCAGAGCTCTTTCGCTGACTGTGTCATTCTGTTTGAAACGCTCGGTTTCCTGATTGTTTCCGGCAAAATGCTTTATGGCAACTGCGGTACCATCTGTCTCCTGTACTCCAATCGTATAGGCAGCTGCCATCTTTCCTGAAACTAACGGATCTTCTGAGAAATATTCAAAGTTACGCCCGCATAACGGGTCTCTGTGGATGTTCATCCCCGGGCCAAGTATGACACTGGTATTAAGAGCCTTTAATTCTCTGCCGATTCCTGCCCCGATATTCTGACAGAATTCGGTATTCCAGGACTGAGCTAAAGCCATGCCGACCGGATTACAGGTAACTCCTCCCATGATATGCAGCCCTGCTGGGCCATCTGTCATTGTCCACTGCGGAATACCCAGAGTCTTGAGATACTGTTTTGTGGTTGCTCCGGATGACTTGGGTGCTTTGACTTCTTTCAGTTTTCCGGGATTACGGGACGTTACCGGGTATGGCGATTCACTGGCGTCCCCTGCTACCAGTCTGAACAGTACTTCTTCAGGCAACGAAGCCACAAAACTCTCTAAAGATACCTTGCCTGCTACCACATCCCCAAAAGTTGAATTCTCCGCTTTAATAATACTGGCATGTTGCTGATCCGTACGGGTGTACCATGGGTTGTAGCCATTGGCAGTAACACAATCCTTACTGTTCAGTTCTGCTTCAAACACTTCATTCTTTACAATTTCCGTATGGTCATAATATTCTTTGAAACCGTAGTCGACCGGTTCAGTCATTTCTGTAGCTGTCAGTGTTTCCAGGGGATGATCCGGAGCTAATCTGCTGACAACCTTTCTTAATTCTCCCGTTCCCTTTACATGAATGACTCCTGCTTCTACGGTATGTCTTGAATGATCTCCCACCCTTAAGACATAGTCACCTTCTTCCATGATGAATGCAGCAGTTTCGCTGTCATAGGAAGCAAGGCTTTCCATTGGGATGCTGATATCGATTGTTTCCTGTTCGCCCGGCTTCAGAAGTGCTGTTTTCTTAAATCCCTTCAACTCCTGCCATGGCTTATTGAGTTTCCCCTGAGGTGCTGAAACATATACCTGAACCACTTCCTTATCAGGATGGTCACCTACGTTTTTAACATTCACCTGCAGTTCTGCAGTATTCCAGTCTGCCTTTACGGATAGGCATTTCATCTCAAATCTGCCATATCCTAACCCATAGCCGAACGGAATCATCGGCTTGATATTAAACGAATCAAAGTAACGGTATCCAACATAAATGTCTTCGTTATAATCTTTCTGGAATGGATTGCCGTCGTTGGAGCCAAATGTTGCACTTGCCGGATTATCTTCATAATCAACTGCCCAGCTGTCAGCCAGTCTTCCGGTAGGCACAGATTTCCCTGTCAGTATATCGGCAAGGGTATTTCCTTCTTCATTACCGTTATAGCTCATCAGCAGCACTGCATCGATATCTTTTCTTTCGGTTATGAATTTTGTATCAATGACAAATGTATTCAAAACAAGTATAACGTTTCTGAAGTTCTTACATACAGTGTCCAGATTCTTTGCTTCATTGTCAGTCAGATAATAGTCTCCCTTTTCCAGTTTTCGATCTGCTCCTTCCCCGGCATTTCTTCTGATGACATATATGACAGTGTCCGTTTCACGTGCCTTATTTAATTCATCATCAGTAATCAGAAGATCGTCAACGTAGACCTTTCCACCACCCCAGACAACATCCAGCAGACCAAGTGTCTTATCTTTTCTGTTGGCTTTTTCAGACTCCTTTTTAAATCTTCTGATCCATTCTTCAGAAGTGATACTGAAGCCGGTGTTTTTCAGGCCCTCATAACAGTTGACTGTGTATGGCGCATTGGCATACCCACTGCCGCTTCCGCAGAAAACAGTATCGACAGAGCCTGCGCCAAACAAGGCAACACTGTTCTGCTTTAACGGCAGAATATCATTTCCATTTTTCAGAAGGACCATTCCTTCCGCTGCATTCTTCCTTACATACTCCATATGCTCAGGATAAAGCGCTTTCTTTGGTTTAATGTTTGCCACTTTTGCAATCCAGTAATTGATTCCCATATGATCTCCTTTGCGTTTACGTTTGTCTGCTCAATTTATAATTTGATTTTACATTCGTAAACTCAAGAATTCAATCATATCAAGGTTATCTCAGACATTTGATGCTGATTTGTCCACTCAAAAAGCCGGATCATCCGGCTTCGAAATTAATTGCTTGGACTAAGAACTCTGATAAGGTCTTCAATCGGCTCCTTTTTTCCTCCCAGCAGCCATGCACGAACCATCATGAACAGACCACCGGACCAGAAATAGTATTCCATTTTGTTCATAGAAACTCTCTTATTTACTGTTTCACCAAACTTCTTACACATCTGATCCAAATAATAGATTTCTTCTTTGCTGTTGATGATGCTCATATAAAAATCTTCATGTTTCAAAATAAAATCCACTGCCGGTTTCCAGAAATCGAGTGAATCATCTTTTCCATATTCATCATAAATATCAACGAAAAAATCCTCTATGGTTTCCTTTGTGATCTCATGCATAACCTCTTCAAGGTTCTTGAAATTCAGATAAAATCCCGCCCGAGACACTCCTGCTTTTGCGCATAATTCAGTGATGCTGATATCATTAACCACTCTATCTTTAGATAAGATTTTGAATGCTTCTATTATGGAATCGCGGGTGATCTGATGAGATTCATTATTTGACAGTTTATACTTTTCAACCATAATCTTTCTTCTCCAACAACATCGTGAGTATAGCATCTTGAGTTTTCATATGTCAACCCATACTCGTTGTTGTTACAAGCAGATCAAAAGTACTAAACATTTCAATATACATATCAAAAAAAGAACCTATTTACTTGAAATAGATTCTTGGAAAACCTCTGGTGCCATAGTCTTAACTTTTTCTCTTTTGTGACTAAATAATCATCATCTTTAATCAGACTCACTGAATATCATCGATAAACAGTGGGTTTTTTGTATTGTCTGATTCACAGGAAATATGGTATAATTTAGTCATAGATATGACTAAAGGAGAAGGATATGCATGAAGCTGTGAAAAGACCTCAGAACACCAAGATCCACAGAAAAGGCGGCAGGGAATATGTCTATGTGACGCTGGAAAAGATCTATGATCCTGTTAAACAGTACAATGTTGACAAAA
>JAFRJA010000150.1 GCA_017432545.1 Erysipelotrichaceae bacterium
ATTACTTTTTCACTGATCATAATGTGCCCCTAAATTATTTCTTATAAACACCTTTGACTTTTTCAGCTTTCTTAACTGCGTCTTTTAATGACATTCCGGTATAGTCCTGAGCCGCAAAGAGTCTGCCGCTCTTTTTGTCATCAACAAACACGCCTATTACAACACCCGGCAAAGCACTTTCCGGTTCGTTTGGCGCATTAGGTCCACCAAGATCGGTCTTGCACCAGCCCGGATCAGTCAGAGAAATTACCACATCAGTTCCATCGAGATCTCTGCCCAGGTCTCTGGTAACTTTACTTAAAGCTGCCTTAGCTGCTGAATAACCGGCCTGTTCCGGTTCAAGATCAATGCCACTGGTCGTGTTTACGATCCTGCCATATCCTCTTTCGATCATTAATGGCAGGAAATGATAGCAGATCATCATCGGAGCTGTCGTATTGACTTTGAAACTGATGTCATAATCATAAGCAGGCGTATCAAAATAATCGTTGTGATAAGCGATCTGCAGACCGGCGTTGTTTAGTACGATGTCGATCGGTGTGCCATTGGCATCGATCTCCTTACACATCTCTCTGACTTCATCCATATCCGAAAGTTCCGCTTCCACCGCATAGGCTTCAACGCCAAGTTTCTTTGCTTCCTCAACTAGCTTTTCGCAGTTCTCTTTCTTTCTGGCATGAGCCACGATATTGCAGCCGTTTTCCGCCAGATAAAGTGCTGCCAGATAGCCGATACCTCTGCTTGCACCGGTAACAAGTGCCCATCTGCCATTTACATCAAACATAGTTCACTTCTCCTTTTTCTTTTATATTTCAGCTTATGACTTCATATCTGAGTCTGATATAAGAATCATCAAGACTCACATTTTCTATAAGTTTCAACACGCCAAGTTTTGACAGTTCGCTTTCCACTTTCAGCGATTCACCATCGATCAGAGTAGAAGTATCTTTACCACCGACCAGGACCGGAGCGATCACGATATCCACATAATCGATCAGCTTTTCTCTTAAAAACAGAGAGTTAACTGTTCCGCCCGATTGGATCGTCAGACGTTTACAGCCATAAACTTGCTTCAGTTTTACTAATGCATCCTTGAGATCCTGTTTCTGTTGAAAGATGATATGAAGGTTATCTTTCTTCATTCCAAAAGCCGGATGATCAGGATTGGAAGTGATCAGCACAAACTGATCTGATAAAGCACAGAAATAGGATATGCCATGTTCAGTGAGATGAGTGTTGTCCAGTAAAAAAAATGATACCGGTGTCTTGTTTGGAAACGGTTTTTCATTGACCCCCATCTTGGCCTGGACACGGCCGGTATTGAAAGACCAGAGATCAGTTGTCTGTTCGATCTCATAGTATTGATGAAGGCCCTGTTTAAGACCTTCGATATTTTTGAAATCCTTATCGACATCCAGATCATCAGTTGATCCAGGTGAGATCTTGCCGTCGAGTGACATCAGCATAAATAAAGTTGTTACAGGTCTGTCCATATTTTGCTCCTAATTCTCGATTATCTTCTGATCCATATTAAATACCACGACCCATTTCTCATCTTTTCTGGCCCAGGTCGTTGTAACATAAAAACTGCCGGAGAGATCCATATTTCGGATATCATTTACTTCTGTCGTGATCTGATAATGGACCTGAACAGAGTTTACATCTTCATTGACGATCTCAAAATAATCAATGCTGAAATCGCGGCAATCATACTTATCGATCACATCAGCGTACTCTTTGCCCGTACACTGATACCCACCACAAACCATGACTGCATCTTCATCAACAAGCTCCAGAAAAGCGTTTCGATCTCTTGCTTTGGCGGCTTCCCGCATCTTTGTTTCCAAGATAAACACTTCATCAAAACTCATTATTTTTTTATCTCATCAGCGTTAAAAAACACATATAATTCATTAATTATTGTATCATTTCTGACCTGTTACATTGTTTTATACTGCTTATGAGAAAACTGATAAGGACCTGTATTCCATTTTGAGATAAACTAGTATTAAGCAATATATTATTTTAAATAAAAAGTCGTATAACTATGAAAACACTAAAAGATCTCAAAATCGGCGAATTCGCCTCCATAACAGCCGTAGGCGGCAAAGGTGCTTTAAGACAACATCTCCTTGACATGGGCCTAATTCCCGGAGTCGAAGTAAAAGTTATCCGCTTTGCGCCAATGGGCGACCCGATGGAGATCAGGATCCACAGCTACGAACTGACCTTGAGACTCGCAGATGCAGGCAAGATAAAAGTTGAACCTGTTGATTCTTCAAAACAGGAGATTGAAAAGAAAAAGGCGCGTCCGAAAAGCGAACACCCCGGTTTGGGTGAAGGCGGACGTTTTCATGATGATACGACCGCTAATCCTTTACCTGATGATACCGTGCTAAGATTTGCGCTGGTCGGCAATCAGAACAGCGGCAAGACCACCCTTTTCAATCAGCTGACCGGTTCAAGACAACATGTCGGAAACTTCCCGGGCGTCACCGTTGACCGCAAAGACGGATCAATAATCGGCTATCCCAATACCCTGATAACCGATCTTCCGGGTATCTATTCAATGTCACCTTATTCTAAGGAAGAGTTGGTATCCCGCGACTTTGTTTTGAATGAAAAACCACATGCGATCATCAATATCGTTGATGCGACCAATATCGAACGTAATCTCTATCTGACGATGCAATTATTGGAAATGGATATTCCGGTCGTTGTAGCTTTGAATATGATGGATGAAATGGCCGGCAATGGCGGGTCTGTCGATGTCAATAAAATGGAAGAAATGCTGGGGGTACCGGTAGTACCGATTTCAGCCGCCAAGAATGAAGGTGTCCATGAACTTGTTGGACATGCGATCCATGTAGCCAAATATCAGGAAAAACCGACTAAGCAGGACTTCTGTGATCCTGATGATCACGGTGGTGCCGTTCACCGTTGTCTTCATGGAACGATCCACCTCATTGAGGACCATGCCCGGATGAATAATCTGCCAATCCGTTTTGCGGCTTCCAAAGCCATTGAAAAGGATCAGCTGATCATTGACCAGCTGGATCTTGATGATAATGAGATCGAAACTCTGGAACATATTTCCACCCAGATGGAGAAGGAACGCGGACTTGATCGCAGTGCAGCGATTGCCGATATGCGTTTCGGTTTTATCATGAAAGTCTGTGAGAACTGTGTCAGAAAACCACAGGAAAGCAAGGAACAGAAGAGAAGCCAGAAGATCGACAGGATCCTCATCGGTAAATACACCGCGATCCCGATCTTTATCCTGGTGATGGGCTTGGTCTTCTTTCTGACCTTCAATGTCATCGGAGCTTTTTTCCAGGATATCCTGGCCGCGATGATCGAAGGTATCACCTTCCATATCGATAACTATCTTACTCAGGCAGGTGTAAACGTTGTCTTACACAATCTGATCGTCAAAGGCATTCTGGAAGGTGTCGGCAGTGTTTTGAGTTTCCTGCCGATCATCATCACGATGTTTTTCTTCCTGTCTTTACTGGAAGACAGCGGCTATATCGCCAGAGTTGCCTTCTTCATGGATAAGCTTTTAAGAAAACTTGGTCTGTCCGGGCGCAGTATCGTTCCTTTGCTGATCGGTTTTGGCTGCACCGTGCCAGCCGTCATGTCTTCAAGGACTTTGCCTAGTGAAAGAGACCGTAAGATGACCATCCTGCTTACACCTTTCATGAGCTGTACGGCTAAGCTTCCTATCTATGCCTTCTTTATCGATGCCTTCTTCCCGCGCTATAAGGCTCTGATCATGGTCAGCCTTTATGTCCTAGGTATCGTAACCGGCATAATTGTCGCTTTATTATATAGAAAGATCCTGTTTAAAGGCGAAGCAGTACCGTTTGTCATGGAACTGCCAAACTATCGTCTACCAAGTGTGCGCAACGTTACACAACTGTTATGGGAAAAATCCAAGGACTTCTTACAGAGAGCCTTCTCGGTCATCCTGATCGCTTCGGTCGTCGTCTGGTTCTTACAGAGTTTTGATTTCCGCTTCAATATCGTAAGTGATTCTTCACAATCTATCCTGGCTTCCATATCCGGCCTTCTGGCGCCGTTATTCAGACCGTTAGGACTTGGTGACTGGCGGATCGTTACATCCCTTGTCAGCGGTTTCATGGCCAAGGAGAGCGTTGTCTCGATCATGAATGTGCTGTTTAAAGCTGAAGGCGGTGTAAGCAATTCTTTAAGTCCTTTGGCAGCAGCCAGCTTACTTGCTTTCTCTCTGTTATATACACCATGCGTTGCGGCTATCGCCTCAATAAAAAGAGAGCTCGGTGATCGCTGGGTCATCTATGTCGTGATCTGGCAATGCCTGGTAGCCTGGCTTGTAGCTCTTCTGGTAAGACTGATCGGATTATTGTTTATATAAAAAACAGAAGTCTTAGCCTCTGTTGTAACTTTCACATATACCTTCGGCGATATTTATGATATGATCGCCGATCCTTTCGATATCGATCAGCAGTTCGGAATAGATGATACCTGAGGTCGGCTCATCTTCGCCTTCCTTCATACGCTTGATCTCTTTTTCTTTATTTTCCATGCACAGCCTGTCGATCTTTTCTTCATTTTCTTTGATTATCCTGAGCGCTTCCGCATCGCCGGTATCGATAATGCGATCGATAACGCTCATGCTCTGCTGAATGGTAGCAGCGAGTTCGGATAATTCATCATAAGCTTTTACCGATAACGGCGAATCACATCTGATCAGTTCCTCTTCCGCTTCCGCCATATTGACGACATGATCACTCATTCTTTCCAGATCGACATTGATCGAGAACAGACTTGCCGCCTGTCTTGATTCCTGCATATTCGTATTGGAGGCCATCAGGATCATCAGGTTCTTGGATATACCTCGGTTGATCTGATTGACCACTTCTTCATTCTTACCGATCTCTTCAATAACCGAATAATGTTCCATCAGACCATCAAAAGCCGTGATGATCGAGTTCATGACGATCTCAAACATATTATTGATCTCGATATTGATACCGAAGATATTGAAAGCTGCCGTGTTTTCTGTTTTAGGTGTGATCTCAACTTCCGGCTGTAAGGTCTTGACGGTTCCCTGATCAGGGATGAAGACATAGACCAGTTTGGCCAGATACTGAGCAAACGGGAAGATGACGATCGTCGATACCACATTAGTAAAGGTATGCATTAAGGCGATCTGGGCAACGACATTTCCCGGTGCCATTGACTCATAGAATCGGTCAAACGGGAAGATAAGATAAAGGATCGTGAACAGTATCGCATTACACAGGTTAAACAAGAAGTTCAGTAAAGAAACTCTCTTGGCATCACGATTGAAACTTAAGGATGCCAGCATCGCTGTCGTGCAGGAACCGAGATTCTGACCTAAGTTGAAGAACATGACGTCCTTGATCGAAACGATTCCGCTCTTGGCCAGCGACTGAATGATACCCAGAGAAGCTGATGAAGACTGAACGATCGTCGTAAGGACAAAACCGACCAGAATACCGATCAGCGGATTCTGCATGCTGGAAAGGATATTCAGGAAGAACGGAGAGTTTCCTAAAGGTGCCAGTCCGGAAGACATTGTATCCATGCCTAAGAATACAAAGCCCAGGCCCATCATTATTTCACCGATCGCATTGAGTTTGTCATTCTTGACAAACATGATCAGGCATACACCGATAAAAGCTAAAAAAGGAGCAACCATTCCTACATCAAGAGCCATTAAATGACCGGTGATAGTAGTACCAATATTGCTTCCCATGATGACATAAACAGTCTGCGCGACCTTCATGATCCCGGCATTGACAAAACTTACGAGCATACTTGTCGTTGCACCCGATGACTGAATCAATGCAGTAACAAGTAAACCAGCCAATAACGCAACGATCGGTTTTTTCGTCAGTTTCTCCAGGAAATCCTGAAGCTTGCCGCCGGCCATATGTTTAAAACCACTTCCCATGACCTCCATACCATATAGGAAGATAGCCAAACCGCTTAAGACCGCTAAAATATCTGTAAACTTCATATGTAATTTAATAATAACAAAAAATAAATGACTTTGTGAAAAACTTGAATCGAGTAGGGGCTATTTTCTAGCCCCTCTCACACCACCACACCGTGCCGTTCGGCAGTGGGCGGTTCAGTTAAATCAAACTTAGTTTAAGATTATGTCTGGTTAAGTAGTAATCCAAGGGATCAACTAAGCCGGCACGG